>NZ_JADNPO010000017.1:0-59879 GCF_015558105.1 Holdemania sp. 1001095H_141210_F2
TCTTTCTTGTTTCGGTTTTTCTCTCACCAACACTATTTTTGAAAGAGCCATTTTAGTGAAGAAAGTTTTGCCAGAAAGCAAGCATGTAAGATACAACCATAATAACTAGAACCATTTAATATTAAAGTTATACTAAATAGAATTTTTGAGCTAAAAGAATTAGGAATTAAACCTAAACTTTCAACTGTATAACAAACAAAGCCAATGTTAAATATCCAAATAATTATGAAAAAAAACCTGCTTAAATTCCAGTTAAATAGTGAACTATTATATTTTTTATATAGATTATTATAATCAGAATTTTCATTGTAGATATATTTTAATTTTTTAATTCTATTATAAAAATTTTTAGCCACTCCAAACCATATAGATATAATTAAAATCAAAATAAAATCATACATGATTTTATACGTATTAGATTGTTCATAGATAAATAAAACAAAATAAATAATTATCAAAAATTCAAAGACAGATACACTGAATTTAGTATCAGTTTTTTTAAATACTAAAGGAAATTTTTCAATAAAAAATTTTAACAACATACTTTCTTTAGTATATTTTTATAAACTCATATACAGAGAATTTTAAAATATACAATTCCTCCTAATATAATATGAATACTAGAAACCATTACAACCAGGATAATGCTTAGTAATCACGTCTGTAAGCATTGACACGCTGATCGATTTTATTTATAATGAAAATAATTACCCTATCTTCTTACATTAGACATTATAAAAGTAGATCGTGTGAATGTCAATGAAAGTGTAAGTAAAGTTCCAGTTTCAACACTTAAAATGTAATGAATTACCTGTTTTTTGTCCTGAACGTTCACTAAAAATTATAAAAAATCGAAGAATTTTTACCTTCGATTTTCTTATTTATACAGTTTTATAACTCAAGAAAATCTAACTTGGCTTACATCCTGACGAATCTTATAAACTGTTTAAAAGAATAAACAAATCAATTTTGAAGCCCTTTTCTCTCTTCTTTTTTCAACCTGCGCTTTAACCAGCCACCCTGCAGATAATACAGCACAAACAGGATCGAAGTCAGACTCCACGTCAACGGATAGCTGAACAAAACATTCTCAATTGTAGGATTCAGCGGAACGGCGATCCAGATCCAGACGACGCGCAATACACATACCCCCATGCAGGTCATGATCATCGGAATTACAGAATCTCCTGTGCCGCGCACCACCCCTGACAGCACCTCAATACACACATAAGTGAAATAATAGGGAGCCAGATACAACAACATCTGCATCCCCACCTCAATCACCGCCGCGTCCTGCGTAAACAAATGATAGATCCAGCGACTGGTCACCATCAAGATCCCACTCATTCCCAATGCTGTGCCAAATGCCATCGCCAGGCACACCCTGACGCTCTTGTGAATCCTGTCGATTTTACGCGCGCCGAAATTCTGTCCGACAAACGTCGTGATCGCCACGCCGAAAGCCCCCATGATCATCCAGAAGATCCCATCGATCTTCCCATACGCCGTATACGCCGCAATCGTGTCCGTGCCAAACGTATTCACGCTGGCCTGAATCACAATATTCGATACCGAATACATGACCGACTGCAGCCCAGCCGGGATCCCGATTACGACGATTTCCTTCAACAATTCGCCATGCAGCCGAATTCGCTTGCGGATCAGCCGGTAACGGTCATCCTCAGCCTGAGATAAGCTCAGATAGACAAGTCCGCCGCTGATAAACTGCGCCAGACAGGTAGCCGCCGCCGCACCGAAGACACCCCATTGGAAGACCAGGACAAAAAGCAGATCCAGAACCACGTTGGCCAGGCAGCAGACAATCAGAAAGTACATCGGCCGCTTGGAATCTCCGACAGCCCGCAGAATACCGGACCCGACATTGTACATCAAATTCGGAATCAAGCCGACGAAGTAGACAATCATATAAATCAATGAATAATTCATAATGTTCTCCGGCGTCCCCATCGCCCTTAACGCCACCGGTGCGCCGAAGATCCCAATCACCATCATGATCGCCCCGCCGATCAACGACATCGCCACCGCCGTGTGCACGGCGTCGCTTGACTGCTCCACCTTTCGCGCGCCATAATACTGTGAAATAATGACCGTCGCGCCCGAAGACAAGCCGACAAAAAAGCCGACCAGCAGATTGATCAAAGTCCCCGTCGCGCCCCCAACCGCCGCCAGCGCCTCCTTGCCGACAAACTGACCGACGATAATCGCGTCGACCGTGTTGTATAACTGCTGAAAGAACGTTCCCAGCATAATCGGAAAGAAAAACAACAGCAGCTGTTTCCAAATAACCCCTTCCGTAATCTCATTGACTGTCGGATGTTGATGCTTTCTCATCAGTAATGCTCCCCCTTAAACTGAATACTAGAATAGCACTGAAATTTCCGTTTGTCACGAACAAATATGAAAAAAACCAGAAGCATTTTTCAGCTTCTGGCCAACTCTTTTCACACTCTAATTTTGTTCGGCATTGTACTGCTTTTCATCCAGCATTTTCTCGCTGCGGGCGACGATGACCGACGTTGCAGCATCCCCGACGACGTTCAGCGAAGTAACCAGCATTTCAATCGGCCGGTTGATCGCCAGGATCAGCGAATATGCCAGCAACGCCGCGTCATTGGTATAACCCATCCCCGTCAAAATTGTGAACAGGATGACCGCTCCAGCCCCCGGAGCCGCCGGTGTGCCGATCGAAGCGATCAGCGCCAGGATCGCAATGATCGCAATGCTGGAAACCGTCACAGAATAGCCGGAGGAGGCCGCGACGAAGATCGCGGCAATGACCTGCATGATCGCCGTTCCGTCCATGTTGACCGTCATGCCTAACGGCAGCGTGAACGATGCAATTTCATCACTGACGCCCAGTTCTTCCGTTACCGTCTTGCGGTTCAGCGGCAGCGTTGCCGCACTGGAGGAAGTAGAGAAACCGAACACCGCAACTTTCGCAATCTTCTTAACGAACGGAATCGGATTGATCCGGCCCAAGACCGCCACAAAGATCGCATAGCCGACGATCAGGAAGGCCAGCAGAAGCAGCACCGTCGTCACGACATAGGCCAGCGCCGGCTTCAGATGATCGACGCCGTAGATTGCAAACGTCCGGGTCAAAAGAACGAAGATTGCCAGCGGACCAAATTTATTGATCACATAGCTTAAGCAAACTGTGATGATATCGCTGATCTCCTGCAGCAGCTTCTTTAAAACGGTTACCTTGGAACCCAGGGCGTTGATGCCCAACCCCGTCGCTACCGCTAAGAACACCACCGCCAGCACCTGTCCGTTGGTTGAGAACGCGCTGGTCATGTTGTTCGGGACGATCGACAACAAGATTGACAGCGGATTGCTTCCGCTGGACCCCGTCGAAACATTCAAGCCGCTGACTTCCACCGCATTGAAAGCCCCGGTCGCATAAACGGTAAGACCGACAGCGCCGGCGATCACCAACGCCACCACGGTCGTCAGTAAGAAAGTCCCCAGCGTCTTGCTGGAAATCCGCCCCAGCTTGCGCGTATCCGTAATCTGACAGATCGCCAACGCAATCGAACAGAAAATCATCGGTACGATGATGACCTGCAGTGCGTTGACAAACAGCTGACCGACGATGTAGAACAAACCGATCGCATTCTTGCCGGCCTCCGCCGTAATATCCTGGAATAATAGATTGTTGATAGCCACCCAGGTCTGGGTCTGGCCCGAGGTCAAGAGATTTTCACGAAGCATCAGCATGGCCAGGCCGCAGATCAGCCCCAGAACCATCGCGATCGCCATTTTGACGGCAAGATGATTGCCTTTTTTCTCTGTTTTTTTCATACAGTTCCCCTTTCATAAAAATACTCCTGACCCTTTAAGATCAGGAGTAAATGAACAGGCGAAACGTATTCATCTTCCTTGAGCAGCCTCACGGGACTCTCTTAAAGGATCACTGCAAAAAGTATACTCATAAATTCCTCCCTTGTCAACAATCAAAAAAGCACTTGTTTATGGAGCATTTTTATCCCTGGCGTATCCTTATCCCGCAGGATGAACTTTTTTCTGAAATGATTTAAGGACGAACGCTGATCGCGCCCGGGATCCGCTTGAAAGCATACGAAAGCAAAAGCTTCTCCACCTTTTTCAAATAATTTTCATAGTTGCCCCAGCTGATATTGAACGGTCCTTCGCCGCCGGCCACAACCGCAACATAAGCCGTGATCTCCCTTTCTCGAATCACCAAGGTGATCGTCACGCCCGTTGCTGAATTCACCCGCGCATAATAGCGCTCAGCTGTGATTATCTGTACCTCGGTATCACCCGCCTGCTGTCACGAAAACAACGACATCCCCGCTAAAAGCCTTGACTTGTCTGACGAAGGTTTCCGCAAATGAAGCCTCCGGCTGACCTTCAAAACGATAGAGCTGATCGATGATATTTTTACTCATTTTCCTTCCCCTTTCCCTTTCATTTGGCCCCGGATCTTGGTTGTTCTGCTTTCACGCCGGTCAAATTGTCCTATTCCTTTCCTGATGATTTTCACCTCAGCGATGGATCAAGGCGTCACCCGTGATCAGCCGCGCGTTTTCATGGCACAGCAACAGAGCAGTATCCCGGTCTGTCCGCCGTTCAATCTCGGCCTGAACATCGCTCAGCTTGATCACCCGCTTGCCCCAGCAATGATGCGCGTCAGTGCCGACGGCGTCGCAATAGCCTTCCTCTACCATCCGCCAGGCCAGCGCGCATTGTTCCTTATCGTCGTTGAGAATCAGCGAAGTCCGGTTGACCTGAAAATCGCAGCCCATAGCCCGCCATCGCTTCAGCGTAGAGAAATCCTCCTGCACGCTCTTATACCGTTCCGGATGCGCGATGATCACCTCATAGCCCGCATCCAACACCTGCTTTAACAGCTCGGTTTCGCTGCTGCCCAGATGGACCTTCTGATACCAGGGAAATTCGATCAACAGCCGCCGCGAACCGTTCAGCGTCAGCGCCCGACCGCTGCGGATCCATTCCAGCGACGCATCGGTCAAAAAGAACTCGCAGCCCAGCGCCGTTTCAATCGGCCAGTTTTCTTCGGCGATCAGCTCCTGCAGCGCCGCAAACGGCGCCGCCAGCGTTTGAGCGTCGTTTTCATATTTATAATAAGGAAGACTGTGCGGCGTACACAAGATCGCCTCAATTCCATCCTCTACCGCAATTTGCAGCATCTTCTTCGTTGTTTCCCGATCCTGCGACGCGTCGTCGACGCCCCACAACACATGACAATGAATATCAATCATTCCATTTTTTCCTCCTCTGTCCGCAATCGCTATCCTTATTATAATAGAGTGTACAAAAAAGAAAAGAGAATCCCGCAAGATTTGCTTATGTGTGATAAAGAAGTAATAGAAGTGTAAAAAATTTTGCCGTTCCTATCCGGCACATGAGGTATGTCGGATAGGTCGGGCGGTTAGGTGTCGGGCAGTTCTACCTTGCCGACAAAAGAATAATAGATTTCGATTTCCTGTCTGCGTAACTTGCCCCGGCGTTTCCCGTCAAGGGCAACGCTTTCATGGACAACGATTTTCTCCACAAACTCCCGCAGCAGAGTAGGGGTAAGTTCTTCAATGGTAGTGTGCCTGCGTACCACATTCATAAACTTTTCAGCGTTTGCGGTGGCTTCCTGCGCTTTGGAAAGTTCTTCCCGCAGTCTGGCGGCACGTTCTTTCAGTTCTTTCTGCTCGGCTTCATAGTCTGCCGACAGCTCTGTGAAACGCTCGTCCGATATGCGCCCGGTTACGCTGTCCTCATACAGCCGCTTGAAGATAGCAGATAACTCGGCTATGCGTTTCTCGGCGGCTTCCAGCTCCTTTTTCTTGGCGGCGTTCCTGCGTCTGTCCCCGTCCTCATTCTGCTCGATTAAAAGCTTCATAAACCGGGCTTCATGCTTTGCCGCATAGCTGGTAACTTTCCGCAGATTGGAGAGTACGCCAGCGGTCAAGAGGTCAGTGCGGATAAAGTGCGCTGTGCAGTCGGCGGTGCGTTTCTTGTAGCTTCCGCAGATATAACAGTCCTGCTTGCGCTTGTCCGTCTGGTATCGCTGCTGGTACATGACGCTGCCGCAGTCGGCACAAAAGAGTATGCCGGAGAACAAGCCCACTTCGTCATAACGGTTGGGGCGTTTGCGCTGCTTGCGTAACTCCTGCACCCGTTCCCACGTTTCCCGGTCAATGATAGGCTCATGGTGGTTCTCAAAAACCGCCTGCTTTTCCGGGGGATTTTCTATGCTGTGTTTCAGCTTGTAGGACGGCTTCTCGGTCTTAAAGTTTACCAGACAGCCCGTATATTCCCGGTTTTCCAGCAGATGAACCACGGTATTGGTCGCCCACTTGCACTCATAGCCGGGGTGGTAGCGGCGGGTGCTGCCCGTCCTGCGGTATTCCAGCGTCCCCGGCGTGGGGATTTGCTGCTCGGTCAGCATACGGGCTATCTTGGTCGGACCGTTCCCGGCAAGGCAAAGGCTGTAAATCTGCCGTACCACCGGGGCGGCTTCCTCGTCAATGATAAAGTTTTCGTCCTCGTCCATGAGGTAGCCATAGACGGGCTTGCTTGTGATGGGCTTTCCGCTCATGCCCTTAGAGCGTTTTACTGCCTTGATTTTCTTGCTCGTATCTCTCACCAGCCATTCGTTAAAAATGTTCCGCAGCGGGGCAAAATCATTTTCCCCCTGTGCGCTGTCCACTCCGTCATTGATAGCGATGAAGCGGACACCTTTCTGTGGGAAAATCATTTCTGTGTACATTCCCACCTGTAAGTAGTTTCGCCCTAACCTCGACATATCCTTGACGATAACTGTCCCGACTTTCCCTGCTTCAATGTCTGCAAGCATGGCTTGAAATCCGGGTCTTTGAAAGTTCGCACCGGAATAACCGTCGTCGGTGTACCAGCGCAGATTAGAAAATCCATTCTGTTTGGCATAGGTTTCCAAAATCCTCTTTTGGTTGGAAATGGAATTGCTCTCGCCTTGCAGCTCGTCCTCATGGGACAGTCTTGGGTAAAGGGCGGTAATGAGTTGCTGGGTGGTCTGTCTTAACATAAATTCCTCCGTTTCCGACAGCCAGCCCCACTATTCCGTACCTTGATTGTACCACATGGGGCGGCTGTCTGTATAGCGGCAAAAGCGTCAAATCTGCTTCTTTACGGTCGGTAAAAATGACGGTTTTTCAATCAGGCTTATCACAGGTCAAATATCCGGCGGCGGCTTCTGCTTCCAGCACTTTCATCATCTTGTCAGCGGCGGTGTCGGTCGCCCCCTCCTTGAAAAAGCCAGACACCACAAGGATTGTGTTGCCTATCCTCGTTTCGGTCACGCAGTCCGGGCGGCGGGCAGGGCGTTTGTTTCTCTGGGTGTCGGTCATAGGCAAATCTCCTTTCCGGCAAGCAGCCGTTTCAGCTGTTCCATTTTTCCCTGTGCGGCGGCTTTCCTCAAATTCTCCCCGGTAAAGCAGAGAGGGGAACACATTTCAAGCAGGCGGTCATAAATCCGGGCGTGGGCGGTGTCCTCCGGGTGCTGCAATTCCTCCAGCGTGAGGTTGGTCGTCACAATCAGCGGCTTCCTGCTCCGGTAGCGGCTGTCAATCACATTGTAGACCTGTTCCAGACCGTATTCTGTGCCACGCTCCATTCCAAAATCGTCAATGATGAGCAGGGGGAAGCTGCAAAGGCGGGAAATATATTCGTTCCTGCCCGCAAAGCTGGCGGCAAGGTCGTTTAATATTGCTGCAAAGTTTGTCATGCACACCGGGACTTCCTGCTCCATGAGGGCGTTTGCAATACACCCGGCAAAATAGCTTTTCCCAGTGCCTACCCTGCCCCACAAGAGCAGCCCGTAGTTCCCGTCCTTTATCTGTTCCCAGCGTGCCACATATCCGGCGGCGTTCTTCATCTGCGGGCAGCTGCCGTTATCGTTGGCAAATGTCCAGTCCTGCATGGTCTTGTCTGTAAAGCCCTGCCGTTTCAGCCGTTCCACCGTTTCAAGGTGGCTGCGCCGCTTCTCGGCGGCTTCCCGTTCCTTACGGGCTGCCCGCTGGCAGTCGCACTCTGACGGGTGGCGGTCACGCCCGAAAAAGGTCTTGCCCTCCGGGAAATAGGCTTCTTTGGGTTTCCGGCATTTGCCGCAGTATAAAAGCCCGTCCTCCCCGGTGTAATCCTCCGGCTCGGCTGTGGTGTCGGTCATAGGCAGTATGGTGTTGTGGATTGTATCGGTCATAGGCTTTCTCCCTCCTTGAATGAATAGTCCGGTATGCCTTTCTTTGGCTTCTCTTTGGCAGCGTCCTCCTGCGCCCACTTGTAAATGGTGGCTGCATGGCTCTGGTACTGCTTCCCGGTGGAAGCGATGTGGCAGGAAAGGCGGTCAAGGTAATACTCCCACTTGCCGGGGAAGTCCTGTTCCAGCTCCAAAAGTTCTGTGTCAGAAAGAAATACATTTTTATATCTGCCATAAGCGGCGGGGGGCTGCCCCTCACTCGCTCCTTTTGTTTGGCTCTCTATTAGGTTGTTTATATTAGTTTGGTTAGGGGACGGTTTTCCGACCGTCATAAGGTCAGTTTTCCGGCTGTCAGTTGGTCGGTTTCCCGCCCTTATGAGGGGCGGTTTTCCGTCCGTCAGTTGGTCGGAAAACTGTACCACTGGGATAGGCGGCACTTTCACATACAGACGGTTGGCGGCAGAAAAGCCCGTCCGTCTGCGTTCCAGCAGCCCGGCAGCGTCCAGTTCGTTCAGTGCGCCCTTTATGGTGGTGCAGCCTTTATCCAGCATTTCCGCTATCTCTGCTATGGGGTAGACAATGTATGTCCGTCCCTCGCTGTCCTGCCAGCCGTTCTTCTGCGAAAGGGTGGAACGGTCTAACAGCAGCGCATATAACTCTCTTGCGGTGTGGGATAGGTCTGTTTCCAGCAGGAAACGGGGGTAAGGCAGGTAAGCGGGCAGCTCCGTTCCTGCGGTCATATAATCAGCGATAGGGTTCACCTCCTTGTGGTGTCTGTCTGTGGGTTCTGTTACGCTTTTAGGGGGCGTTTTTAAGGGAAAAGGATAAATGTATCACGCACCCTTTGACACCCTCCAAAAAAGCCTTGATTTATGCGGGTTTGAAATGCCCTAAAGCGTGACATTTCTCCCTTTGTTTCCGCTTCCGTTTGGCGGCGTTTATCCGCTTCATGCGTCCGGCGCAGTCCGGGCAGTATTTCCCCCGGTTGGATTTTGGGAAGAAGAACGCCCCGCAGACAGCGCAGCGTTTCCGGCTTCCCCGGCGCAAGAGGGCGGCTTCCAGTGCTTCATCAAGGGGCAGGACAGCGGCGGTAAACCAGCGGCAGAGCAGCGAATAGCTGATACTCTGTACACACACGCAAGGCTCGCCGTCCTCCAACAGCAGGCAGTTCCCGCTGTCATAGTTGCAGCACTCATGCACAAGGCGGCGGGCTGCCCGGTACTGGCGGTAGTCCATGCGGGGGATATTACCGTTCATGGCTCTGCTCCTTTCTGCGCTGCGGCTCGCTCCGGCGTAAAATCTGGTCGATATTGCCCTTGACAGTCTGCAAGCGGCGGTACTCCTCCCGTTTTGCCCGGTAATCGTTGTAGCCGCTGTTTTTCTCTTTGATAAGGCTTTCAATCTCTGCTTGCAGGGATTTATAGCTCGGCAGCTTGGAAATGCCGTTCTCCCTGAAATAGCGGGCGGCTGCGTCTGCTATGATAAAGTCACTTTCATGCTTCTGACGGTAGGCTGCTTTTGCTTTGGCGTTTTTCTGCTGTTTCAGCCCGTCCCGGACAGGGCGGGTCTTGGAATAGGCAAGCACCTGCCGTTGCAGCTCCTTTTTCCCGTTCAGCGTCTTTTCCACCTGCTTCAACCACGCAAGGCTTTCCTGCATGGCGGCATAGGCGGCAGAACAGGCTTCGTCCAGTTCCTCCGGGGAGGAAAAGCCGTACTGCTGATAGGCGGTAACGGTAGCTGCCATTTGCTTTAGGTTGTGCTTTGCCGCCCAGCGGTCATAGCCCACGCCCTTGCCCTCGGCTCGCTTGGCTTCCCGGTCAACCATGCGCTGCAAGGTGTTGTCTGCCGGGGTGGTTTTTGCAGCTTTTTCCCCTTGTAACGGCTTTTTAACTGCGGCAGGGTATTCGGGTATGGCTTTGGTCTGTTCGGCAGCTCTGTGGGCGTTCTGCGTGAGCAGGGCAAGGACAGCAGCCTTGTCAAAATCGTCCCCCAGCTTTCGGGCTGTGATAGGCTTTGTCCTGTCCGGCGTGAGGTAGGAAAGCCGCCCCCGGCTCTCCTTGACGGTCACACCCTCCCGCAGCAAAAGGGAAGAAAACTCGTCAAAGCTGCCAGCTTGGGAAAGTGCCTGCCGTATCGTCCGGCGCAGCTTCGCCTTGTCCGTTTCAAACTTGGTGGGCTTGGTCGGCTGTCCGGCGGCTTCTCTGGCGGCGTTCTCTTTGTCAAGGGCAAGCTGCCCTTTCTTTGCCGCCCAGTATTCCCGTTCGGTTATCCGTTCCTTGCTGCCGTTCAAGAGGTCGATTTGGTAAAGCCCCTCCCGGTGGCACATTTCCATGACTTCGCTCTTGAAATATTCCATAGCGGCGTTGGTGCAGCGGTGCTTGCAGCCCTCCAGCGTGTCGGCTGGTCTGTCCATGTAGGGCAGAAGCGGGACTTCGTAAATCCGCAGGGAGTTGATGACGATATGCACATGGATATTCCCGCTGTGGTTATGCCCGTCCGGGTGGGTGCAGATTAGGGCTTGGTGTCCGGGGAAATGCTCCTTGCAGAACTGCTCGCCCAGCTCCTGCGCCCGGTCTACGGTCAAGCCGTTGTCTGTCCCGTCCCGTGGGTCAAAGCTGATGATATAGTGGTGGCTTTTCACATCTTCCCGTTTTTGGTTTTTCTCATAGCGGAGATTGGCTCGCATACAGGCAACAGCGAAATCCTCGCCCCCGCAGTTGAGGGAAGAAATGCGGTAATCCTCCCTCGGTATCAGCCGCCCGTTTTCATCAAGGGTGGCTTTCATGGTAAACTCGTCATGCTCAAATGTGAGATAGGCTTCCGCTGCGCCATAGTCGGCGTTTTTAGAGCTGATATGTTTGAATGTTGCCAACAGCGTCACCCACTTTCTGCAAGACTTCAAACTTTAGGGCAGCAAGGTCGGAAACCGCCGCCCGTACCTCCCCGGCAAGCTGCGGATAGGGACTGTGCCACTCGTTCAGCGTCCGGGCTATCTGGTTTAAGTTGCCGCCGATCCTCCCGTATTCGGCGGTCAGCTTCCCGACAGCGGCAAGCAGCTCGTCATTGATGGGGGAAACGGTTATGATGGGGCGTATGGCTGCCCCGGTTATGGCTTGCCGGATAAACTCGGCTTGGCTCATGTGGTAAGCAGAAAGCCGCTGGGCAAACTCGGCGTATTCTTCCTCGGTCATGCGTGTTTTGACTACCCGGCTGCGGTGCGGCGTGTTGTATCGTTTCATAGGTGGTTGACCTCCTTTCTGTGCGTGGTGTCCTCTCACTAATAGGAGAAAAACAGGGTGTGAAGCGGAACTGTTTTTGAAAAATCCGAAAAATATTTTGAGGGGTTTTTCAGCGGCGCAAGCCGCATAAGCAGGGTTTGGGGAAGGCACTCCCCAACAAGATTCCCGCAGGGGCAAAATGAGCGATAAGCGAATTTTGGCACCTCGGTAGAATCTTGCTCTAAGAAACTGCCGGACTGCCGCTCACTTCCTACTGCCACTTTTTCGGGAAATCGCAACCAGTTTTTTCATAAAAGGCTGCGGGCTGGCATTCTCCCCCTTATTCCCTACAAACCACAAAAGAGCAGAATGGACGGACTTTCCGGCAAGAACTTTTCCGGCAGCTCGGTCTTTCCCGACAATAAGGCGTTTTGGAAACTGTGTTTTGCCCGCTGTCTGAAAAAAACGGCAGCCTTTTTTGGTTTCACTGTCTAATACAGAACTTTTGGAAATTTGCCAAAAATGGGCGCAAAAAAAGCAGCAAATCTTTTTCGGATTTACTGCTTTGTGTGCCGCTGCGGGGTGGCGATTATTCAATTTTAAAATGAAACATCATCTTATGATAGGGTTGTTTCTGTGTGGCTGTCAGAGGAAAAGCCAGAAATTATCTATAATTATTTATATCAGGATATTTTCCTCCATCTTCATGTGAAAATGCTTCTTCAAAGTAATCAAGACTTTCAAATATAATATTGTTGTATTCTCCAATTTTAACAACATTAAAATTTAAGCTGACTGTATCTCCTATAGCATATTCATTTGTTAAATCACCATTAAATTTCCATCCAATAAGATCACCAGAAACTTTTTCATCAAAGAAAATGGTTGTGGCTTTCTCATCTGCATTATAAGTTATATCAATAACTTTATCTGCGAAATGAACCTCATCTCCAGGAGCATAGTCTTTTAGATAATCAACAGCTTCGCCGTCGGCAGGGTTAATAAATTGATTATTTAATTCAGTCATGGTTAAAATCTTATTATTTGCTAAAGTAGCTGGTGATGGATTTTCAGAAAATTGAAAAACTCGATTATTATCTCCAAAATAAAATCCATCCTCTACTTCTGGCAATGCACTTCTAGTATTTGCATTATAATAGTGTGCATAATAGCACTGCCATTTGAAACTTTCAGAAGAAATAAACTGAGCTTTCCACTTTCCGGCAGGATCACTCGCTTTTTTATCGTAAAACATATACTGATTCGTTTCTGTAACGGCACTACTAACAGTATCGTTATTTGCATCAGACAAAATAAGATTGATTTTAGCAAAAATATCAACAAAAATCACTCGATGTCCATGCATACGCATTGAACCAACTGAATTATTTACTTCTGGTTTAAAGTATACTTCATTTCCCATCTCGCCAGTATTAAATTCAATACTCGGAGACACAAGATATGCCCAATTACTATCTTTTACGCTCTGTCCATCAAGATCGATAAGTTTTTCAAAATAGTCGGATAAAACTTTCCAACCAACTTGCCACCAATTTACTTTCCGCTCACTTTCATTAGTTTGTGTCGCTTCTGCCTTTGCTTCCGGCGATAACTCACTTGCAAAAGTCGTCGTACTTGCACCTATACATAGCGTTCCTATAAGTGCCAATGATATAACCTTTTTAAATATCTTATTCATACAGTTTTATTCATACAGTTTACTCCTTTCTTGAAATTATTGAATTCGAATAATAGGATACAATTTAAGAACTATAAGGGTGTTTCATTTTATAATTAGATATATAATCATACCAACTGAACAAATAATAAAAAATACACCACCAATCCGCATTAATACTAAATATAGTTCGGTTGGTTCACCATTTTTTACTGTGAATAAATTTTCTATTTTCCATAATATTTTAGGATAACAGACCATACAAACTCCCAAAATCAATAATACCAACACCCATAAATAGTCCACCAAATTTCCCTCCTTTCAACTAAGTATCCTTGTATACATTTCTACACTATATCTTAGGATAATGCTACCATGAAAATGCCGATAAATCAAGCGTTATTCACGATATGATATGTAAAACCTCAAAAGATTTCGTCATTTTTAACAATGTTTGTTTGGAATAGTAGGGCTGCATATCAATTTTTATATGCTACTTTATGACACATAAGCATTCTCTTCAGTCTTCATTTCACAAAGCGGAACCGTCAAAATAAAGATCAGACGAAATTTTCAGTTCGTATTTATTTTCGAATTCCACAATAAACTCATTTGACGGTTTTTTATTCTTATGATAGTCCTCAGCCAGGACTCGTTTGATTTCCTCCCGCCGCAGATACGCGTCCGCTTCATTCACATAGACAATCCCATCCATGCCCGCATACGATACATAAATTTCATAAACCCATCCGGTGACGAAAACAAGCTGACTTCGACGGTATTATCCAGCACCTCATTCATGATCAGATATTTATTTTATAATGCCTCTCAGCTTTCCGAAATCTGTGGCCTCAATCCACTTCATCCTGTTTTTCATTCTTTTTCGATTTCGGCTTGTAAAACGCCCGGTTTTCCATCGGGAACAGACGCGATGTGAAGCTGCCCGGCTCCGTTTGCGCGTACGCCTTATCCAGTGTGTTCATGCGCGCGTCCAGATTGTCGATCAGATGCAGCACTTCCGCCTCCGCGACCATCGGCATGACCGGCGAACCAAATTCCAGCTGACCATGGTGCGACAAGACCATGTGCCGCAGTAAAATCGCTTCCTCGCTCTTTTCGTAGCCCAGCTGAACGGCGACTTCCATAATCTTCGCCTGCATGATCGAGATATGCCCGATCAGCTTGCCCTCCAGCGTATATTCCGTCATGACCGGGCCGGACAGTTCCGTCAGCTTGCCCAGATCATGAACCAGCACGCCGCTGACCAACAAATCCCGATCCAGCAGCGGATAGAGCTTGACGATCTCATTCGCCAGATCGACCATCCCGGTGACATGCACCGCCAGGCCGCCGACGAAGTTGTGATGGTTCTTCGCCGCCGCCGGATAATCGAAGAACGGCTTGTCGTATTCCGCGAACAATGCGCTGACAATCCCCTTATAGACCGGATTGGACAGCGAGCTGATCGCGTCCTGAATCTTCTGCTGCAACAGCTCCTTGGGAATATCCGAAGCGATAACATAATCGCTTAATTCAATACTCTGCTGATCCATCGGCGTCAGCCGGTGCACGCGCAGCTGCAGTGAATTCCGGTACCGCAGCACCTCGCAGCTGACCTCGCCGACCCGTCCCGGCACGCAGGCAGCCGCCTGTTCTTCCTTCACATCCCAGATCTTGCCTTCGATCGTCCCGGATTTATCCTGCAGCGTCAAAGACAGATAAGGCGAACCATTGCTCGTCACGCCCTTGGTGACCTGCACAAGCAAAAGCGGCAGCGTCAGGCTTTCACCTTCCTTAAACTCACTGATTTTCTTATTCATCATCCCACTCCATTTCACTTAAAATTAAATAAATATCCTCGACGTCGAAGCCCTGGGCTGAACAGTAACGGAAAACGTAATTGCGCAGCTTGGTGCCGCTGTACTTCGACTGATACCGCTTCTTTGCTTTCGCCGCCGTCTTGCGCAGGCTCTCCAGCTCGGCCCGTTCTTCCTCGACAAAGCTCAGGTTGTCCATGACCTCGTTGATCACGTCGACCGCAAAGCCCTGAGCGATCAATTTGGATTTCATCATATTCTTCTTCATCCGTACTGATTTTTCCTTGATCGTCGGCTGCAGCTTCTGCGCCCACTTCAATGCGTTGCGGAATTCCGACTGTTCATCCTCGTCGGCGAACACGGATTCAATCATCTCATACGGGATGCCCTTCTTCCGCAATGTCCGGCTGATCTTGTTTTTGCCCTGCATCAGAAGCTTCAGATTATAAACTTGATTTTTGGTATAGCGCAGGTCGTTGATCAGATCCCGTTCTTCCAGCTTCTCAACGATCTCGTTGATCTGCTTGATATCCAGCTGCGTGTTCTGCGTCAGCCAGTCGTAGATTTCCTTGCGCGTGCGGTCTTTCGCCGCGATCCGCTTCAGACAGCTCTGATACGCCTTGACCGCTTCTTCCTCGCTGATCAGTTCGTCCAGCTCATCGCTGCTGATCAGCACGTCCTTGCGCAGTCCCTTATTGAAATACGTTTCCAGCGAAACAAGAATTCGGATTTCATCGTTGGGCGAGCAGACCTTCAGCTCAACGCAGTCGTCCTTCGGCCGGATCGATTCCAGCCGGTACATCTCACGGTATTCCGCAGTCGCGCTTTCATAGACTTCCAGCACCTTCTGATAGAAAATCCGGCTGTCATAAACTTCAACCTGAGACTTCGCGGCAGCCTTCATCACGGCGCGCTCCTCTGCGCTCATCGCTAAGAAAAGCTGCACTTTCTCGGCAAACTGTTCAGGTTTCTTAAACAGGAAACCGGTCTGGCCTTCCAGCACCAGATCTTCCAGCACTTCATCCGGCCGGGCAAAAACCGGCAGTTCGCTGGCTAACGCTTCGATGTAGGTCATGCCCTGCGTTTCAGTCAGCGAAGCGGAAACAAACGCGTCCGCGCAATGGTAGTAGGAAGGAATCTGGTCCGCCGGCTTCTTCCCGGCAAAGGTGATCATTGAATCCAGCCCCAGCTCGCGCACATGGCTCTCCAAGGCTTCCTGCTCCGGCCCGCCGCCGATCACCGCAAAATGAACCGGCACCCCGGCTTCTTTTAAATAGGTAAACCCGTCGATCACAAAGTCGATGCTTTTTTCCTTCGCGATCCGGCCGACGAAAATGATCAGCGTCTCTTCCGGATTCGCCATCAGCTCTTCGCGCCGCTGCCGGATCGTTTCCGCATCCGTGCGGTGGGCGTCAAAGCGCTGCAGGTCCAGTCCGGTCGGAATCACGTGAATCCGCTTTTTAATTCCATAGCGCTGCAGCATTTCCTTGGTCTTCTGGGATGGAGCGATCAGTTCCGTGCTTGTCTCGCCATACAGCTTGCTTAAGCTGCTGACCGCTTTCTTGGCGACCTTATCAATCGTTTCCAGATTAAAGACGTTGACGTAATGTGTATAATCCTCATAGGTTGTATGATACGTCGACACCAGCGGGATCTGCAGCATTTTCGCTACGATGCGGGCGAAGATTCCAACGCCGAATTCCGTATGGGCATGGATCACATCCAGCTCCATCTCGCGGATATCCTTGAGCACCGCGAAATGAATCGGACTGGTCAGCACATAGCCGTATAAGCTTTTTAATTCCACCCCCGGCAGCCGCAGCACATTGCCTTCGCGCTGGACCTGAAGCAGTCCCGGATGGGTCGTGATCACAAACACGTCGTGACCATTCTTTTCTAGTTCCTGCTGCAGCGTCACGATGGAAGAAACGACGCCGTTGACGTCAGGCAGATAGGTATCTGTAAATAATCCAATTCTCATTTCTTTTCCTCCTGCATCGGTTCGACAACGATCGCCGGCCGGCTCTTAACCCAGATAAAGGTCAGACCGCCCAGGATCAGCATAAAGTAATAAGAGGCAAACCGCCATAAAATCATCGAGCTGGTCGCGCCCAGCTTTCCGAAGATCGTTGAAAACATCAAAACATACGTAGCTTCCGTACCGCCGCTGGCGCCCGGAATCGGAATGAATGCGTTGATCATCGACACAAACGCTGACAGCGCCATGCAGTCAATAATCAGATCAAGACTGACGTTCAGGCCCAGCGCCTGCGCGCAGAAAAACGGGATCGCATAATACAGGCCGAGCCGTACAAAGTTGGCCAGCGTCACTCGCACAATCAGCGGCCGGTGGCCTTTCAGCTTCGCGGTTTCACTACCGAACCGGTCGAGCTGATCCTTTAATAAAGCCAGCGCTTTTTCCGGATTTTTTACCAGATGCAGCTTACAGCCCAGATGCAGACCGGTCGTGCTGATCCATGTGTAAACCTTCGGGAACCGGACTAACGCCCACAACCCGATGATCACCAGGCTGTTGACCAGAAAGCCAAGCAGGACAAGCAAAAAGAACTGCGAATAGTTAGTGTAGAAATGATGAAACCGCAGCAGGATCAAAATGAAAACCGACGCGATCATCGTCGACTGGTACACGATAAAATCCATCCACAGCACGCTCGCCGAATCACTTAACGGCACGCCCTGTTTCTTAAACACATACACCTGGGCAAACTGACCACCCGAGGCGCTCGGAGTCACGCCATGGAAAAAAGAAGCCACCAGGGCGTTGACAATCCCATAATTCAACTTGTAATGCGGATTGCTGATGCGGGTCAGCTGCGTCAGTATCCAGCCGATCACACACTGATACAGAATCGCGATCGCAATGATCACGATCAGCCAGCCGGCGTTCACCTGCTGCAGAATCCCCATGACTTCGTTAAAATTATCCTTCAAGGTAAACCACAGCACTCCGGCTGTGAAGCCTACGATGAGCAGAATATTAATCACATAGTTTCGCGCTTTTTTCATACTTCCTCAGCCTCGTTAACTTATTATACAATGAAAAACAAGGTTACACAAGGAATAAGGCTTCCTGCCCCGCGCTCTTAAGACCGCCTTCGCCGATTCTTTTTTCTTTCTTAAGAAATCCCCGTCAAATCAAAGAAAAAGAGAGCCTTGCTCTCCTTACAACGTCTCCGGCCGGTTGTTTTCCAGCACGGTTTCATAAATGGTTTTCAGCTGCTGGCCCACGCTGGCGATGCTGCGTTCCTGTGCCGTCTTTTTCCCCTCGTCGCTGACCGACGGCAGACGCTTCTCAACGACTCCTTCGATCAGCTCGACGAACTCGTCTACAGACTGGCCTTTATAACAGTTCACCCGATCTTTCAGCCAAGGATCAAACACCCCGATGTCACGGACGATGACCTGTTGGGAAGCGGCCAGCGCTTCCAGCACGACGATGCCTTCCGTTTCCTCGTAAGACGGGAAGAAAAAAGCATTCGCTCCGGCATACGCGCCCTCGATAATCGCGCCCTTAACATAGCCTGGGAAGATCACATTAGCCGGATGATCCTCAACCAGCTCGCGGATATTCTTCGGCACGGAGATCAGCGGCGTATAGCCGAACCAGATAAACTTATACTGCGGCAGACGCTTCGCTACCTCAATGAAATCCGGCAGTCCCTTGCGCTCAAAATACAAGCCGACAGACAATACGACCTTATCGGTTTCATTCAGGCTGAAATACTTGTAATACGCTTTGACCTTTTCCGGATTGTAGCTGAAGCGGTCCAGATCAATGCCGTTGGACACGGCATAAATTGGTAAGTCAATGCCATAGCCTTCCAACAAGCTCTTGGAATAGGGCGTCGGCGTAATGATCGCATCGGCGCTGGAATAGAGCGAAACCAGATGCTTCTTAAACAGCGGGGCAAACTGATTGGACAGCACAAACGAATTGCGGAAATCTTCTTCTGTTGAATGTGCGTGATAAATGACCGGTTTGCCTTCCCGGCGGGCTTTGGCAATCACCCCCGCGCTGGCCGGTCCGACCGTATTGATGTGCAGAATATCAAAATCATCGTTCGGATCCAGCGTGTACTCAATCCCCGCCATCGTCAGCGCCTGCTTCTGATGCTTCAGCGCCCGTCCGATTCCGGAGGTCGAGATCACCTTTTCTCCTTCAAAAAACAACAATACTTTCATGTACATACCTCGAATCCACTATCAAGTATAATGAAAACCCTATCAATTATCAAGTCCTTCCGCGGTTTTCATCCTGAGCCTTAGACATCCGGCGGACATTGTTTGCCAGATTTCTGCAAAGAGGAGCTTGTTTTATTCAAATTCAGATGTATCAAAATCGATCAGGGAATAATTCCATGCTTCCATTCAACAGCGGCTGAAAAGCAAAAAAAAGCGACCCCCAAAATGAGGGTCAGCTTTCTATACGATCTTCAGCTTATTCTTCTGACAGCTTGACTAAGCGTGTATAACGGCGCTGCGCATCCTTCTTTGTTCTTTCGAACATTTCGTATGCTTTTTCGCCCTTCAGCTTCGGCAGCTGGCTGTAACGGGTTTCGTTCAGCAGGAACGCCTGGAACAGATCCCAGTTCGGTTCCTTGGAATCGATCGTTAACGGATGTTCTTCGTTGCGCGGATCAAAACGGTACAGAACAGTATAGCCGCATTCAACAGCCTTGGCCTGAACTCTCTGATGGTTCGCCAGACCGCCCTTGATGCCGTGTTCAGCACATGGTGCGTAAGCAATGATCAGGGATGGTCCGTCATAGCTTTCAGCTTCCTTGAAGGCTTTCAGCGTCTGAGCCCGGTTCGCGCCCATCGAAACGGAAGCGACATAGACATGACCGTAAGCCATCGCGATCTGACCGAGGTCTTTCTTCGCGGTGCTCTTGCCGCCGGCTGCGAACTTCGCGATCGCTGCCGACTGCGAAGACTTGGATGCCTGTCCGCCGGTGTTGGAGTAAACTTCGGTATCCAGAACCAGGACGTTAACGTTCAGGTTGTTGGCCAGAACATGATCCAATCCGCCGTAGCCGATATCATAAGCCCAGCCGTCGCCGCCGACGATCCAGATCGACTTGCCGACCAGGTCGCGTTCGTAATCCAGCAGTTCCTTGACCGCTTCATTCGCGGAAGCTTTGACGCCGGCAATGATTTCATCTTTGATTTCACGCTGTGCATCACGGTTGTTGCCCGCCGCCAGATATTTCTCGAACGCCGCCTTCAGTTCCGGTTCAACGGAATCCAGGTTGTTTTCCATCAGCGACAGGATGCGCGCTTCCTTGAAGTTCTGCGCCAAAGCCATGCCGTAGCCGTATTCAGCGTTGTCTTCAAACAGGGAGTTCGCCCAGGCGACGCCGTTGCCTTCCGCATCGTTGGAGAACGGAGTTGACGGTGTCGAGGAGCAGTAGATCATTGAGCAGCCGGTCGCATTGGCGATCATCATATCCTTGCCGAACAGCTGAGAAGCCAGCTTGTAGTAAGGCGTTTCGCCGCAGCCCGGGCAGGCTCCGGAAACTTCAAAGTAAGGCATTGCGAACTGCGAGCCCTTGACCGTGTCCACCGGGAAGTAGTTCGTCTTGTATTCGGTGTGCTTGAACAGGTAATCGGCCAGCGGTTCCTGATCCAGCTTTTCGTTGATATCGACCATCTTCAGCGCCTTGTTGCCGCCCTTGCCCGGACATTCAACAACGCACAGACCGCAGCCGACGCAGTTCGCCGGAGAAACCTGGATCCGATACTTCAGATTTTCAACACCCTTGCCCATCGCCTGAATCGTCTTGAATTCCATCGGCGCATTGGCGATTTCTTCATCCGTCAGTAAGAACGGACGGATTGTCGCATGCGGGCAGACGAACGAGCAGAATCCGCACTGGATACAGTTGTTTGGATCCCAGGTCGGAACCTGAACCGCGATCGTGCGCTTTTCCTTGAAGGAAACGCTGTTGTGAATCGAGCCGTCCAGGATATCGTACTTCATGAAGTTGGATACCGGCAGATCATAGCCTTCCAGAGAGTTGATCGCCATGACATGGTTGTCAAAGTATTCGTCGCCGGTCAGCTTGCGTCCGGAATCATAGCTCAGTTCAGCCCATTCCGGCTTCACTTCGATTTCAACCAGACCGTTTTTGCCCTGGTCGATCGCCTTGTAGTTCAGCTGGACGATTTCGTCACCCTTCTTGGAGTAGGACTTCTTCGCCATGTACTTCATCAGTTCAACCGCTTTATCATACGGCATGATCTGTTCGTTCAGCGCGAAGAACGCCGACTGCAGGATCGTGTTGGTCCGGCGGCCCATGCCGATTTCCTGAGCGATCTTGGTCGCGTCGATGATGTAGAACTTCGCGTTCTTCTTCGCCAGCTGCGCCAGCATGCGGTTCGGCAGGTGATCCTGCAGTTCCTCTGCGGAGAACGTTGTGTTCAATAAGAAGGTTCCGCCGTTCTTCAGGCAGCTGACCATGTCATACTTGAAGCAGTAAGCGTCTAAGCTGCAGGAAACGAAATCAGCGTTTTCAATATAATAGGTGGAACGGATCGGGGAATGACCGAAACGCAGGTGGGAGCGGGTAACGCCGCCGGCCTTCTTCGAGTCATACTGGAAATACGCCTGCGCATACTGATCGGTGTTGTCGCCGATGATCTTGATCGAAGACTTGTTCGCCGAAACGGTACCGTCAGAACCCAAACCGAAGAACAGGCAGGATGTGTAGTCCGCGCTGACATGGAATTCAGGATCGACTTCCAGGCTCAGGTGCGTAACGTCATCGTTGATGCCGATGGTGAATTCCGCCTTCGGAGCATCTTTCGCCAGTTCGTCATAAACAGCCTTGATCTGGTTCGGCTGCGTATCGCGGGAGCTTAAGCCGTAGCGGCCGCCGATGATCGTCAGATCCATGCCCTTTAATGCGGCTAAGACGTCGAGGTACAGCGGTTCGCGGGCGCCCATTTCCTTCGTGCGGTCCAGAACCGCGATCTTCTTGACCGAAGCCGGCAGCACCGCGGTCAGATACTTCACGGAGAACGGACGATACAGATGGACTTTGATCAGGCCGACTTTTTCGCCGCGCTTGGTCAGCTCGTCGATCGTTTCTTTAATCGTTTCGGTAACGGAACCCATCGCAATGATGATGCGTTCCGCATCCGGTGCACCATAGTAAGTGAACGGTGCGTATTCGCGGCCGGTATGCTCGCTGATCTTCTTCATGTAATCGGCAACGATATCCGGGATCGCTTCATAGTGCAGATTCTGCGCTTCGCGGCCCTGGAAATAAATGTCGTCGTTTTCCGCGCCGCCGCGGGTTACCGCGTTGGTATGCGGGTTCAGCGCATTGGCCCGGAACGCTTCAACCGCGTCCATGTCGATCAAGCTCTTTAAGAACTCATAATCCATGACTTCGACTTTCTGAATTTCGTGAGAAGTTCTGAAGCCATCAAAGAAATGAACGAACGGTACGGAGCCCTTGATCGCCGCTAAATGCGCGACGCCGGCCAGATCCATTGCTTCCTGAACGGAATGCGACGCCAGCATGCAGACGCCGGTCTGACGGCAGGCATAAATGTCGCTGTGATCGCCGAAAATGCTCAGTGCACGGGTTGCCAGAGAACGCGCTGCGACGTGAATAACGCCTGGCAGCAGCTCGCCGGCCATCTTATAGATATTTGGAATCATCAACAGTAAGCCCTGGCTTGCCGTAAATGTGGACGCCAGCGCACCGCCCTGCAGAGCGCCGTGTACCGCGCCGGCGGCACCGCCTTCAGCCTGCAGTTCCGCAACTTTGACAATCGTGTCAAAAATGTTTTTACGGCCCTGAGTAGCCCATGCGTCAACGACTTCAGCCATCGGTGAGGATGGGGTGATAGGATAGATTGCAGCTACTTCAGTAAACGCATACGCGCAATGAGCGGCAGCTGTATTGCCATCCATGGACATAAAAGTTTTTGTCATGGTTAAACCTCCTGTACTCTCTAACCGTTACCATTATAAAACAAAAGGTTTGATTTTTAAACCTCGATTTTCAACTTCTTCCTGCTTCTTTCCGATTTTTACCCATTTTTTTCAAGCGCTTTCCATCAGATGATTTAAACTTTACAATTTGCCTGAAAACCGGCCGTCAAAAAAGGAGGAAATCAATGAATTTCCCCCTTCTGTTGCCTACACTTGAATGCGCGTCCACTTCGCTTCGCGGAAACGCCAGTAGCTGACGATATAGCGCGTGAACTGATCGAGCAGCACCGACAGCCACGCCCCCGGCAATCCCAGATTGAGCGGATAGCACAGCACCCAGGTCAGAACCGGCCGGACGATCGTGACGCTGACAAACATCAGAAGCGCGACAAACTTGACGTCGCCGGCCCCGCGCAGCGATCCGACGATGATGACCTGCACGATCTGAAACAGCACGGTGATCGAAAGAATGATCAACGGTGTTTCCCCGGCCAGAATCACCGCCGCCTCGTTGGTGAACAGCGCCATCAGCTGGGCGCGGAACAGCGTGATCGAACCGGAGACAAGAATTGCCAGAATCAAGCCGATCCGCTGGGCAACCTTGCCGTAGATGATCGCCATATCCGAGCGGCTGGCGCCTAAGCTCTGCCCGACCAGCGAGGTATTGGCAATCGACAGCCCGTCGCCGACGGAGAACGAAATCGACATGATGTTCATGACGATCTGATGGGCGGCGAAGGCGACCGTGCCCAGGCCGGCCACCGCTTTGGCGTACATCAGAAAGCCGATCCGCAAAAAGATCTGTTCAACAAAGGCCGACCAGCTGATGTTATAAAGATCGCGGATCGCCGGAATATCCGGCTTCCACGACTGCCGCCGATGCAGCTTTAAGAAGCCCTCGGTATGCGTGACGGAATACACCGCGATCAGAAACGAGACGATATTGCCGATCGCCGTCGCGATCGCCGCGCCCGCCACCTCCAGGCGCGGGAAGAAAAACAGACCGTTGATCAAAAGTGCGTTGAACACGAGGTTGACAAGATTGGCCGCGATGTTGGTCACCATCGAAATCCGCGTGTTGCCGACGCCGCGCTGGGCGGCGGTGATCGTCAGACCGATGCAGTAGAAGAAATTACCGAACATGATGATCCGGAAATAGGTCACCGCCAGGCCCAGATAATCCGGCGTCGCCCCGGCAAACGCCAGAATCTGCGGAGCGAACAGCGCGCCGCAGAAGGAAAGCAGAAAAGAAAACCCGACGCTCAGCAGCAGCGCCTGGCGCAGATAGGTATTCGCTTCTTCCTGCTTTCCCGCCCCCTTGCGGCGGGAAACGAGCACGGTAACTCCGGTGTTGAGCGCCAGGATCGTCGCCAGCACAAGAAACTTCGGCTGGTTGGTGATGCCGACCGCCGCGATCGACGCCGAGCCCAGGTTGCCGACCATCATCAAATCGACCGCTCCGATCAGCGCGATCAGCACGCTCTCGACGGCGCTGGGCCAGGCGATTTGATAGGTGCGCTTGTAAATCGCTTTGTTGCTCGGTATTTCGCCGCGGATCTGAGCCGGCTTGATCATTCCCTGCCAGCGGAAAAAGTTCAATATTGCGTCCACTTATAACTCCCCCTCAATTCTATACCGAATAGTTTACCATAATTCTTCAGAAAATGCGTCTTTAGTTCTGCCCTTGATTAAGGGAAACGGACCGGCCTGATTTTTTCACCCTATCTTCAGCGCAAAAAAAAGAAACCCGCCGCCGGAAGATCGAACTTCCACTTCAGCTGCGGGCTTCGATATTGAAAATCCTGTCCAATAAACGGGATTTGTCTCTTTCAGAGCATCCTTCGCTTATTTTTCAAGCAGGTAGGCCGCCAGCAGCGTGTAAGCCGCGCTGACGCCCTGCATGTGCGTCCGTTCCATACCGTGGCTGGCATGCACGCCCGGGCCGATCAAAGCGCCGCGGATATCGTTGCCGCCCTTGAGCGCCGCGCCGCAGTCGCTGCCGTAAAACGGATAGATGTCGACGGCATAGGGCAGCTGGTGCGCCTGCGCCAGTTCGATCAGCCGGCTGGTCATCTGATAATCATACGGGCCGCCGGAATCTTTGGCGCAGATCGACACATCGGTCTCAGTACAGCTCAGATCTGTACCGACGCAGCCCATATCGACCGCCAACAGCTCCCGGACATCACCTGGAATCCACGAAGCGCCGTGGCCGACTTCCTCATAGGTGGAGAACAGGAAATAGGTTTTCTGCGGCGTGGTCACGTTTTCATCTTTGAGCGCTTTCAGCAGCGTCAGAAAGATCGCGGCGGAAATCTTGTCGTCCAGAAAGCGGGATTTGATGAAGCCGCTCGGGGTGATCGTCGTCTTCGGGTCGATCGCGATGATATCCCCGGCCTGGATTCCCAATCTGCGCACATCCTCTTCATTGCGGACAAGCTCGTCGATCCGTACTTCCATCGTTTCCTCCGAGCGTTCCTGGCTCGAAGCTTCCTTGTAGACATGCACTGCCGGGGCCGTCGACAGAATCGTACCGGTATAGACTTTTCCCTGGCGTGTGATGATGCGGCAATATTCGCCATCCAGCGTCGGCAGGCACGGCCCGCCCAGCCGGGTAAACGCCAGCTTGCCATCCTTTTTAATTGATCGGACCATCAGCCCCAGCGTATCGGTATGCGCGCTCACCGCAACAGCCGGCTGATCGGCCGGTCCTTCGATTTCCACGATCAGATTGCCCTTGGCGTTGCGATAACAGGCGTAGCCTAACGCCTGCACCTGTTTTTCGATCCAGTCGATCGCATGCTGAGTAAAACCGGTCGGGCTGTCGATGCTCAGCAGTTGTTGAGCATAGTCCGCCAGAATTTGTTCGTTCATCTTCTTCATTGCGTTTCCTCTTTTCCTTCTGAACCAGACTAACTGATATAGACTCCGTCCTGATCATCCGTTTCGCTGACCAGCACTTTCACATCCTCATTGAGTGAAGTCGGCACGTTCTTGCCGACATAATCGGCGCGGATCGGCAGCTCGCGGTGTCCGCGGTCAACCAACACCGCCAGATGAATCGCCCGCGGCCGGCCGAAGTGCATGATGCCGTCCATCGCTGCGCGCACTGTGCGGCCTTTATACAAGACGTCGTCGACCAGAATCACGATTCTGTCCTGCACCGGCACGCGCAAGGCCGGCGGCTGAACCTCGCCGCGTTCTATATCGTCGCGCCACGAAGAAATATCAAGGCTGTCGCAGGGAATGTCGCATTCCTCAAACTGATCGATCATCTTTTTTAAACGTTCCGCCAGAAATTCGCCGCGGGTCTTGATGCCGACCAGCACCAGTCCTTCCACACCCTTGTTTTTTTCTACGATTTCATGCGCCATGCGTACTAACGAACGCTTCATGGAACTGGCGTCCATAATTTCCTTCATGTTTGTCTTCTCCTTTCGTCACACAATCTGGAATAAATAAAATTTAAGATACCGGGTTTCCGGCACGGTTATTAAAATGGGATGATCCGGGGCCTGATGACGGACCTCGATTTGCCGCAGCTCGACCTTTGCGTTCCGCGCGGCTTCCTGCAGCATCGTTTCAAACATTGCGTCTTCCATAAAATGCGAACATGACGCCGTTGCGAACAATCCGCCCCGCGGCAAAAGCTTCATCGCCAGCGTGTTGATCTGGCAATAGCCCTGATAGGCGCTGCGGATCGTTTTGCGGGATTTGGTAAACGCCGGCGGATCGAGAATGACATAATCAATGCCCTGCGCTTTCCACTTCGGATCCGCTAACAGATCGAACACGTCGGCCTGCACAAACTCCAGCTTCTCTTCCAATCCGTTAAGCCGCGCATTGTCTCTGGCGCTGGCTAATGCGCTGGCGGAAATATCGGCGGCGATCACCCGCGCCGCCCCAGCCTTCGCCGCATTGAGCGCAAATGATCCGGTATGCGTGCAGCAGTCCAGCACCGATCTTCCCTTCGCCAGCCGGGCCGCTGCCTGACGGTTGTATTTCTGATCGAGGAAAAATCCCGTCTTCTGCCCCTCGCCAAAATCAACCTCATAGCGGATTCCGTTTTCCACGATCTGCGTCGTCGTGCTTTCAGGATGCGGGAAGCCGGCGGCCCAGCCCGTACCTTCCCTCAGTCCTTCCTTTTTGCGCAGCGCAATATCGTTGCGCTCGTAAATTCCCGCGACTGTTTGACCGCGTTTTTCCATTTCTTCCCACAACAGGGCAAACAGCTGATCCTTGATCCGTTCGATCCCCAGCGACATGATCTGGCTGACCAGCACCGAACCAAACCGATCGACCGTCCAGCCCGGGAAGTGATCGGCTTCCCCAAAAATCAGCCGGCAGCAGCCGAAATCCTCGCCCATGACGATCCGGCGGTAATCCAGACTGTACCCGATCCGGCGGCGCCAGAACGCCTCGTCAAATCCGTCGTTGGCATTCTGCGAAACAATCCGCACGCGGATCAGCGACTGTTCATTATAAAACCCGGTTCCCAGATAAGTTCCCTTTTCATTGACGACATCGCACAGCTGCCCGTCCGCCGTTTCTTTGACTTCGACGACTTCGCCGCCGTAAACCCACGGATGACCGCTTTGCAGGCTGCGCTGCGCTTTTTTCGTCACGGTCACCGTCGGAAACTGACGTTGTTGTTTCATGATTCATCCCTCTTTTTCACAGTCTTATCTTATCTGAAAGTCAGGGAAATTACAAATATTCTTTTCCCAAATTTCCGGTTAAACCTTTGACAAGGTCACAAAAAGAGTGTAATCTGAAATGGCACCGTTTTTTATCATTTCTGCAAGCCAGACCTCTGTTTTTATTCTGATTCCAAACAAATCAGGAGAAAAGAGGGTGCCAGGGATATGAGTTATGACTTTTTCAGCATGAATACAATTAGTGAAAACGCTGTGCTTCATCACAGACTTTTTTATTGCGTCCGTGAATTATTTCGGGCACCTGAAAATCACAGGAGGCCGCAGTTAAGCCGTTCGGCTCAGCTGCTTCACGAATTGGGCATGCCCAGCAGTCTTTCCGGTTACCGGTTCTTGGAATTCGCGATGATCACGCTCGCGGAACAGCCGCACCTGCTCAAGAACCTGGACCGCGGATTATATCCGATCATTGCCGAAAAGTTTAACAGCACCAAAGACCGGGTTGAGAAAAACATCCGCTGCGCCATTGAACGAACATGGCTGCGCGGCAATGCTTCCCTGATCAGTGAGATTTTCGGGTATTCCGTCAATCCGGATCAGGGCCGACCATCCAACGCCGAGTTCCTCTGGGCCGTCTGCGATTATCTGAACCGCTGAACAGGTTCAGACGTGCCGGTTTATGCGCAACCCAAAAATCCGCCGTTGAAGCCAACGATCAACGAATCCGGGCAGCTGCCCTGGGATATTCGCGATCAAGTGCTCGACGGCGGATCTTTTTTATTTTATCGCAGCTGTTTCAAGTATGAAAATCAGGTCTTCTTCAAGAACATCCGCTGCATGACCTGTCGTGACCGGATACGCCAATGATCTCGGATCGCTCAAGGTTAAAGCACAATACCGGCGTTACAGACCGTTTTTTTCATCAGCCTGCCCGGTCAGCGCCAACACCTGTTCCTTGAACTGGCGGCCGCGCTGTTCATAGTCGGTAAACTGATCCCAGCTGGCGCAGACTGGCGACAACAGCACAATATCGCCCTTCTTCGCCAGCTGACAGGCCTGATCAACAGCCTCCGCCATCGTTTCCACGACGATCGCATCCGGCCGCAGCGCCTTGAGCTGATCGCGGGTTTCGCCATACACGATCATCGTCGCGATCCGGTCCAGAACCGGCTTCAGACCCTCGAAGCCGGTCTTTTTATCATACCCCCCGGCAAGCAGAATCACCGGTTTGTCAAAAGCCTTCAGGGCGACCGTCGTCGCGTCGACGTTGGTCCCCTTGGAATCGTTGTAATACCGCGCGCCATTGATTTCCGCCACAAATTCGATCCGGTGCTCGACGCCCTTGAACGTGCGGATGCCTTCGCGGATCTGATCCGCGTCCACGCCCATCTTCACCGCCATCGCGGCCGCCGCCATCGCATTCTGCAGGTTATGCCGGCCCGGCAGATGCAGATCACTCAGCGCAAACAGCGGCTGATCAAACAGCCAGACCTGATCCTGCTTTACGCAGACGTCGGCCGGCTTATCCAGCGAAAACGTCACCCTGCGGCACGGCAGATCCACGCAGCGTTTGACGATTTCCGGATCGTCAAGATTGACTAAAAACCAGTCGTCGCCGGTCTGATTTTTCCAGACGAGCATCTTGGCGTCGTAATAGGCGTCCAGCGAACCGAAATAATCCAGATGATCCGGCGTCAGATTCATGCAGACCGACACCGCTGGATGGAACTTTTCCATCGCGACCAGCTGAAAGGCAGCGACCTCCAGCGCCACGTCCGTCTTCTGATCACCTTGTTGGCGCACAATTTCCGATAACGGCACGCCGATATTGCCCGCTGTCCGGGCATTGGGACGCTTGCGTTTCAGCAGCTCGCCCAGCAGAGTTGTCGTTGTGGTCTTGCCATTAGTACCGGTAATGGCGGCATAGGTAAACTGATCGGTAAACCACGAAGCGACCTCGATTTCATTGACAATCCGCGCCTTTTTCTCCACGAAATACTGCACGAACGGCGCATGATAAGGAATTCCCGGATTCTTGACGATCAGATCCCAGTTTTCCATTTTCAAAAATTCCGGATGTCCGTGATCCAATACCTGAACTCCGGCTTCTTCCAGTTCGCGTTTCGCGTCGATCTGCTTCATATCGGTGATCGTGACCGCATGATGATGACTTGCCAGCAAATACGCCGCCTGCGTCCCGCTGCGGGCCGCGCCGATGATTAAAACCTTCATATTACAACACTCCAATCAGAAAGCCGGCCACTGTGCAGACCAGCTGTAAAATCCAGAACATCACAACGACCTGCGTCTCGCGCATGCCGCCTAAAACAAAGCTGTAATGAATCGGCGTGTAGCGGAATACGCGTTTGCCGCGCAGCTTCACCGACGAGATCTGAATGATGACGCACAGCGTTTCCCAGACGAACACCCCGCCGATCACCACTACGGCGATCTCCTGCTTCAGAATCATCCCGACCGCAGCCAGCGCCCCGCCCAAAGCCAGCGAGCCGGTATCGCCCATGAAGATCTTCGCCGGATGCGAATTGTATTTCAAAAAGCCCAGCAGCGAACCCATCACCGCCATGATGAACGTCGCGATCGCCAGCTTGTCCTGCTGCAGAGCGAACATTACAAACGGCGCGAAGGCCAAAAAGCTGCATCCCGCCGCCAGACCGTCCATGCCATCCGTCAGATTGACGGCATTGGACGCGCCGGTGAACATAAAGAACACCAAAAGCATATACAGCCCGCCTAACGGAATCACCCATTCAAGAAACGGCAGGATCACATCCGTCGACGCGTTCTGGCGGTACATGAAGAAGAACAACACCGCTAAGACCAGCTGTAAAAAGAATTTGTACTGCGGCTTAAGGCCTTCGTTGTTCTGCCGGATCACGATGATATAATCGTCCAGAAAGCCGATCAGACCGTAGCCGACATACGCCAGCATCACGATCATCGCCTGCAGGTCGCGGATCGCCCCCGGCTGCAGAAGCAGCGTTACGGCTAAGGGCGTCAGCACGAACACGATGCCGCCCATCGTCGGCGTCTTCTGTTTTTGTTTGTATTCTTCTAACGAATATTCGCTGACGGTCTGGTTGTAGTTGATTTTATGTAGATAGGAGATCAGCAGCGGCATCGTCGCAAGCACGACGACCAGGCTGATTCCAAAAGCACTGACCAGTGTTAGAAACATGTTTCTGTCCTCCCCGCTTACCCGAAGTACCGCTCGATCAACGTGCGGTCGCTGGGGCAAGTCTTTGCCGTGTTCTGGATCAGGGAAGTCTCCCCGCCTTTTCCAGCGACTACTATTATATCATCAGTTTGCGCGCCGTCGAGTACAAATTTTATTGCTTCCGCCCGGTCGCGGATGATTTTCTCAGAGCCGTCGCAGCCCGCGGCAATCTGCGCCAGAATTCGATCTGGATCCTCGGTGCGCGGATTGTCGTCGCACAACACAACCTGATCGGCATAGGTGCAGGCGATCCGGCCCATCAGCGGGCGTTTATCCGCCTCCCGGTCCCCGCCGCAGCCAAACACCACGCTTAAACGGGTATGCCGCCCATCCGCCACCTTACGCCAGTGCTTCAGCATCGCTTCCAGTGCGCTGGCGGTGTGCGCGTAGTCGACGACGGCCAGCACCGGCTGATGGTATACGATTTCCATCCGGCCTTCCGGCAACGCCGCATGACGCGCGAACTCCAGCATCGCTGCCCAGGGGATATCCAGCGCGAACCCGCAGGCCAGTGCGGCTGCCAAATTCCCTTCATTAAAGATTCCGGCCAGCGGCGCTTCGACGCGGTGGCCGTTGAGATCAAACGTGATCGAATCCAGCGTTTCCGCGACCGGATGAATCCGGAAATTGACGCTGTCCCGGCCATAGGTAAACACCGGCCGGTGCAGCTGACTCAGCCAGCGCTGCGTCACCGGGTCGTCCTGATTCAAAATCGCCGTGCCTTTCTCTTTCAGCTTCTCAAACAACATGAATTTCGCCCGCTGATACGCTTTTAATGTCTTGTGATAATCCAAATGATCCTGTTTCAGATTTGTCAGCACAGCCAGATCGAACAACAGCCCGTCGACCCGGTGCATCGCCAGCGCCTGGGAGCTGACCTCCATGATCACGGTACCAATCCCCCGTCTCACCGCTTCGTCCAGCAAGCGCGTTAACGTCAGCGGATCGGGCGTCGTATTCGGACTGAAGCGAATTTCATCGCCGATCACAATCCGCCCGGTGCCGATCAGACAACAGCGCCGTCCGGCGCCGCTTAACATGTCGTAAAGCAGCTGGGTAACCGTGCTTTTGCCATTGGTGCCGGTCACGCCGATCATCGTCAGCTTCAGCGCCGGATAATCGTAATATGCCTGCAGCAGCAGCGGATAGACTGCACGCGGATCGGGATGCACGATCGTCCGTTCCCCCGGCTGATCGCTGAGCACGTACCCCCCGCGCGAGCGCACCGCGTCAGCCCATTGCCGCCCGTCCGCGCGGTCGCCGCGCAGCGCGACAAACAACCCACCGCGGCCGATTTCCTGCGCCCGGTCACTGAGTGCGGTCAGCTCCGTCGTGTCTTCCGTTTCAATGCCAATCACCCGCAGCAGCTCATTCAGCCGACGCCGCCGGGCAGTAGAGCCAGACTGTGCCTTGTTCATCAATTTTCACCCCCGGACTTGGCAGCTGGTCGACGACGACGTCGCCCTCGCCGATCTTGACCAGCTTCAGATTTTCGTTTTTCACCTTTTTGTATTCCTTGCCGATATAATCGCCGACCTCGATGGTCACCGGATCGGTCCACAGCTTGATCTTCGCCATCTGATCGTCGGTTCGCCTGACCTCATAGAGCGTCAGCACATCTTCCAGCACATTGCGCACGATCGGGGAAACGACGGTGCCGCCGTACTGAATGTTGGACTTTGGCGCATCGAGCGCGATATACACGACGATCTGCGGATCGTCGATCGGAGCCGCGGCGATCGTCGACAGAATGTATTCGCCGCTCATATACGCGCCGTCCTTCGCCTTCTGGGCCGTGCCGGTCTTGCCGCCGATCTTGTAGCCGTCGATATACGCGCCCTTCGCTCCGCCTAACGCCACGACGCTTTCCAGCGCGTAGCGCATCTTGAAGCTGGTGTCCTCGCTGATGACCTGGCGTACGGCGTTGGGCTTCACCTCGACGATCGGATCCTTGGTTGTCGGATGCAGGATCGCCTTGGTGATATACGGCTGGTACAGCGTCCCGCCGTTGACGATCGCGCAGAAGGCCGTGACCAGCTGAATCGCCGTGACGGAAATGCCCTGGCCGAAACCCGTCGTTGACTGTTCCAGCAACCCCCAGTCGTCGGTATTGAACAGGATGCCCTTGGCTTCGCCCGGCAGATCGACGCCGGTTTTCTGACCGAAGCCGAAGGCGTCAAGATATTTACTCAGATTGTCGCCGCCCAGCATCTGCGCGATGTGCACGAAGCAGGGATTGGACGAATTCTGCAGGCATTGCATATAGGTCTGCTGACCATGACCGCCGGCTTTCCACGACTTTAAGCGCGCACCTTCGACAATCTCATAACCGCGGTCGTAATAACCGTCGTGTTCCATATCGAACAGTCCTTCCTCCAGCCCCGCGGAAAACGTCACCGTTTTAAACGTCGAACCCGGTTCATAGCTCATCCAGACCGGCAGGTTGCGGTTGTAGACGGATTCGTCGTAGTCCTGGTAATGATTGGGATCAAAGTCCGGCTTCGACACCATCGCCAGAATTTCGCCGGTGTTGGGGTTCATCGCCAGCCCCCAGGCAGAATCCGGGTTGTAGCGTTCCATTGCGTTGTTCAGCTCGCGCTCCAGAATACTTTGAATCCGCGTGTCGATTGTCAGCATGACGTCCATCCCCTGACCCGGGGCTTCATAGCGCTCGGAATAGATTTTCACCGGATGCCCCTTCGCGTCGAATGGAATTTTCATACTTCCCTTATTCGCTTTTAAAATTTCCTCATATTGCAGCTCCAGTCCGGCCAGCCCCTGATTGTCCACGCCGGTAAAGCCGAGCACCTGCGCCAGGTAGGCGCCGTTGGGATAATAGCGCAGCGAGTCCTGCACCAGATACACGCCGGTCAGATCCAGATGGTCGATCGCCTTGGCCTGTTCGTTGGAAATCAGCCGGCCGTAAGGGACGATCCGCTGGGTCGAAACCTTGCGGGTGATCTGCTTGTAGATGTTCTCTTTTTCCGTTTCCAGAATGTCCGCCAGCTGCTGGGCGGTGCTGTCGGGATCGGTGATCTGAGCCGGAACAACCATGACCGACGTCGAAGGAATATCCGTCGCCAGCACTTCGCCGTTGATGTCCAGAACATTCCCGCGCAGCCCGGACACTGGGAAATCCCGCTCCCATAAATCCTGCGCTTTGGAAAACAGCGTTTCCCGATCCAGAATCTGAACGTAAGCCAGCTTGCCGATGATCAAGGCAAAAATGACCGTGCCGCCGATCACGATTTTGTTGATGCGTTTTTTTATCCGCGTGCTCAGCATCCGATCACCTCTGTTTCATCCTATGAAAAAAGACCCGCGCTCATGCGGATCTTTCTTTGTTTGCAAAGGATGAAACGTCTATTCCTGCAGCACGACCTCGATTGCCGTCTGCTTGTTGACCAGCGTCCCCGGCGGAATATTCTGGGAAACGACCTTGCCGTAGCCTTCGATCTTGACCGGCAGACCGCTGGCCTTCCAGAAGCCGCTGACCTCCTTGCGCGTCCAGCCGTTCATGTCGGGCATCGTGATCTGATAGGTGTCCGTCAGCAGGAAAACCTTCTGGCGCGTCACCACCATCTCGCCGGCCTGCGGGAACTGATCGATGATCTCCTCGCCTCCGCCCAAGACGATCACATCGCATTCGCTGTCGGCCAGCTTGTTCTGCGCGTAGGTTAACGTGTGATTGATCAGCGAGGGCATCGTGGATTCATGAATCGGTACGATTTCCGCCGACGGCGCACCCGGCTCGCTGACGTCCTGCTGCCCGGCAAAATTGTAGGTCATCGCGACCTTGCGCAGCACCGATTTGATCGCGTCGGATTTGACGTGCGCGTTCTTATCATAATCGGCCTGGAACGCATAATACACCAAGACCTTCGGATCCTCCGCCGGCATCGCCGCCATCAGCGAAACGATCGTCTTGCCCGTGCTGTAGCCGCCCCCGCCGACCGCTGCCAGCTGGGTGGTTCCGGTCTTGGCGATGATCGTCGTTTCCGGAATCTGATAGAACCGGGCGGTGCCGTCCTCGCGGTTGGCTGTGTCGTACATCAGCTGCTGGACCTGCTTGGAGGTTTCGACGCTGATCGGATTGCCGACAACCTGCGTCTGGCCCTGATACAACACATTCTGATCGTCATAAGAGGAACGCACCTGATCGATGACGTACGGCTTGACCATCGTGCCGTCGTTGAAAATTGCGGAATAGGCCTGGATCATCTGCAGCATCGTGACGGTCGAGCCCTGCCCGTAGGTCAGCGCCAGCTTGTCCGCCGGCCAGGTAAAATTCTTCACGCCGGTGCTTTCCGCAATGCCGTCGGTATCGACCAGCTTGAAAAAACCGAAACGGTCGAGATACTCCTCATAGACCGACGGTTCAATTAAATTCGTAATGATGCTCGCAGTCACGACGTTGGACGAATAGACTAAGCCCAGATCGTAAGGGATCATGCCCCAGCTTTTGCCCGACGCATTGCCGATGCAGCCGATCTTGCGGGAATCACCTTGGGAAACGCGGTACGGCTTCCGGTTGGCCGCCGCGTAACAAAACTTCGAGCTGTCCACCAGTACGCTGCCGTCATACGCTCCGCTGTCGATCGCCGCGGCATACGTGAAAACCTTCATCGTCGAGCCCGGTTCGTAAGGCATCTGCGATACATAATTGACGTAATCATCAATATTCATCGTGTTCGGATCAAACGACGGCGACTGGCCCCATGCCAGGATCTTGCCGGTTTCGACTTCCATGACCGAACCCCATACCTTTTCCGGGTTAAACTCGGCCTGCGTCTGCATGAACGCCGTTTCCAACGCTTCCTGAATCCCCTGATCCAGCGTTAAAATCACGTCGTTGCCATTGACGGCGCTCTTTTCTTCCATCTTCATGCCCGGCAGAATGTTGCCGTTTTTGTCTGCCTGATAGCGTTTATAGCCATCCTCACCGCTCAGCGCGGCATTCATATATTGTTCGATGCCCATCCGGCCGCTGACTTCCCCGTCGTCGTCCGCCTGCGCGAAGCCGATCAGATAGGAAGCAAACGTGCCTAACGGATAGGACCGCTTTGTCGTCTGCACAAATTCGATCCCGTTGAGATCCAGCGCTTCGATCGCTTCCTTGGTTTCCCGCGGCAGATTGCGCCCTTTGCTGCCAAGCTCCACCTGTTTGGCGCTCTTGGTCAGATAGCCGTAAAGCGTCGATTCCTCCATACCTAAAATCGGCGCCAGCGCACGCGCCGTGGCCAGCGGATCGTCGACATAAGCGATCTCACCCTTGCGGCTCTGACGGTCCTTATCCAGAATAGCGATGATGTTGTAGGTCACGTTGTCCTGCGCGATGATCGTTCCGTTGCGGTCTAAAATATATCCCCTTCGGGCCTGCTGAACCGTCCTGTGCACGTTGCTGGCGGAAACATAATCGGTCAGATCCGTTCCGCTGCGGGCGTGGACCTTCACGACGGCCACTAAAAAAACATTCGCCGTGACCAAAGTGCTGATCAACAGAATCGTCGCCAGGATCAGCAGGATCATGCGATTGCTTTGCCGCATGAGAATTACTCTCCAGTTTTGGCGATTGTCACAATATTCCCCTGATTTTGTGTCATGCCGTCCTCGGCCGCAATGCCGGTGACGCGGTCGCGCGTGCTCAAGCTCTGGACTTCAATCTTTAACGCGTCGTTCTCAGTCTGCAGTGCCGCGATGTCGCGGGATACGCTCTGCTGACGCGCGCTCAATGAGTTATTGTAAGTTCTTAAGAATAATGAAGAAGAAACATAACAAACTGAGGCGAAAAAAAGCAGCACTGCAGCCAATCCTTCTAACCTTAGCTTCTTCTTCTTTTTCACTAACTTAGCCATGATTCTAATCCCCTATCCTTTCTAATACGCGTAATTTCGCGGAATGTGAACGATTGTTTTCCGCAAGCTCCTCCTCGCCTGGCAAAATCGGCTTGCGGCTGACCAGACGGAAGTCCGGCTGCCGGATCTGACTTGGCAGCAAGGGAATCCGCGGGTCGGTTTTTTCAACGCTGGACGCCTGACGGAAGGTTTCCTTCACGATCCTGTCCTCCAGCGAATGAAAGGTGATGACGGCGATCCGGCCGCCCGGTTTGACTAACGACATCGCCGCCCGCAGGCCGGTTTCCAGCGATTCCAGTTCGCCGTTGACGGCGATCCGCAAAGCCTGAAACGTCTGCTTGGCCGGATGTCCCTTCTTATTGAGCACTTTCGCCGGCAGCGCCTTTTTGATCACGTCGACCAACTCGAAAGTCGTGTCGATCGGATGCAGGGCACGGGCCCGCACGATCTGCCGGGCGATCGGACGGGAATAGCTTTCCTCGCCGTATTTCCACAGCAGCGCGCTCAGTTCTTTTTCATCAAGTTCGTTGACCAGATTCCAGGCCGAGCGCGGCTGACTCTGATCCATGCGCATATCCAGACGGGCGTCGTAGCGGTAGCTGAATCCCCGTTCGCCGTCGTCAAACTGCGGCGAGGAAACGCCCAGATCCATGACCACACCGTCGACACTCAGCACGCCCCGCGCGTTCAATTCCTCACGCATCTGCGCGAAATTGGCGCGGATCAGCGTCACGCGGTCGCTGACTTCGGCTAATCGCTGTGCGGATTCCGCCAGTGCCTGTTCGTCAAGGTCGAACGCGTAAAGATGACCGGTCTGCAAGCGGCGGGCAATTTCCAGACTGTGGCCGCCGCGGCCTAATGTGCCGTCAACATAAATACCGTCAGATTGGCAGTTCAGGGCGTCGATGGACTCCTGAAGCAATACACTGTAATGTCTTGTCATATAAGAAACTCCGTGAGCTGTTCGGCAACATCCTCAAACGAAGCACTGGCTTCGTCATAGTAGTTGTCCCAGCGTTCCTTGGCCCAGATTTCCACGTGATCGGCAACCCCGACCACGACGCATTCTTTTTCAATTCCGGACTCGGTGATCAAAGCGGCGGGAAGCAGAATTCGTCCCTGGCTGTCCAGTTCGCATTCCGACGCTTTCGACGTCAGCATGTGAATGTACATCCGGGTTTCCCGCTTGGTGGAAGGCAGCCGTTTCAGCTGCTCGAACACGGCGTCCCACTGCGCCATTGTATAGGTGCGCAGACAGCCGTCCAAACCGCGGGTAACAACGAAGCGATTGCCAAGCTCATCGCGAAAGCGGGCAGGAATGATCATTCTGCCCTTGGCGTCAATGTTGTGCCGATATTCGCCCATGAACATGATCAATCACCCACAATCTACCACTTTATGCCACTTCATACCACAATTATAACACCGTCCCCGCAAATGCCAAGAATTTATTTTAATAAAACGTCATTAAGTCGTCATAATTTGTTAACCAATTTTTACCATTTGGCTTAAACACAGGCTTTTTGTCGAAATGTGTCAGAATAAATCAAGTCCTGTTTCTTAATTTAATTGAATTATTTTCAACTTATCTACAAGAATAAAAAAAGACACCGGAAACCTTTTCCGATATCTTCTTTTTGTTTTATTTGCCGTTGTAGGAACCGCAGGAGCAAACGCGATGCGGCAGCTTGTATTCTCCGCAAGCCGGGCATTTAACCAGCGTCGGAGCCGTCAGCTTGAAATGCGTTCTGCGTTTTGCCTTTCTTGTCTTCGAATTTCTTCTCTGTTGTACAGCCATGTGTCAGCACCTCCTAATCATCAAACTTGAATTCTTTCAGTTTCGCTAAACGAGGGTCAATTTCTTGTTTCTTCTGCCGGTTGTAATCTTCTTCCCTGATGACTTCCCAGCCTTCTCCCTTGGGATAGGAAATTCCGCTTTTAACAACCTTGAGCGGGACTTCGGCCAGGATCAGCTGAAAGACGACCGGGTAGAGTTCAAGTACATCCTTCTTCAGAACATGAACCTCATCTTCCTCGCACGGAAGGAAAGAGAACACTTCGTGAGAAGAAGTCTCAAACGGCACGATGACGTCTTCCAACGACACCGCGCAGGGAACCACCATATCACCCGTGACCTTGAGATCTGCCTCGAAACGCTGCCGCGACGGATCGTAATGTCCGCTGCCGGTCACCGTCACGTTTTTCAAATCCCGCAGGCGGTCACTCGCCAAACTTTCCGGATCAAACGTCACAGCCTCGTTAATTGTGAGTTCTTGATTCCCTTGATTGATCAGTTCAGTTTTAGACCATTTCACGCGCAGTTCACCCTATTTCGTTAACAGCCTTTATTATATGTAAAAACCCAGCTAAAGTCAATGATAACTTTTAAAGCTTAACACCGGGGTTTTTCGCAGGTTGGAAAACGTTGGACAGCGGAAATGAAAGCAGAAATTTACAGCTTACTGACCGACTTGTTCTCCCTGCCGCAGATCGGCGCAGCCGGGGATCTTGCGGGCTGACCAGTCAAGGATCTCCGCAACGACCTGATCCTTTTCTTTTTCGTTGAGCAGCTCATGACGCAGACTCTTGAACACCCGCATTTCGATGTCATCATAGCCGGCTTCCCGCAGCGTTGCCGCTGAGCTTTCCAGTCCCTTGCGGCCGCCGGTCACCGGATCATCCCCGCCGGCGATAAACAGAATCGGCAGCTTCGGGTTCTTGAGATTCCAGCGCATCAGATCGTGCATATCCTGAATCCCGTAAAACATATCGTCAAACGCCGAAGCGGTAAACCGGAATCCGCACAGCGGATCGGCGATGTACGCGTCGACATTGTCCGGGTTCTTGCTCAGCCAGTCTAACGGCGTGCGCGGATTGGGGATCTGCTTGTTGAAGGAGCCCTGCACCAGCTGATCGAGCAGCTTGCTGCGGTAATGATCACCCTTGAGCGCCATGATCGTCTTGGCCATAACCCGGCCGGCCGAGGCGGCCGGGTTGTAATTCGGCGCGCCGCACAGGATCAGTCCGTTCAGCAGCGCGTCGTAGCGTTTGACAAAGCTGCGGGCCATGATCGAACCCATGCTGTGACCGAACAGGATTACCGGCACATCCGGATATTCCTGCTTCACCTGAATCATCAGCTCATACAGATCGTTGACGCATTTCTGCCAACCCTTATGCTTGTTGAAATAACCCAGCTCCTCAGGACTGGCAGCGGATCCGCCATGACCGCGGTGATCGCTGGTCACCACCACAAAGCCCAGTTTAGCCAGATTCTGTGCGAATTCCGCATACCGCAGCCGGTGTTCCGCCATCCCGTGCGAAATCTGGAAGATTGCCCGCGGCTGCCCATCAGGGCGGTATATCGTTGTCGCTATTTTTTGTTTTTCATCCATTATTTTTGTTTCACCTCGGATTCCTAGTTTATTATAGCATAGCGTTTCTCCGGTTTGTGAGCATTTCACGAATGTTTATGATATCATAAGGGGCGACAGTGCAAAACACCGCTGTCTGCCTTCCCATAAGGAAGGGTTGGAAAGTTCTGGAGGTTGTCTATGAAAGCTTGCGGCATTATCGTGGAATACAATCCGTTTCATAACGGTCATCTTTATCATATAGAACAAGCCCGTGCGATCACCGGCTGCGACGTGCTGATCGCGGTGATGTCGGGGAATTTCGTCCAGCGCGGGGAGCCGGCAATTCTGGACAAATGGAAACGGGCGGCGGCGGCGCTGGCGCAGGGCTGCGATTTGATCATCGAGCTGCCCTACCCCTGGGTCACGCAAAGCGCTTCGCATTTTGCCGAAGGCGCGGTGACATTATTAAAACTGGCGCAGGTTTCTTCCCTGGTCTTCGGCTCGGAAAGCAACAACCTGCAGGAGCTGAAGGAAATCGCGTCGATGCCGATCAATCCGGATCATCTGAAGGAGTCGTTGGCCGCCGGACTGGCCTTTCCCAAGGCATATGGTTTATGGGCCAGGGAGATGCTGCCCAACGATATCCTGGGCGTGGCCTATCTGAAGCAGCTGCAGGACAGCCCGATCACGCCCTATACGATCCAGCGTACCGTCGGCTATCATGAAACAGCGCTGCAGGGTCCGGTGGCCAGCGCCAAGGCAATCCGGCTGGCCGCTGAACAGGAATGCTTCTGCGATGAACAGACGCCGATGGCTTCCGCGCTGAAGACCGGTCCCCGGGTCTGTCTGGCGCAGTTCTATCCTTATTTAAGAACGATGTTGATCACGATGCCGGTTCACGTGCTGCAAACGTACTTCCTGTTTTCCGAAGGGATTGAAGTTCATCTGGCTCATTGTGCAGAAATTTCGCCGAATTGGGACAGCTTCATCGCTGCGGCCGTGAACCGACGCTATACCCGATCGCGGATTCAGCGCACCTGTCTGCAGCTGCTGTGCCAGATTCATTGGGATGAGGTCCGCAGCCTGCCGCCGCTGGATACGCTGCGTCCGCTGGCGTTCAACGAAACCGGAAGACAGTATTTAAAACAGCTGCGTCAACAGGAAGTTCGCATCGCCTCCCGTTTTGCGGCCGTTCCCGAGCCTTACCGCCGGCTGGAATACCGTTCGACACAGCTGTACGCCTCAATGATGGCGGAATCCGCCCGGATCGCATTGTTAAAAAAAGAAATCGGCGGACCGATCATCCTGTAAAATAAGGATCATGACATCATCCTCATTAAATTACCATAAAAAAAGCTGGCAACAGTAGACCTATTTTTAAGCTTACTGCCGCCAGCTTTTTGCCGTCAGAAATTCGATGCCGATCAAAACTGAGTAAGAATCGTTCAATGCCGCTTTCTGATCACTCATTTCACTACTTTTTTTATCGCAATCTTCGTCGAAATTGATATACCGTCCTATGCAATTACAAAACAGGGCCAACACTTTATTGTTAAAGAATTTTTTATAGATCCGGGTCCCGCTTGACTGCGGCTAATGCAAATTTTAATCATATCGGTTGATCCTTCCCGGGCATAAAATTCATAAAACGGCGAACATAAGTTTTCAAGCTATAAGTGATAAATACAGCCTCCCCTTATCAAGAAAGCAATCCTTGATCTTCAACAGAGAGAAAAGTCCGTGTCTCCATTCGAATATAGAGATACTGATTATCTGTTTATAATGCTTGGACATAAGAAAAATACACTCTTTTTTTACAGTGGATTAAAGCAATAAACCGGTTCTTACTAAATTTAGGGTAGGCTTAGAATTTCTATACAAAAAAGGAGGCTGTACAAAGCAAGATTTCAGGCTTTGTGCTACCTATTCTTTTTATCTTTACCCAAGTTCGAGGAAAAACCAATAAATCTTCCTGCCTTTTTTTATTTCAACTTATTTCAGCTTTTCAAGATCCTCCTTGATCTTAGTCGTAGAGATTCCTTCGGTGCGCGGCAGATAAACAACCTCGCAATATGCTTTCAGCTCGTCGAACTTCCCTTCCCAATCATCGCCCATAACAAACACGTCAGCGTGATATTCCTGGATATCCTTTGCCTTCTGTCCCCATTCGTTTTCCGGAATCACCAGATCGACATAGCGGATCGCCTCCAGCATCATCTTACGTTCTTCATAGCTGTGATAAGCTTTTTTTCCTTTGATCGCGTTGAACTCGTCGGTCGACAGTCCGACGATCAGATAATCTCCCAGCTGTTTCGCGCGCTTTAATAAACGGATATGTCCCCAATGCAGAAGATCATAGGTTCCGTAAGTCAGTATTCGTTTCATAATTCATTCCTTTCCTCGCTTTCCATTATATCAAAAATCGATCTTTGCGGGTATCGTTCTGTGAATTCGCAATTATTTTCAGGCTTTTTTTCAAACAACTTTGTGAATTTATTTAACTATTTAACATTTTCATTGTTTCTTTCATCATCACGATTTACGATTATAGTAAAGGAGGAATCTTCATGAATGTCTTAAAAGAGAAAGTGGCTTTGATCACCGGCTGCAGCGGAGGAATCGGACGGGAAACGGCCATTCGCTTCGCGGAAGAAGGCGCAAATTTGGCGATCTGCGCAAGAACCCAGTCCAAGCTTGAGGAAACAGCTGAAATCTGCCGTAAGAAAGGCGCGGAGGTTCTGGCTGTCGTCTGTGACATTACCGATCGGGCACAGCTTGAAAATCTGGTCAAGCAAACCGCCGACCGCTTTGGACGAATCGATATTCTGATCAACAACGCGGTAGACGCAAAACCGGGCATTCCATTTTTGCAGCAGACGGAAGCCGATCTGATGACGGTATTCAAAAGCGGCTATCTGGCGACATGGCGGCTGATGCAGCTGTGCTATCCTTATTTGAAAGAATCCCATGGCAAGATCATCAACTTTGCTTCCCCGGCCGGCTTGACCGGTACAGAAGGCTACGCAGCGTACGCTTCGGTCAAAGAAGCGATCCGCGGTCTGTCAAAAGTTGCGGCCCGCGAGTGGGGCAAAGATGGGATTAACATCAACTGCATCAGTCCGACGGCGATCACTCCGAAAATGCAGGCGATCATTGATTCGTTTCCGGAAGGTCAGCGTAAACCAGAAACCCTGGGCTTTACGGTTCCGGCTATCGGTCGGATTGGCACGGCCTATGCTGATTTAACTCCGGTTCTCGTTTTCTTAGCCAGCGATGCCTCCGGCTATATCACCGGTCAGACAATCCGCGCCGACGGCGGCGGCACGATTTTCTAAGCCGCTGGCAGCTTCCTGTTTTCAAAAAAAAAACGGTACAATCGAAGCCATCCCCAGTTTGATCCAACACGTCAGACGGGCTTCAAAATTTACCGTTTTTTTTACTTATTCAGCTTCGACGTTATGATAAACCTTCTGTACGTCGTCGCAATCGTCCAGCATCGTCAACAGACGATTCCAGGATTCCTTGTCTTCTTCACTCTCCAGCTTGACATATTCCTGCGGCAGCATCGTGATTTCGCAGGCGTCATATTCAACCTCCGGAATCAGGGCGTCGATCGCTTCCTTCGCTTTGTGGAAATCCGTCGGATCGACCGTCACGGTCATGGTGCCGTCTTCACATTCAATGTCGATGACATTGACTTCCGCCATGATCAGCGCATCCAGCATGCCTTCTTCATCTTCATACGGGAAGTTGAACAGACCGACGTTGTCGTAGCTGTGCGAGACGCAGCCCGCAACACCCATCTTGCAATGCGCCTTGTTGAAGCAGGTCTTAACCGCGCTGACGCTGCGGTTGGTGTTGTCGGTCAGACAGTCGATAATGATTGTCGCCGCGCCCGGGCCGAAACCTTCGTAACGGCAGGAATCGTAGTTTTCGCCAGTGCCGCCCTTCGCTTTTTCAATCGCTCTTTTAATGACGTCGGCAGGTACCTGATTCGCCTTCGCTTCGGCAATTTTCCGTTTCAGGCCCAGATTCATCTCCGGATCCGGAACGCCCGCTTTCGCTGCGATCAACAGTTCTTTGCCGTAACGGGAGTATAATTTTGACTTCGCTGCGGCTGTTTTGGCCATCGCCGCCGCACGGACCTCATGTGCACGTCCCATAGTTAATAACCACCTTCCAAAATTGACTTTATCATTATATCAAAGCACACTGTAAAAATCACGAAGAAATTTGTAAAACAGGCTTAAAAGCGGTGAATTTCCGCTTCATCCATAAGAAACGGGATGCGCCCGATCTGAATCGCCGGTTTGTGATGGCCGTGGAAATCGCTGCCGCAGGTCATCCACAGCCCATGATCCAGCGCCATCTGCCGGTAACGGCGGGTCTGTTCCTCATTGTGATAGCTGCTGTAAACCTCCATGCCCCGCACGCCGCTGTCTAATAATCGTTCCAAAATTTCATCCTTGCCTTTGAAATTGGCGCCCGGATGGGCGACGACGGCTTCCCCGCCGGTAGCGTGAATCAGGTCGATGATTTTCGCCGCCGTCTTCTTGCTTCCTGCGGTATAGCCCGGCTTGCCCTGGGAGAAGAAATCCCAGAAAAAGTTCACATTCGGATTATCGCTGCGGCTGCCGCCCTTGCGGTAGGGATCCAGCCAGCGTAAACCGTCGTATTCCCTGTGGCTTAACAGGTATGCGCCGATATCCTCGGGCACAAGAATGTTGTCCTTGGCCACGGTCTTTAACAGCTCGTCCGGCAAATCCAGTTCCATCGCTTCGCAGAACTGATGCTTCGCTTTCCAGGTGTTTTCAACAGACTGATCGTAATAATAATGGAACAATTCATCATAACGCGGATCGGTGATATCAATTCCATAAGCCGTCATGTGGAAGCCCACGCCTTCAAATTCGCAGTCAATCTCAATGCCCGGAATGACGCGGATGCCTGCCGCTTCACCCAAGCGCGCCGCCTCGGCGACGCTGCCAACGTTGTTGTGATCGGTAATCGCCAGCGTCTTCACGCCGTTTTCCTGCGCCATGCGGATGATTTCCTCCGGTGTGTAGTCCGCGTCGGTGCTGACGATCGTATGGATATGATAATCCAGGGTACTCATAAAATTCCTCCTCTTACCTCTAGGTGAAGTATACCGTGAAACCGTTTTCCAAGCAACAAAAGAACCCGGAAATTTTCCGGGTTTTGATTTGAAGAGCGATGTATTTTCCTCTTTACTGGTACAAACTTGACGGATCCAACGCCGTTTCATTCTGAATCAGATAGAAATGTACATGTGGTCCGGTTGCCCGTCCGGTCATTCCCATGATACCGATCGTCTGTCCCTGCGCGACAGCGTCCCCTTCCGCAACCTGAATTTCGCCCAAGTGTCCGTAAAAGCTCTGAATTCCGTCGACATGATCAAGAATGATGTAATTGCCGTCGATCGAATTAAACCCGGTCGTGTTCACCGTTCCCGCCGCCGTTGCCAGAATCGGCGCCTGCTTGTTATCCGGATCGGTGATATCCAGCGCCTGATGATCAGCATAACAACCCCAGCGGCAGGTGATTTCAGGGTTTTCAACCGGCGAAATCGCCTGAATCCGGGCTACGGCGTCAGCGCCGCCCGCTACCGGATACGGCTGAAGAAGCTGGTCCGAAGTCAGTTTTACAAAGATCCGATCTGTTGGCATGAAGCAGGTCACGGATTCCGGGATTTCCCCGAATTCCAGCTGCGCCAGGGATTCTGCGCCCCGCTGCATATCGGTCAGCGTCAGCGTTTCGCCAGTCGGCGAAACCCATTCCTTAACCCGCACGATGACCGGCACCTCCATGCCCATTGATTCCAGCGCTTTCTTCGAGCCTTCGCACCAGACCTTGATTTCATGGGTGTCCGTCAATTCAACCGGCGCCGCTTCGTTTTGAATCAGCGTCCGCTTCATCGTCATTTCCCAGCCGGACTGAGCATCCGGTTTTACCATCATGCTGACGCTGACCCCGGCGCAAATCAGGACGATCCCGGCCGCAAGCAGCCACGGCGTTCGTTTTTTATTCACAATCCATCCCATCCTTTCTTTAAATCGTTTTTGTGTTCGCTTGCTATTGAGGCACTGCAACGCCCGCTCATCATGATCCGCGCTCAACGCCAGCAACAGGCGAGCGTAACCGATCCGGTCTGCCTGCGGTTTATCCTCCAGCAGTTTTTCGTCGATGAAGTATTCCAGATCCAGCCGCAGCTGATTCATCATCAGGCGCACTAACGGATTAAACCAGTATACGATCTCCAGCAGCTGAATGAATCCCAGAAACCATGGATGTCCGTATTTCACATGCAGGCATTCATGATCGAGCATCACTCTCCGCTGCGCTTCTGTTCGTTCTTTAAAATCTGCGCCCAAGACCAGCTGCGGCATCAAGTTGCCATAAATCGCGCAGCTGTGAAGGCTCGCGCTCTGCCGGACAGGAATCTGCAGGCAGCGATTAATCCGCATCTGACGCACTGCTTCTTCACCCAGCGCGGGAGAACAAGGCTGCAGACATAACCGTTTTTTCAATTTCACACGGGCGATCCCATTGACAGTCGTCATGACGACCATTCCCAATACCCAGAGCATCACCAGTCCCTCGCCCCAGGTCCAATTTTGCGGTATCGGCTTGTCCGGCGGCATTGAGAGCGCAGCTTGGGCTGGATGGATGATTATCGGCGCAGTTTCAATTTGTTCTACCGTTTCCGCGAATGAATCTGCCAACGGGATTGTCGTCAATTTCTGATACGGGCTGTGCTTTGACGTCAGCTGAACGGGAATTGCCAGCTGAATCAACAGCGGAACCCACAACAACAGCCGGGCGGTTGGTCCAAGCCTACGCAGACTCTTTTTTCTCAGCAGGAAGATCAAGATAATCAGCGGACTGATCATTAATGAGACTTCCAGAAGCTGCCGCAGACTATTTTTCAGCATCGCGGATCATTTCCTTCAATTCTTCTAGCTCATCGTCACTCAGCTGGACTTCTTCCATGAAGTTCAGCATCATCCGGCTCATCGAACCGTTGAACAGCTTATCAGCCAGACTTTTCTGTGTCTGCCGCGTATAATCCCGGCGGCTGATCGCTGGGCTGTATAAAATTTCACGTGCGCTGCGGTCGGCCGTCACCGCCTGTTTTTCCTCGCAGCGATGGATTAACGTACGAATCGTCTTGGCATTCCAGTCCTTTTGTTTGGAAACCTCCTCGACAATCTGATTCGCGGTCAAGGGTTCCCGCAGCCACAGAACTTTAAGTACCTCTAATTCGGCATCAGTGATTTTTTCGGCGTTCATCAACGTCCCTCCATTCAGATTACAACTGTAATACATTTATATATTACAGTTGTAATCTCATTCTGTCAAGCGAATTCATAAAAACGTCCGGCTTGTGCCGGACGCTCTGTTTATTCCTGTATTCCCATTTCGCTTAGAATCTGTTTTTCATTGGCCGCCAGCTTGGGCTTAAACACAATCTCGCCGCGATGTTCGCAAAACCAGCGGTAAGCCCGCGTCAAGCCGGTTTCAAACGAGGTATCTTCCGGCACAATTTGATGAATCTTCGTCACATCCAGTACATTGTCATAATCGCGGAACGGGAAGTAATCTCTGGCGTTCCAGTTTGCATCATGAACCGGAATGATCTTCGCCTGCGCGCCGCAGACGTCAGCACATTGTTGAATCCATTCGCTGAAGCTCACGCCCTGTTGATCGCCGACATTGTAAATCTCAATCCCCTGATCCGGACACCTTAACAGAGTAGTGACGATCTTGGCTAAATCGCCGGTGTAGCAGAACTGAATGCGGTTATCCGCCGCCGGGATCAAAATCGGCTGATTCCGCATCAGGTGATCAAAAATGAAGCTTTCCCGCTGCACATAATTATATTCCCCATACATATAAGGCGGCCGCAAAATCGACAGCGCGATGTTTTGCTTTTGGCAAAATGCCGTCAGCGCGCTTTCCGCCGCGATTTTATCGGTACCATATTGTCCCCAGTATGGATTTTCCCCTAACGGTTGCGTTTCTAAAATCGGCAGCGCACACCGGTCTACATCATAAACCGCACTGGAACTGATGAAAACCCAGTGTTTAACGGAGCAATCCAGACTTTCGCAGCAGATCTCAATCTGCTTCTGGTTTAATCCGGACACGTCGATCACCGCGTCGAAAGTTCTGCCTTTTAACGTTTGTTTCATCGCTGCCGCGTCTTCCCGATCGCAGGTCAGCTGCGTTACCGGTCTGCCTGTCCATGGCTGACTACCGCGGTTTAATAACGAAACCTCCCAGCCATCTTCCAAACACTGTTCTGTAATCCGTCTGCCGATAAAATAACTGCCGCCTAAAATCAATACTTTTCGCATGAATGATCTCCTTTTTCAGGTTTATTATATCATCAGCCTGAACAATTACCAGTTTTCCAATCGATTCTTCCTGCATAATCATCCTATATGCAGAATAATAGAATCCCCATCGCAGCTTATTTCCGAAAAGTATCTTCAGCGCTCTTTTTTTACTTTGTGAACATATTTTTCATCATTTTCTTAGGGGGTTATTTTTACTTTTCCGCAATATTAATAGTGTTGGGTTTTGTTGAACCGCGGATGCCCGTCCGGACAGAATCGACTTTTGACCTTTTCAATTCGATTCAAACCGACAGATTTTTGTCGTCTGTCATTCAAGGAGGGCAATTCTATGGAACATTTCCTGGAACTTTTTGTCAATGTAGTTTTGAAAGTTGGTTTGCCCTTGATCGAATGTTCGATCAAGGTGATTGAATGCCGCTTAAAAATTATAGAGGCCAAAAAGAAAAGCGCTGCACCATCGACCAAGAAAAGTCAGCGCTCATCTGTCCGCCGCCACCGTAAAAGGTAGCTCATGACGGGTGCCGCCTTTCAGCAACACCTTACACCTTTAGTATAGGCATTCCTGATGGAATTTCAACCTTTTTCTTTCCTTCCTGAGTTAATCCGTTATTATTCATTGGGAACAAGGCTGAAAAACAAACAAGAATTTATAATAAAAAGGCTCAAATCAAAACACGACACTGCAAGCCGAAAAGAGTAAACGATATAGATTGGCAAAAATGAAACGAAAGAAATTGATTTCATCATCCTTTGACGACGAACGTTTGTTCAAGTCTGCCGGCGTTTACTGCCAGCCACAAGCTTCTGCCCCGTAAAAGAAAAGCCCGGCTTACGCCGGGCCTTCCTTATTCTTCTTCAAACAAACTCATCATTTCAATATCGGAATGGACTTTTTCATCCGCTTCCGATTCTTCATCATAGTCTTCAAACGGAATTTCGTCCTCGCCGACCGGATGATCGACAATCCGCACTTCCTCAATCCCCTTAATCAGACCCCAGTCCTTTTTCAGTTCCAGCGGTGTGGAGAAGGTGGCTTCCCGGCTCATCATCGGCACGTCTTTCGCCTGAAGAATCTGCAGCTGCGGATCCATCAGCATCAGACTGTCATACGGCTGCACGCATTGGCAGTAGGCGATATGATAAGGGTTGGTCTTCAGCCGCTTCACAACGATTTCGCCTTTGACCGGACGCCCGGTGACGTTGATGTCGCTCATCTTGATCCGTTTCATATTGCCCTTATCCGACAATACCCACAGGCTCTGACGTTCGTCGCTGTAGCTGCAGGCCGCCGCCAGCGTGTCGTCCTTCGCCAGATTCAGCGCCTTGACGCCCTGCGACTTGGTGCCGTTGGCCGGTACCAGATCCGAGGAATACCGGCTGATCCAGCCGCTGCGGCTGATCATGATCAGATCCTCGTGCGCATACACGACGAACGCCCGCATCATCTCATCGTCTTTCTTGAGATTCATCGCGGTCATCATCTTGTTGTTGCGCTGCACCTGCCACTGACTGATCGGCGTTTTCTTGACCTGTCCGCGCCGGCTGACGGTCACAATCCAGGCGTAGCTGGAGAAGTTTTTGACGACAATCGCATTGATGATTTTATCGTCGCCGTCAATGCTGACATATTTATTCATATGCGAGCCGACGTCCTTCCACTTCGCTTCGTCGATCTGATACACCGGCAGATACGCGTAGTTACCCTTGCTTGTGAACAACAACAGCGTGTCAAGCGTATCGACTTCCAGCTGTCCAACGAGCACGTCGCCTTCCTTCAAGCCGGTCATCGCGTTGTCGCTGGCCCCGTAGGAACGCAGCGATACCCGTTTGACATACCCATCGCGGGATGCGGTGATCATGACGCGTTCGTTAGGAATCATCGCGGTCTTATCAATGACGATTTCCTCAACCTCCGCCTGAATCTCGCTGCGGCGCGGGTCGGCATATTCCTTTTTGATCTCGCGCAGTTCCTTGATCAGAACGCTCTTTAAGACAGTCTCACTTTCCAAAATCGTTTTCAGCATTTCCATCTCGTTGACTAACTGCGCAAATTCCTCCCGCAGCGCCACGATATCGGTCGACGTCAAACGATACAGCCGCAGGGTGACGATCGCTTCGGCCTGGGTTTCACTGAAACCAAACGATTCCGTCAGATTGCGCTTGGCGTCGCCCTTATCCTTCGACTGCCGGATGACGGCGATCACCTCGTCCATGATCGACACGGCTTTCATCAAGCCCTCTAAGATGTGGCAACGTTCCTCCATCTTATTATAAAGGTAACGGCTGCGGCGCAGCACGACCTCCTCACGGTGCGCGATGAAGGCGTCCAACATCCCGATCAAGCCCATCTGAACCGGACGCTTGTTGACGATCGACACCATGTTGTAGCTGTAATAGATCTGTAAATCTGTGTTTTTATAGAAATAATTCAGGATTACATTGGGATCGGCATCCTTTTTGACGTCGATGACAATCCGCAGACCAGTCCGGTCCGTTTCGTCGCGGATATCCATAATCCCTTCAATTTCGCGGGAAAGCCGGATATCGTCCATTTTGCGGACCATCGACGATTTGACGACTTCATAGGGAATTTCCCGGATAATAATCTGATTGCATGTCTTGCCCGTGACGATCTCCGTGCGGGCGCGGATGACAATCCGGCCCTTGCCGGTGGTGAAGGCATCGACAATCCCTTTTTTGCCCATGACGATACCGCCGGTCGGAAAGTCCGGTCCCGGCAGGATTTCCATCAGTTCCTCCAGCGAACACTTCGGCCGCTGCATCCGGTAGATCGCCGCGTCGATCACTTCGCTCAGATTGTGCGGCGGGATGTTGGTCGCGTAACCCGCCGCGATTCCCGTCGCTCCGTTGACCAGCAGAACCGGAAAGCGGGCCGGCAGGACGGTCGGTTCATTCTCCGTATCGTCGAAGTTCGGCGCGAACAGGACCGTGTCCTTGTCGATATCCTCCAGCATCGTTCCGGCGATTTTCGCCAGCCGTGCTTCGGTATATCGCATCGCCGCCGCCGGGTCGTCGTCGATCGAACCATTGTTGCCATGCATATCGATCAAAGGCATGCGGATCTTCCAATCCTGCGACATCCGCACCATCGCGTCGTAAACCGAGCTGTCGCCGTGAGGATGGTAATTACCGATGACCAGACCGACGGTTTTCGCCGATTTGCGGTGCTGATGATCAAACGTGTTGCCATCATGATACATCGCGTACAGAATCCGCCGCTGAACCGGCTTCAGCCCATCGCGGGCATCCGGCAGCGCGCGTTCCTGAATAATATATTTGGAATAGCGGCCAAACCGCTCGCCCATGATGTCCTCTAACGGAGAAATCACCAGGCTGGGTTCTTTGACCGGCGCTGTATTTTCTTTCTTCTTCATTTCTGTTCCACCTTAAACGTATCTTCCAACGTAAACGCGACGTGCTGCTCAATCCAGGTACGGCGCAGATTGGCCTTGTCGCCCATCAAAATGGAAACATTGCGCTCCGCCTGCACCGCGTCTTCAATCGAAACCTGAATCAGCGTCCGGGTTTCAGGGTCCATTGTCGTTTCCCACAGCTGGGACGCGTTCATTTCGCCCAAACCTTTGTAGCGCTGAATCTCGACCTTGCCCCACTGCTGCTTCACCTCGTCCAGCTCCTCATCAGTGTAGGCGTAGCGCAGCTGCTTGCCCTTGGTCACCTTATATAACGGCGGCAGGGCGATGTAAACCATGCCATGCTCGATCAACTGCCGCATGTAGCGGTAAAAGAACGTCAAGAGCAGCACCTGAATGTGCGCGCCGTCGGTATCGGCATCGGTCATGATGATGATTTTGTTGTAATTGCTGTCGGAGTAATCGAAGCCGGAACCGATCCCCGCGCCCAGGGCATGGACGATCGTATTCAATTCTTCGTTCTTTTCAATCTCTGCCAGTCCCGCCTTTTCCGTATTCAGCACCTTACCGCGCAGCGGCAGAATCGCCTGGTACTTGGAATCGCGGCCCTGCTTGGCGGAACCACCGGCGGAATCGCCTTCCACTAAGAATAATTCTTTGCGGGTCGCATCCTTGGACTGAGCCGGCGCCAGCTTGCCGGAAAGCACCTTTTCACTTTTGCCGGCCTTCTTGCCCTTCCGCGCTTCTTCACGCGCTTTCCGCGCCGCTTCCCGGGCCTGCGACGCCTTCTGCATCTTCTTGATCAGCATCGTCGAAAGCTCTTTGTTTTCTTCCAGATAGAAGCTCAGCTTATCGCCGACAAGGCTCTCGACCGCACTCTTCGCTTCCGCGGTCCCCAGCTTGCCTTTGGTCTGACCTTCAAACTGAAGCAGATTTTCCGGAATCGACACCGACACGATCGAGGTCAGACCTTCGCGCACGTCGCTGCCTTCAAAGTTTTTATCTTTCTCTTTTAACAAACCGAGCTTCCGCGCATAATCGTTAAACGCCTTGGTGAACGCCGATCGGAAACCCATTTCATGCGTGCCCCCATCCTTGGTGCGGACAAGGTTGACAAAGGAAACCATGCTTTCCTGATAATCATCCGTATACTGGAACGCGCACTGTACCTCGATGTCATTCGCCATTCCGGTAAACACAACCGGATCATGCAGCACCGTCCGATCCTCATGCAGATACTCCAGAAAAGCCTTTAAGCCGTCTTCGTAATGGAACGTTTCCGTCTTGCCGGAACGTTCGTCCTTCACGACCATCGTGATATTCTTCAATAAGAACGCGTTTTCCCGTGCCCGCTCGCAGATCAAGCCGGCATTGAATTCGATCGTCGAGAAGATCCGCTTGTCCGGCATGAACCGGATCTTACTGCCGGTTTTGGTGCTTTTGCCAAGCTTTTCGAGCTTGCCGATCTTCTTGCCGCCATCCTCAAAACGCATGGAAACCATCTGTCCTTCCTGACAGACCGTCACCTCAACCCATTCACTTAAAGCGTTGACGACCGAGGCGCCGACGCCGTGCAGACCGCCGGAGGTCTTATACCCTCCTTCGGAGGAAAACTTGCCGCCCGCATGCAGGACGGTAAAAATAACCTGAATCGTCGGAACACCGCTGGCATGCATGCCGATCGGCATCCCGCGACCCTCATCCTCAACGCAGACCGCGCCGCACTTTTCCAGCGTGATCGTTATTTTCTTGCCGAAGCCGTTGAGCGCTTCGTCAATCGCATTGTCGACCGTTTCCCAGACCAGATGATGCAGGCCGCGCGAATCTGTCGATCCGATATACATCCCCGGACGTTTTCTGACCGCTTCCAATCCTTCCAGGATCTGAATTGAATTCTCATCATATTTCTGTGTTTTTGCCATCTTTTATTACGATTAGAGAAGAAAAAATCCTACTCTTTCTCCTTTCCGTTTCAGCTTGATTTTCCTGAGTTTAGCCTTTCCCCGCCGCCTTCATTCCAATCCGCCATAGATTAGATTATACACAAAAACGGCTTAAAATAAAAGTTTACGCGCTCGGTTTTTATGATAAAATAGGGGCGAAGGAGTGAAGAGGAAATGATTAAAATTCTTTTTGCGATGGTCCTGGGTTATCTTTTCGGATCGATCCCCTGGGCGTTAGTCATCGGCAAAGTCTTCTATAAAACCGACGTTCGTAATTTTGGCTCCGGCAATCTGGGCGGCACCAACGCCGGCCGCGTGCTGGGAAAAAAGGCCGGCGTCACCGTGATTGTGCTGGATGGTTTGAAAGCCTTCTTCGTTGTTGGCCTGTGCGTCTTGTTTGTTCCGGAGGCTGCGGTCTACGCCGGCATGTGCTGCTGCGCGGGGCATTGCTTCCCGATCTTCGCCAATTTCAAGGGCGGCAAGGCGGTCGCGACAACGTTTGGCTATCTGTTGGCCACCGGCCTGTTCGTCACCCATGAACCGATCCAGATGTTTGTGATCCCGTTTGTGATCTTCATGATCACCTTGAAGATCTGGAAGATGGTATCGCTGTCCTCCATCATCGGCATCGCCAGCGCGGCGCTGATCACGACGCTGACCCAGTCCAATCTCATGATCACCGCTTCCATCTGGATTCTCTGGGCATTTGTCACCTACCGTCACAAAGCGAATATCGAACGCATCCGCAGCCATGAGGAAAAGAAAATCTCCTGGATGTAACTGACGATCAATCTGAAAAAAGCTCGTTTTCATCTGAAAGCGAGTTTTTATTTTATCGTCGATTCAATGCCTGTCATTCGCCGTTGAGCTGTTCATTCAACGCCTGGAGAATCACATCGTTCGCACCATTATAAATGATCATCAGCTGATCGTAATAATAGATATGATAATCGGTGTCCAGCACTTTTTCTTCACGAACCTCTGCGGATCCTTCAACAATATATAAAGTCGCATCTGACTCCGCGAGCGAGCCGATCTGCTCGGCGCTGACCGTTTCCAGATTTAACGTTTCATAAAAATCATAGGTCTTAAACCGATCCAGCAGATTGCTGATCGAAATTGGAAATCCATCGTTGCTGACGCTGATTTCGGCCTGTGATTTTACGGAATACTCCGAGGCCGTCGCCGCGTTTTCAGGCTGGCTGCCGCATCCTGCGCTCAACAGAAATACGCAGAAAAACAAGAAAGGCAAAATTGACCTTTTCATAGACAGAACCTCCTACTATCTTGATTATACCGATCCCGGCTTTAAATAGATAGAGGATTAAGGAATGCTTCATGTCAATTTAAGAAAGGTGTAATAAATTATTCAATCACATACCCAAATAGTTGGATGACCATTCCAAAGCAGCCTGACTTTGCGCCGCGTCGATCAAGCCGACCGCCTGCATCGCTTCCAAAACCTGCTGCTGACGATGCAGCGCCAGATCTTTGCCGGAACTGAGCTGATAGCGGCTTGGTGACTGCGGCAATCCTGCCAGTAAGGTCGCTTCCGCCAACGTCAGCTCGGAAGGTTCCTTGTTGAAATATCCGCGGCTGGCCTGAGCAATGCCGTAATGCCCGTCGCCGTAATAGATGACGTTGACATAAAAAGAAAGAATCTCATCTTTGGAGTAGGCCGCTTCCAGATCATAGAGAAAAAACACTTCTGCGATTTTCCGCGTCAAGGACGGTTTATGCGTAAAATACAGGTTTTTCGCCAGCTGCTGAGGAATCGTGCTGCCGCCTTCCTTGAGCTCGCCGGAGATCAGATTTGTCAGCAATGCCCGGCCCAGAGAAATTACATCAATTCCCTGTCGGGTATAAAACCGCCGATCCTCCACCGCGACGACCGCATTCACAAAATCCGGACTGATCTGATCCAGCGGCATATAATCTTCGCGTTGTTTCACTTCTTCGATCTTATCCGCCAGCGGCATTTCGGCGATCGCTTCTTTATATCGCTGATAGCCTGAAGCCGTCAGCCATCCCCCGCCGATCACAAGCAGCGTGAGCAGAACAAGCACGAAACGCTTTATCCATTTCATCTTTATCACCTGTCCGCATTATACCACGCAGATCCTGCTTGCAGCCTTACAGTTTAGTCATGTTCCCGTCACCTGAGTCAAATAAAAAAACTGATAAGTCCGGCGATCCTGTCCCCTGCTTATCAGCTTTTTATTTCCTTCTTCCCAATGTTGAGTTACTGTCCCATGGACTTCATGATAGCCCGGATCTGAGCTTCGGACGGCTTCCGTCCCATCTGCAGGAACATGGCGCGAATCATCTTCTCATTGACTGGAGGATGTTCCTTCAACTGCTTTTCAAAATAACGGCGCGTGAAGAAGAAACCTAATCCACCACCGATAACCAGTCCCAAAATCAGAAATCCGATTGAACTCAAGAATGCGTTTCCCATTATTACACCACCTATCTCTGTGATTATCGTATTTATTGTATCGTTTTTCAATCTATTTTACAAGTCTATTTCCGTCAGAACCAATGTCCCCCGCAGCTGTTTCAATTCATACAGAAACGGGTATTCCGCCTTATCTGAGAGAACCAGATGCCATTGTTCTTTTTCGAGCGTGCTCGTCCGCTGTGTCAGCGAGTTATAATAAGTTATTTTATCCGGTACCAGAAACATATCATCACGATATTGAAAGCGTGTCTTCAGCTGCTGAAAAATGACATCCGGCGAGATCAGGATCGCGTCAAGCTGAGCTTGATATTCATCACGATTTTCCATCCAGCCAAGAACCGACGTACTGTTTTTCATAACAGAAATAAACTCATCGCGGATCATATATCCTCTAATCATCTTCTCACCCCGATCAATATAACAGTCCGCGCTTCAAAATTTTGTCGAAACACAAAAAAACGATGGAGAATCCGACTCCCTATCAGATTCTCCATCACTGCCTGCGACCGGTTTTGCACCTATAAATAGACCGATCACTCACCAATTTTTATCATTTTTCTACAAGCAAGACATCAAATAAATATCGATTATGTTTTTATTCTCACTGTAGCGGTCCGGTTTATTATGTTTCTGCAACTTAGTTCTTCTACCTTGTTTCGTTCACTCGTTTTCCCGTAGAATGAAGCCCCCATTACTTCGCCATAATAAACATTGTTGTTGATTTTATGCAATTCAGTTAATCTATAGATTAACCAAACATGCAATCTGGTGCTGTGCAACCCGCTGGTTCAATGCACAATTCTGGATGTTCAACAGAGCAACCTTCTGGGTCTGTTTCTTCAGCACTCACTGGTGTACACAATACGCATAACGCTACTAAAGCTAATGCGCTTAACAATACTTTCTTCATATTTCCTCCTTTCAACGGTCTTATTATATAATGAAAATCGCATTTAATATGTTTTTGTTACATTTCAAAAGTCAGAATATTTGAATCATGAAATCTTTACATATCAAGCAATTTTATGCGAAGTAAAATCATTGAAACTATCAATATCTTTATATTTTTTCGTTATTTTTACTAATTTTGATAATTCAGACTTAAAATAGCTTAAAATGCTTTCTGAACGATATTGATTTATCAATAATCTATGAATATCCGTCATGATAAAATTTTGTAATTCTTTAGCAGAAGCATTATTAATTTTCATTGAAAAATACTCATAAAAAATTTTACAAGTACTATTATCATTGGGATCCTCTAAATGAATCTGCTTGAATAACGCTGTATCTGTTGGTAAATTTAATTCTTCAAAACATTCTAAAACATGTAAAATATGAGCTGTAAACTTAGGCTTATAACTTAAGAACTTTTCAAAGTATTCCTTGGCTAATAGATAATCCTTATCATAATAATAATGATAACCTACGTTAAAATAATTTTCTTTGAGCTTTTTTTCAGCTAATCGACCTCCACATTTTGATAAATATTCTATAGATCGATCAAAGTAATTTTTTACATTATCTTTATTGCCTGTATGCAAAGCCAATGCCTTCGTATAATATAAAATACCTAAATAATATATGCTATTTAATTGCGTAAAATAAATGATTCCCAGTTCAGTATAGCGCAAGGCATCTAATAACCTTTCTTTATAAATAAGCCAGAAAACTATATAAATTGTTGAAATTTGTGAACCATTTTTATAACTAATTAATTGTTCTGATATTTTCTCAGAGTAAGACATATTCATTTCTCTAAAGAAAAAATAATCAAATAATATATTTTTAAGTATTTCATCTATTTTTGAGCTTAATAAAAAACTCGTATAATACATTCTTTCTGCAGTCACACTATTAGGATATTCAGCAAACAAATAGTATTGTATAATAATTTTAAATGCTTCATAAATATCACTATAATAGAAATATGATTTAGCTTTAGTGAATAGAGTTTCTATTTTATTATCAATTTCCTTTATTTTCCTAATATCATACAGTTCTACAGCTTCAAATAATTCAGCACTAATTAATTCAACCTGTGACATCACCCCCGGAAAGTCATCGACCTTAAACCCCAGTTTCTCAATGAAGAAGACGTATAACTCATCATCTTTGATGATCTGTCCCCGCTCTAAACGATTTAATGTAGCTCGGGAACAAACCGGTTCACCCTCAACAACTTCATAAAAAGGATGTTCCCTGGTCGCTAAAATAAATTCGTTGCAGCTGAAACGTTTATCTTTAGATCCCTGATGCATTCGTTCACGATAGATCTTGATTAGACGTCCACTGTTTTCTCGCATTTTGTTATTCGCAAACATGTTCGTTCCCCCTCCAAAAATTCCGGTTATATTCTATCATAGATTATATTGAAAAATGGTAATATTTGGGAATTCTATCAATGAAATCATATCACAAATTTATCAATACAGAGCAAAATGTAAGAATTATAGAAGTTTAAGAACACAATGCCGTTAACAAATCAAGGTCTTGATTTTAAACGATTGCTGAGGAAAGATCGAAAATTTTCATAGCGGATCGAGGATTTAATCCAATTCTAGAAGACTGCTGACTTCAAATTGGGAAGAAAGTGAACTTTTAATCGAGAGTGCCGCATTAAGAAAATTCATCAAATTACGACTAAAATCGCAGGATCGAACATACGTTGAAGAAGGTGATAACTATGTGGACACAACTTTTTCAAATGCTACAGATTTTCTTCAGCTGCTTTATCGGTTCCATCCGGACAACCTCCTTCCCGCAGCCTTTGACAGCGGAAGAAGAACAAGACGCATTGCAGCGCATGGCCAAAGGCGACGTCGAAGCGCGGGCTGATTTAATCGAACACAATCTTCGTTTAGTCGCGCACATCGTAAAGAAATTCGATATCCGCCGCGAACAAACCGAAGATCTCATCAGCATCGGTACGATCGGTTTGATCAAAGGCATCGACACGTTCAAGGTCGATAAAGGACATAAGCTGGCAACTTATGTTTCCCGCTGTATCGAAAATGCTATCCTCTCGCAGATGCGTTTATGGTTCCGAATCAATCCCCTCAGAGCAGAAAAGCACCAAAATGGCGTATTCTGGCACAGGTTTCCGAGAATATTTACATACTCTGCTCCACTTCGGAGGGCTATGTGAGGTATGCACCGATGTATATCCATAGTTTCCGACTGATAGCCCCTCGCAGACTTCTGGAAGCTCAGTTGTTTAATCAACAGTATCAGAATTATGAAGATATACCGAATGTGCAGGACAGGCTCCGCTGGTGCCGTCACCACATGGGGCTGATGCAGAAAGAGGTCGCAGACCTGATTGGAATATCCAGAGGGCATTACATAGATTTTGAAGTTGGATATGTAGATTACTATCCAAAAGAAATCGTGGACAAGCTGGCAGCACTCTATCAGGTTCCGGTAGATGATTTACTGGACGATTACAATCGCTTCTTATATAAAGGGCAAGGGAAAATGATACGAGAATATCGTGAGAGCCTTGGCTTAAAGAAAAAGCCGTTTGCCCGGTTGATACATCTTGATCCGGGAACGTTACGATGCTGGGAAAATGATGAGAAGCGAATGTTCAAAGATTCTTGGGAGAAATATTTCAAAGACATCATAAAGGTATAATAGGGTAGAGGGAAAATAAATTTCGCCCCTCCCATTGCACCGTACGTACGGAT
>NZ_JADNPO010000018.1:0-57795 GCF_015558105.1 Holdemania sp. 1001095H_141210_F2
CGCGGCGAGAATAGCTATGCCTGCCATAGTGAACGTAGCTCGTTGCCAGGTTCTCTGGTTCCCTTTCTCAGGGAGCCTTTTTTTGTTTCTCGCTGGATTGATCCGGAAGGGGGGAAGGAAGCAGTTTGTTTCGTTGAGGAAATCCGGAAGCGCTGGAATGGATTTCTATGCATATTGAATCAAGGATTCATAAAATAAAAAAATTCTGTGTTCTTTTATTCTGCTTGAACAAGACAAAGCCAGCCTGTTCTGTTACAATAGGAACAGAGGTGATAACGTATGAAAATGGGAACGATTGGCACAGGAATGATAACGGAGTGGTTAAATACCGCATTTCAGGACAATGGTTTGGAATGCACTGCGGTTTACTCCCGCAAAGAAGAAACAGGAAGACGTTTAGCTGACAAATACAACATGCCGAAGGTCTATACGGATCTGGATGCGATGCTTCATGATGAAGAACTTGACTGTATCTATATTGCTTCACCCAACAGTCTGCATTATCCGCAGGCAATGCGTGCTCTGGAAGCAGGGAAAAACGTAATTTTGGAGAAACCGTTTGTTTCTACGATTGAAGAATGCCGGACCTTGATCGACACGGCGAAGAAACATCATCGCTTCTTATTTGAGGCCATTACGGTTCCCTATAATCCGAATTATCAGAAGATTAAGGAACGCATCGGTGATTTAGGATCGCTGAAGATGGTTCAGTGCAATTTTTCGCAGTATTCAAGCAAATATGACAAATTCAAGAATAATGAAAATCCGAATGTTTTCAATCCGCAGTTCTCCGGCGGGGCGCTGATGGATATCAATATTTACAACGCCCACTTCATTATCGGCTTGTTCGGCGCTCCGAAAGCGCTGCGCTATGTTCCGAATATTGCGGCCAACGGTATTGATACCTCAGGCATTCTCGTCTTTGACTATGACGGCTTCCTTGCCTGCGGCATTGGCTGCAAGGATTCTGCCAGCGAAAATATCTGCCAGCTGCAGGGCGACAATGGATATATCGTCGTTCACAGCGCCTCTTCCATTTGCGCCAAAGCGGAAGTCTGGCTGAAAGGGGCGAAGGAACCGGAAATTATTGACTTGAACGAAGGTCACGGCGGCCATTACTTTGAAGTGAAGAATTTCAAACAGATGATGGAAAACGAGGATTATGACGGCTGTTATCGAATGCTGGAATATTCCTGTCAGGTTATGGAACTGGTTCACAAAGCTCGCTTAGAAGCCGGCGTCCGTTTCGCTGCCGATCAGAAATAAAGTTGCATTCATCCCTGGCAACAGGGATTTTTTGTTTGGCGGACGTACAAAAAAGCTTTGTTTTCAGATGTCCTTCTGCTTTCTGTGGAAAAACAGGTCGGAATACGATACAATAGAAGCCAGATGTGAGCCAGAAGGGATTCCTTCTCTTTTTAAGCCGGACTTGAAATGGATGGAGGCTTCGGTTCAGGAATAGAATAAACAAACGGGCTGTATTTTCAGTCTGCCGCATGCCCGTTTCATTCAGAAAGCATAAAGCAAATGAGGGAAATCCTATGGGAGGTATAAGATGACTGGAAGAACAAAAATAATCCGGAAACCATCGCCCTGGCCGATCTTGATCGGAGCTTTGGGGTGGGTGATCGTCTGTCTGATTCTGCCGATGATCCAGCTATGGCATTATCTGATCGCGCTGGTAGCTGGCGGCGGCGCCTATTTTATCGCCCGAAAACGAATTCCGGATCAGGAAATTGAGGTGGCAATTCCGTTGACGCCGTTAGAACAGCAGCAGCTTCAGCAGCTGGAAGCCGCGCGGGCAGCGCTAACCGGTCTGCAGCAGGCATCCGCGAAGATCGACGATCCGGCAATGACGCAGGATCTGCATAAAATTGATTCTGTCTGCCGTCAGATTGTAGACGAAATGGAACAGCAGCAGCGATTTAATGATCAGGCCCGGCGGCTTGTAGATTATTATCTGCCCATGCTGACGAAACTGCTTCTGAACTATGACGAACTGGAAGCAGATCCGCTGCAGACGCAGAACATCCAGCATTCCCGCGAGAATATTAAAAAAACGGTAAAGCTCTGTGCAGAAGCCTTTGTTAAACAATGGGATGATCTACATGAGCATCAGTCGATGGAAATTCAGGCTGACAGCGACGTTCTGGAAACGCTGTTGGTTAAACAGGGACTTGTATCTCCGGGCGCGAAGGAGGGCAGACGATGAAAATGAATCAGAAAACCGCGCTGCTTCTGGCAATTCTGCTGGTGATCGGCAGCGCCTGGGGGAAAGCACGGCTGACGTTTTGCTCCATGCAGAAGCAGCTGGACGTCATCTATACGGAAGGGATTGATCGTGACGGACAATCTATTGCCCAGGACGTTAAGGAAAAACAGAAGACCGCGCAAAATTGCGTCACGGTAGCCCGCCGATATGATTCCGCAATCAAGGCTTCCCTGATCAGCGCCGTGGAAAGCGCTGCCGACGGGTTGGATCAGACCGGGTCGATGAGCGAGTGTCAGCGGTGGGAGAAAAAACTCGACACGGCGTTTACGGCGCTGACCCGCGCGCTTTTACAAGCGCCGCTTACGGAGAAGGATGAGCAGTACGTCATTGGATTTATGGCGGATTATCTGGCCAGTCAGGATCGGATTGAACGAGATCCTTATCATGAAAAAGCGGCGGCCATGCAACAGAATACATCCGGCTGGTTTCCGTCGCTCTTACAGAAATTGACGGCCAGCTCTCTGGATATTTATCAAATTGGAGGATAGTGTATGAAAAAGCTCGCACAGGGACTGATCGCCTTTCTGGCAATGATCGCGGTGAGCGTCTGGACCGTCAGCGCCTTTACTGTACCGCAGCCGTTGGAAAACTTCTATGTTGCTGACTATGCCAATGTGATCAACAGTCAGGATGCGGAGGCAATCCGCACCATGAATAAAAACCTCGAAGCCCGAAATGGATCGCAGATCGTTGTCGCAACGTTTGATTTTCTGGATGGCGAGGCGATCGACGATGTAGCGTATGACCTGTTTAATGGCTGGAAAATCGGCAGTGCTGACGATAACAACGGTGTGCTGCTGGTTTTGGCGATTGGGGAAGAAGATTATTACTGCCTGCAAGGCAAGGGGCTTGAGAAAACATTGCCGACTTCAGACATTCAGACAATTCTGGATTCCACGCTGGAGCCGGAATTTGCGGCCGGCAATTACAGCAGCGGTGCTTTGAAAACCGTGCAGGCGCTGGCGCAGCGGTTGGAAAAAACAGCGGGAACACCGGTATTGGATCCTTCACAATCCCAGGGCGGAGGCGGGAGCGCGCCGCATTCTGCGCAATCCGCGTTCAGCTTGTTTGCCATGATTCCGTCGATCTTTTTTATGATTTTCGTTTTTGTTATCGTCATTGTGGTTTTGTCCGTATTTACGCCGCGCCGCCGTCATTACTATGGCGGTCCGGTGTTCCGTCCGCGTCCGCGGCGTTACTATGGTCCGCGCCCGCGCCCGATGGATCCTTGGGGACCGGAACGCCGTCCGCGCGAACCGCGTCCGACGTATCGTTCCCATTCCTCAACCCGCAGTTCCTTCGGCGGGGGATCTGCTTCCCGGTCTTCCGGCGCTGGCCGCTCTTTCGGCGGGGGCATGAATCGCGGAGGCGGCGGAGCCAGCCGCGGAGGCGGAGCGGGACGCCGAAAGTAAAAGCAATCGCAGGGGTTTCACAATCGGTTTAACAGGTTTAAGGCAAAGGCAAGAATCAAACTGCTTCTGCCTTTTTCATTTTACGCCAAACCAAGACCGCTTCTGATCATCGCCGCGGTCTTTCTTTTCTCGATCCTGCTTTGACGTCATGGCCTTGATCAGGGGTGTTCGCGAACTGAGATGTCCCATGCCAAAGATCTGGATTTTCCGACAGCCGGCGCTTCTGATTGCCGTGAGCTGTTGGAAATCGTGAAGAAAATCGGGTTTCTAACCATTCTTTTGTATTTTCAGCGCATAGTCCTCCCTATTTTCGGCAATCCTGTTACAATAAAGATAGAGAAGGGCAGAAGACCCTGGAAAAGGAGCGGAATTCTTATGAAGGACAGAAAAATCGTCTTGGTCGGCACAGGCTTCGTCGGAATGAGCATGGCTTATTCATTTCTAACAACAGGCGGAATTGATGAACTTGTCCTGGTGGACGTCGATGAGGAAAAAGCGATTGGAGAAACCATGGATTTGCAGCACGGCTTACCTTATGCCCGCAATAAGCTGGTCATCAAAGCCGGCGGCTATGAAGAGTGCGCGGATGCGGAAATGGTCGTCATCACGGCCGGAACAGCCCAGAGGCCTGGCCAGACCCGTCTGGATATGACGGCGGTCAACACGAAAATCATGAAAAGCATTACAGAAAACATCATGGCTTCCGGCTTCAACGGAATTCTGTTAATCGCGTCCAACCCGGTCGATCTGATGACCTATGTCGCTCAGCAGGTTTCCGGCCTGCCGAAAAACCGCGTCATCGGCTCTGGAACCATTCTGGACACGGCCCGGCTGCGCTATTTAATGAGCGAATATCTGGGCATATCGACAAGCAACATCCACGCCTATATCATGGGCGAGCATGGGGATTCCAGTTTTGTGCCATGGACGCACGCCTACATCGGATGCAAAAATCTGCTGGAAATGCTCGATGAAAATCATCGCGACCTGCAGGATCTCAACGAGATCTATCATCAGGTTCAGCAGGCTGCCTACGAGATCATCAATCGTAAGAAATCCACCTATTACGGCATCGGCCTGTCTTTGAACCGGTTAGTCCGGGCAATTCTGGATGACGAGCACGTCATTCTGACCGTTTCCTGTTATCAGAATCAGGAATATGGCCAGGAAGGACTGTATATCGGCGTGCCGGCGATCATCACGCGTGCCGGCGTGGAAACGATCATCAAGCTGAAACTGAACGAAGTTGATCAGGGCAAATTCGACGCCAGCTGCGAAACGTTAAAAGAAATTATCAATTCGACGATTACGCCGATCCTGGGCTGATCAACGAAGCCGCAGCGCGGTGAATTCAGACAAGAAAAAGTCAGCTGCAAAAAGAAAATATGGGAGCTACTGGCCCATATTTCTTATTTTAACGGCATCGGCTTTGATATTTTAACAGGAAGGGCAGGGCTGTCAAAAGCACGACTTATCAATTCAAAACGAAGGGCGGGAGTACATGAAATCAGCGGTATTGGCAGGATTGAGAACTCGGGAAACGGATCAAAGCTGGGCGCAGAAACTGGATGAAGCGGCGCTGCTTTGTGAGGCTTGCGGGATTGAGGTCAAAGCGCGGCTGACGCAGAAAGCGCTGAAAGGACATCCGCGGACCTTGATCGGTTCGGGAAAAGCGGCGGAACTGAAGCAAAGCTGCGAAGCGCAGAGCGCGGAGGGCGCAGTGTTTGTCAACGAACTGACAGGGATTCAGACGCGGAATCTGGAACAGGAAATCGGCTTGCCGGTCATGGATCGCAGCGCGCTGATCCTGGAAATCTTTGCACGGCGTGCCCGCACGCGCCAGGCTCATCTGCAGGTGGAGGCAGCGCGGCTGGCCTATCAGCTGCCGCGCCTGATCGAAGGTCAGATCCATGCCGATCAGCAGCAGGGCGGGGGCGTCCGCAACCGCGGGGCTGGCGAAACCCGGCTGGAACGCTCACGCCGGACGATTGAAAAACAAATTCGGGATATCCGCGTGGAACTGGAGCAGCTGAAGCTTCAGCAAGCTGTCCAGAGCCGTCGGCGCCGTTTGAGCGGCTTGCCGCGGGTGTGTTTGATCGGTTATTCCAACGCCGGGAAATCTTCGCTGATGAATGCGCTGTTGTCCGTGCGGTCTGTGGCGCCGGCAAAGCAGGTCGCAGCCGTCGATCAGCTGTTTGCGACGCTGGATTCCGCGACCCGAAGGATTAAGCTGGCAGGCCGGGCAGAGATTTTGCTCAGTGATACCGTCGGTTTTGTCCGCGATCTGCCGGATTTTCTGCTTGATGCTTTTGAATCCACGCTGCAGGAAATTCAGGAAGCGGATCTCTTAATCGAAGTGATCGACGCTTCCGATCCGCAATGGGAGATTCAGCATGAAATTGTCACGCAGACGCTGCGCCGTCTGCATGCCCTGTCTATCGAACGGCTTACAGTTTACAACAAGGCGGATCAAATCCCGCAATGGGAACGGCAAGACGGCATTCTGTTGAGCTGTCTTACCGGTCAGGGTATGGATGCCTTGATCGGCGAACTGCTTGTCCGGCTGAATCTGAGCGCGTCGCTCAGCCCGGAAATAGGGGATGAATTTTCAGCGCAAGTAGGCTATAATGAGGACGAAAGAGGAGAGTAAACCATGGTGAATGAAAAAAAACTGGAAGCGTTAAAACAATATTTACAACAGTGCGTGGAAGAGGGCATCTTCCCGGGCTGCAACTGCGCCGTGATCACGAAGGATGACAAGTGGACATGCAGCGTCGGTTATAAACAATTAGTCCCGGAAAAAGAAGCGAATGGTCTGGACACGATCTACGATCTGGCGTCGATATCCAAGGTGCTCGTCACGACGACCTGCATTCTCAAGCTGATTGAGGAAGGCACGATCACTTTGAAAACCAAGATTGCAGACATCCTGCCGCAGTTCGGCCAGAAAGAGCTGACGATCAAGGACTGCATTACCCATAGTTCAGGCTTGCCGGCAGATATCAACGGCTATAAGCAGATGAAGGACGATGCGGAAATGATCGAAGCGGTGTGGAAGATGGAACTGGAATATCCAACCGGAACGCAGGTGAAATATTCCGACGTCAACTTCATTCTGCTGGGCTTAGTCATCGCCAAGCTGAAGGGCAGTCTGGACGGCTATGCGAAGCAGGTCATGTTTGATCCGCTGGAAATGAGCGAAACGGGTTACCGGCCGGACGCTTCCCTGCGTTCGCGCTGCTGTGCGGAAGAAGTGATGGAAAGCCGCGGCGGCGTAGTGCGGGGCGTCGTGCATGACGGCAAGGCGTTCAAGCTGGGCGGCGTCAGCGGCCATGCGGGCGTGTTCTCGACGCTGGAAGATATTTCGCATTATATCACTATGCTGCTCAACGACGGCGTTTACAAGGGAAAGCGGTTTTTCAGCAAACGCACGATAGAATTGCTTCAGAAATGCCAGACCGTGGGATTGAACGAAAAACGCTCAATCGGCTGGGTGCTCTCCGATCCGAATTATGCGTTGGGCGATTACGCCAGCGATGCCTGTCTGTATCACACCGGATTCTCCGGGCCCTCGATCATCGTCGATTTCAAATTGGGCATCGGCGTCGTGACGCTGACCAACCGTGTTCATCCGTCCCGTTCCAACACTAAAATCCTGACTGCCCGGAACAATATTCATAATCTGGCGCTGCAGGCGACCGACGACATTTTGTGATGTGATGTGAAAATCGCGCAGAGTTAAAAATTCACGGTATAATAAGGATGTTGGAAAAAGAAAGGAAGCTCTTCTGTGAAATCAAAGGTGCTGAAAATTCGCAATCTGCCGCAAGAGATGCAGGTGCTCAACGAAGTCAAGGTCAAACCGATCGGATCCCTGTTGGCGTTGATGCTGGTTTCCGGAGTTTTCATCATTTCCGGATCTTCCATCGCGATTGTGGGTGTCGTCCTGCTTGCGATTTCTTCGTATGCCCTGATCGTGATGCCGGACCGGATTTTAATGCAGTTTACCGATGAGTTTCTGGTTCTTTACAATCGGAAAAATCGTGATGAATGTATGTTGATTTATTGGGAAGAAATTCTGCTTTGGCAATATCAGAAACATAACAACGAAGATCAGCTGTGGCTGCAGCTGACCGACGGCCAGACGGAAACGATCGAATGCTTTAACCGCAATAAGATCGTACCGTATTTTAAAATCTATGCGAAAGGAAAAGAACGGCAGCTGAAGCCGGCGCGGCGCCGGCGCTCTGCTGTCAGTTCCCGGCAGAAAATATGAAATTTACGTTTAATCATTTTAACTTCAACGTGCTGAACATGCAGCGCTCGCTGGAATTTTACGAAAAGGCGCTCGGCCTGCACATCGCGCGCCGGCATACGGCGGCGGACGGCAGCTTCCAGCTGATCTATCTGGAGGATGACCTGGGGCATTTTCAGTTGGAATTGACGGAATTGAAAGACAGAAAAGAAAAATATGATTTGGGAGAAGGGGAGTTCCACCTCGCCTTCACAACGGATCACTTTGAAGAAGCCCATCGTGAACATCAGGAAATGGGCGTGATTTGCTTTGAAAATCCAGGCATGGGAATTTATTTTATTGAAGATCCGGATGGCTACTGGATCGAAATTGTACCGGCTAAAAGATAAACGTCTCTCTTTTAGCAACGTGGGGAAAACTCTGTTTCACGGGACGATTGAACCTCTGGAATAAAGATTGGACTTCGCCGTAAACCACAGAGAGAAAGACCGTTTTTTCGAAAGTCATCAGCGCCGTTAAGCGGATGATCGAAGAAAGCGGTCTTTTTTGTCCAGACAATTTAGAACGTTTAAAACGGCTTGAAATGCTAAAAGATTTTTGAAATTGCAAAGGATTAAAGAGGGGGAAACAGAAGAGCGGGAGGGCGCTGAACTTTTCTTTTCAGGCTGATCCGGAAGCGGAAACCGCCTGAGTTACCCGTAAGTAAGCGGAATGTGATATAATAATTCCAATGGTGGTGAAGCGCATGGAGAAGGAAGAACTGCAGGAAAAAATCGTCCATCCCGAAATCGTCGCGGAAGTGGAGAAAAAAATGCTCAGCGAAAGTGAATTTGAGGATCTGGCTTTATTGTTCAAAATGTTTGCCGATCCGACCCGTTTAAAAGTACTGAAAGCCTTGTTTGAACGGGAAATGTGCGTGGGCGATCTGGCGGTGCTGCTCAAGATGACGCATTCCGCAGTGTCGCATCAGCTGGCTTCGCTGAAGAAAACGCGGTTGGTCCGCAGCCGCAAGGATGGCAAAGTGGTGTACTACTCGCTGGATGACGATCACATAGAAGAAATATTCCAGAAAGCTCTGGATCACGTTCGCGAATAATGAAGTGGGCAGCGATTGACTTCGAAACCGCGAATCCCTCGTCGATGAGCGCCTGCGCTGTGGGACTGACGGTGTTCGATGAGGGGGAGATGGTGTTCAGCGGGAGCTGGCTGATCCGGCCGCATCCTTACTACGACGAGTTCTATCCTTCATTTATTGAGATTCATGGCATCACACCTGATCAGGTGGCGGACGCTCCCTTTTTTCCTAAGGTTTATGAGCAGCTGAAACCGTGGCTGGACGGCGGCGTGTTGTGCGCGCATAATGCCGGTTTTGATATGAAGGTGCTGGCCAGCTGCTGTTCGCTGTACCGGCTGGAGCTGCCGGATGCACCGTATTTCTGTACGGTGAAGTTAAGCCGTAAGGTTTATCCCTATCTGAAACATCACCGGCTCAACGACGTCTGCGATTATATGGGAATTCAGCTTGATCACCACGACGCCGGCAGCGACGCCCGCGGCTGTGCGCTGATCGTTGCGAATACGATGAATCTGATGCAGATCTATGAGCCGCTAAAGCTGGCCGAGGCATGTCAGATTCCAGTTGCTAAAATTCTCGATTAGTCTGTCTGAGCCTGGGGACAGACTTTTTTCATTGACCGCCGGATCTGTTGCCGCAGGAATTTTAGAGAAAGGTGAAAAATAAATGGATTATCCAAAACAAGCGCTGGGCTTTATGCTCAGACAAAACCGGCTTGACCAGAATCTGTCGCTGCGTTCCCTCGCTGAGCGGACAGGAATTTCGGCCATGTATTTAAGCGATGTGGAAAACGGCGTGCAGCGGCCGGCAGAGTACACGCTGCGCAAGTTGTTCAGTGAATTGGCACTGCCCTATGATCCGGCATTGGTCTGGCTTCCGGATTTCAGTCTGGCGCCGCTTTATCAGGCGATTCTGGATTACCGAATGGACCGGCGCGACGTGGTCTTTGAAGATTTATGCAGGAAGCGCGATACTTTATCAGCCAGCTGTCATTATGCCCAGCTGCTGTTGGCGGAATGGATCGTCCGGATCAGCCGGGGTGAAAACCGGACTGAGGAAGTCTTTGCCTTGCGGGAGGTGCTGGAAAAGGCCGGTTCAGCTCTGACGCTTCAGGATCAACAATGGTATCGGCTTTACCGCGGCATTCATCATAAAGCCCTGGATGAGGTGGAAGCCGCGCAGTCGTGGTTGATCCGCGCTGAAGCTCTGGGGCAGGATGAAGGCGCGCAGGCGTTGATCCGCTACCATGAAGCCGACTGTCTGATGCGTCTGCAGCGGCCGCAAAGCGCGCTGTTGATGAATCAGCGGGCGCTGGATCAGTTTTCGCGCAATGGCTATTTTGTCCGGGCAATCCATACCCGAATTCATCAGGCCGATCTGTTTTTAAATGATGAACCGGAGACTGCGCAGACGTTGGCGCTGCGGGTTCGTCAGGAAGCCGAGCGATTTCAATGCCCGGAAGTTCAGCTGATGGCTGAGGAACGCCTCGCCCTGGCAGCTTTGCTTCTGGATCAGCCGGAAGCAGCGCTGGCGCATGCCCAGGCTTGTGCGGCGGTGATTCATCGGCCGCCGTTATTGATTGCCGGCGCGGTGGCCGCCTGGCTTTGTCATCAACAGGAAGCGTGTCTGTTCTTTTTAAGACGGATGAAGGAAGAAGTTGAGCGCAAGCATCAATCAGACGCTACGCTGCGCTGGCTCATGGCGTTGATCAATGAGGACGCAAAGCAGCTTGTGGAGCTCAGCTTACAGCCTGATCCGCTGGCCGGAGTGCTGCAGAAAAAACTGGTGCAGCTGCGGTTTCAGGCATTGGTCAGATTGCAAAAGCACGATCTGGCCTGTCAGCTGATTCAGCAAGCGCGTCTGTAAGCTGACGCTGCCGGCTGGCTTTCCTTCCGGAACTTTGAAATAATGAACGCAGACGAATGGTCAGGGAGGGATACAGAATGATTCGATGCGTCATGCTTGATCTGGACGGGACGCTGCTGCGGAAGCAGGGCCAGAAAACCGCAGGGATCAGTGAGGAAAATGAGCTTGCTTTACAGCGCTGGCAGGATGCCGGCGGCTTGGCGGGGATTGCGACCTCGCGTTCGGCCGGGTATATTCAAAATTACAGTTTACGAAGATGGGCCGCTGTCGTTGGCTGGAATGGAGCGGTAATCGAGGTGGGAAACAGCCGCCGGCTGCATCTTTTACCAAAGCAGGATGAAAGTCAGCTGTGGAAAATTTCAGGGGGTGACCAACGGGAAAATCGGGTGGCCATGGTCACGCCGGACAACGACTGGCTCGTTTACGATGAACAGTTGCCGCTGGTTCGCGAATATTGCGCAAATCCACGGGGCTGGATTCAGGATCATCGTCGAGTTCGTTTATGGGATCCGCAGCGCCCTGATGCAAAGCTTGCCATGATTCTGGCGGTGTATCCTGATGCATTGGCGGCCCAGGCTGTGCGACTGCGGGTGTTGGCGGTGAACCGGGGGCTTAACGTCATTGAAACCAGTGCCCGCACCTTGATGATGGTCAGCGCGGGCGTGGATAAAGCCCGGGGAATTCTGGAGGCTTGCGGGGAATTGGGCTTACGGCGGGAAGAAGTGGCGGTGATCGGTGATGACCGCAACGATCTGCCGTGTTTCCAGACCTTTCCTTACAGCTTCTGTATGGCTGGGGCGGAACGTGAAATCCGCAAACAGGCCCGCTGGACCGTGGAATCGGCAGCGGAAGCGCTGGCGGTGATCCGGATGGAGAACCAGCGCCGCCTCTGAGTCTGGCTTGCAGGCGGCGGAAGGAATCGTTCCGCGTTATTGCCATTATGCTCCCTTTGTTTTTGACTCTGTATTCTGTAAGCGGTACAGGACATTGCCGCTGCAGGCGCGAATTCTGTCAAATATCGCTTGTCTTCATCCCGCTGGACTCTTATAATGAAGAACAGGGAAAGGGGTTGGCAGAAATGACCTTAGAAGAAATCATTCAGGAAGCAAAGAAAAAATCGCCGAAGTGCCGGGTTTGTCCGGTGTGCAACGGCCTGGCCTGCAAGGGGGAAATCCCGGGCCTGGGTGGGAAAGGCAGCGGAAGCACGTTTATCCGCAATGTGGAAAAGTTAAAATCCGTACGGATTCAGATGGACGTGTTAGTGGAAAACAAAGAAATTGACACGACGTCAACGTTGTTCGGTCATACCGTGGCGCTGCCGGTGTATTGCGCTCCGGTGGCCGGAATTAAGAATAACTATGGCGCTGAGATGACGGAGGAAGAATACAACAAAGCGACGGTCGAAGGGTGTCTGGAAGCGGGAACGCTGGCCTTTACGGGCGATGGCATCGACATCGACAATCTGTTCGCCAAGCCGCTGCAGGCGGTGCTGGATCACGACGGCATGGGCATCCCGACGATCAAGCCGTGGTGCGAGGAAGGCGTGCAGGCGCGGATCGAGCGGTTCAAGGGACATCAGGTCTTCGCGTTAGCGACCGATGTCGACGCGGCCGGTTTGGTACTGCTGCGCAAAGGAACGACGCCGGTGGTCAACAAGAGCGTGGCGGACTTGAAGAAAATGAAGGAAATGGCGGGCGGCATTCCGCTGATCGTCAAGGGCGTGCTGACTGTGGAAGGGGCGCGCAAGTGTGTCGAAGCCGGAGCGGATGCGATCGTTGTCAGCAATCACGGCGGACGGGTGCTGGACGACGCGTTAGCGACGATTGAAGTCCTGCCGGAAATTGCGGCTGCGGTTAAGGGTCAGATCACGATTCTGGTCGACGGCGGTTTCCGGACGGGATTGGATGTGTTTAAAGCGCTGGCCCTGGGGGCAGACGGCGTGCTGATCGGCCGGCCGCTGGCCTTGGCCGCCGTTGGCGGTGATAAAGAGGGCGTACGCTTAACGTTGGAGAAGATCCGCAGCGAGCTGCGCGAAACGATGATCATGTCGGGATGCAGCACGATTGCCGAGATTACCCGCAGTCATGTCCATGTTGATTAAGAAAACCCATTAAATAATTTTCATAAAAGGCTGTAAAAAAGCCTCAAACTGACTTGTAAAGAATGATTAATGATTTACAAGTCTTTTCATTTTCGATATAATACTAAAGAGATAGGAGATTTATCAATGGACAATTATGAAAACAATGCGTTCTTTTGGCAGAAGATAGATACTCTCGTATTTTCCAGTAAATTCGTTTTAAGTCGGAAAAAAGGAGAACAGCATCCGGAATATAAGAATTTGATCTATCCGGTGGACTACGGTCATTACGTCGATCTGGCGGCCGAATCGAACGAAGGGGGAATTGCAGTGTACCGCGGCAGCGAAAAATCCTCCATGGTTAAAACCGCGGTCGTGGCTGCGGATATCCTGCAGAAGGAAATTGAGGTAAAGCTGTTGGTCGGCTGCACAAAAGCGGAAGAAGATCTGATCCTGCGGTTTCTGAATCAGACGGATTTCCAGAAAACGATTCTGATTCGCCGCGGCAACGAAATCCCGGAATGGGGCTTAACTGATTAATGAATGAAAAGAGGACAGCGGTCGCTGTTTTTCTTTTTGCCCTAAAAAGGAAATCAAAAAACGCCCGGAAGCAGACGCGAAAGAAACAAAGTGAAGCAGAATGCCGGCGGATTGGCTAAAGGAACTAACCGCCGACAGGAAACCGGGTTGCGGGTGAATAAGGATAATCCGCCGATGAACCGCGGATATCAGCCAGCTTGTCCATGAAAACGCTGACGTCCTGACTGCTGGCATAATAAACTGATTCTTTGAAGTTTAACGTCTGATCTTTGATCGAGAATTTATAGATGATCAAAAGCGGCTGATGCTTGTATGTTTTCCCGGCTTCGCACAGTCGGTAGAGCTGTTGACCATTGAAGAGAATGACGCCTTCCGGATCCAGACTCGTTGGGACATAAAGGCCCGCGCTCTGATTGAAATCATCCGTCTGCACCGGTCGGAGCTGGCGCAGGAAAGTCAGAATCTCAGCGGTTTCCTCATCCGTGGGCTGCCAGACAAGATGTAAAAAATCGTCGGGATATTCCTGCTGCAGGGCGTTGTTTTTGATTCCTGCGGTATAGCCGGTGAAATCATGCCTGGCAACATTTTCGCGAGTATAAGGCACAAAGGTCCAGGATAACAGAAAGACCAGAAACAGGGATAACGCAAGGAACGGCAGCGTTTTCCCGACAGCTTTTTGTATTCGTTTTTTCATCTTCATCCCACCCTGTATTCAGTTTATCATTTTTCAGCACGCTAAAATAGCCTGCGGCGTCAGATTTCATCGCTGTGGAAAAGGGAAGGCCAGGATGGGGATGCTTTTCGGTCTGATCGCAAGAGGGCTGGTGAAAAAAGGGAAGGGGAAGAAATGAAAAGCAATGAAACGAAAGGGGTTAGGAAAAAGTCAAGAAATCGAAAGAAACAGGGGATAGTTTTTTAAACGGGCTTTTGATATAATTCTCATACGATCCGGGGTATACCTGCGATCAACAAGGGGCATGCTAATGCCACGGAGGGATTTGAAAATGAAAAAATTAATCATAGCTTGTGTAGCCGTCGGCTGTTTGATGCTGACGGGATGTTCGAAAAAGAATCCGCAGCCGTCGCCAACGCCGAGCGCGACGCCGTCGGCTGAACCGACGATGACGCCAAGTGCTTCGCCGGAAACCGCGGAAGGGTTAAAAGGCATTATGGAAGCGATTCGCCGCAACGACGAATATCAGCTGCCGATGTCGATGGACGTCGATGATACGGTCTTAGTCGATATGTATGGCTTGTCGAGCGATCTGGTCAAGGATTACGCGATTTTCATGCCGGCGATGAACGTGCATGCGACGGAAATCATTCTGGTCGAGGCGCAGGACGGCAAGCTGGACGAAGTCAGGAAAGCGCTGGACAAACGAATGGAAACTGTGGAACAAACCTGGTCGACCTATCTTCCGGAACAGTATGAGCTGGTTAAAAACCGCAAGACGCTGGAGGAAGGCAACGTGATCGCGATCGTCATCGCCGATCAGGCCGACGCGATTCTGCAGGAGATTTCCGACAGCCTGAACGCGGCCGCGCAGTAACATGGTTTTCAGCAGTCTGCCATTTCTATTTGGTTATCTTCCTGTCGTGCTGGCGGTGCTTAAATTGGCGCCGCTGCATGCCAGGAATTTTTGTCTTTTCCTCGTCTCGTTGATTTTCTATGGTTGGTCGGAACCGGTTTATATTGTGATCATGCTGATCTCCACCTTTGTCGACTATTACAACGGCAGGATGGTGGATAAGTATTGTGACGACCGGAGAAAAGCGAAGCGGTTTGTCTGGTTCTCGGTCATCTTTAATTTAAGTCTGTTAGGCTTTTTCAAATATGCTGATTTTTTCATTCTCAATCTGCAGGCGCTGGGCTTGCCGCTCAGTCCGCTGCACTTATCCCTGCCGGTGGGCATTTCCTTCTATACCTTCCAGACGATGTCCTATCCGATCGACGTGTACCGCAGGCAGGCGCCGGTCCAAAAGAGCGTCGTTTCCTTCGGCGCTTACGTGACGCTGTTTCCGCAGTTAATCGCCGGGCCGATCGTGCGCTACAAGGATATCGCTGAACAGCTGGATCACCGTCAGGAAACGGCGGATCAATTTGCTTTGGGCGTACAGCGGTTTGTCGCTGGTCTGGCCAAAAAAGTGCTGCTCGCCAATTCCATCGGCGCGCTGTGGGATACGATCTCCGCACTGCCGGCCAGTGAGATGAGTGTGGCCGGGGCCTGGTTGGGCATCATCGCGTTCGCCTTTCAAATCTATTTTGATTTCAGCGGTTACAGCGACATGGCGATCGGCCTGGGCAAAATGCTGGGCTTTGAATTTCTGGAAAACTTCAACTATCCATATATCTCCCGTTCGATCACAGAATTCTGGCGGCGCTGGCATATATCGTTAAGCACGTGGTTCCGCGATTATGTTTATATCCCTTTAGGCGGCAGCCGGCACGGCCGGGGAAAGCAGATCCGCAACCTGATGATCGTCTGGCTGCTGACGGGTTTCTGGCATGGCGCAAGCTGGAATTTCATGCTTTGGGGAATCTACTTCGGCGTGATCCTGATTCTGGAGAAATTTCTTCTCAAGCCGGTTCTGGAACGGCTGCCGGGAGTGCTTCAGCATGGCTACGCGCTGGTGCTGATTCTGCTTGGCTGGGTGCTGTTTGCCTTTACCGATCTGGATGCCGGGTTAGCCTATCTGAAGATGATGTTCGGCTGGGGGGCGGTGAGTCTGATCAACGCCCGGACGTTGTTCTATCTGCGGGACTACGGCTTGCTTTTGGTCATCATGATTCTGGCCAGCACGCCGCTGGGTCATCAGCTTTACGAAACGAAGATCCGCGGGCGTTGCTGGGAAGGCGTGATGCCGTTATTGATCGGGGCGGGATTAATTCTCTGCACGGCGTATCTGGTCGACGCTTCGTACAATCCGTTCTTATATTTCCGGTTTTAGAAAGGAGAAAGCAGTAATGAAAAAAGGAACACGGACAGCGATGATCGTTATTTTCTGCGGTTTTCTGGGCTGTTTCACAATTTTAAATCTGTTTTCTCCCCAGCGGACCTTCTCGGACGCGGAAAACCGGGTGCTGGCGCAGTTTCCCGAGTTCAGCTGGAAACGGTTTTTCTTTGATGATTACACGACGGATCTGGAGGAGTGGTTTACAGATCAGTTTATCGCCCGGGATCTGTGGATCGGCGTGAAAGCGGCAGGGGAGCGCGCACTGGGCAAAATTGAAAATCAGAATGTTTATTTCGGACGCGAGGACTGGCTGATCGGTCAGGTGGATGTTGTGGACAGGACGCAAAGTGCGAAGAACATCGCCAAGATCAACGCCTTTGCCGCGCAGTCGGAGATTCCAATCAGCGTCATGCTGGTGCCGACCGCGGCCCTGATGGAAAAGGAGAATCTGCCGCCGGGAGCGTACAATACCGATCAGGACGTGTTGATCGACGTTCTGGAAAGTCAGCTGACGGGCGTTCAAATTGTCGACGTCCGCGCCGCGCTGCAAGCCAGGAAAACACAGCTGAATGCGGATGAAACCTTGTATTTTAAAACCGACCATCACTGGACGGCGCAGGGGGCCTGGGCGGGCTATGAAGCATTGATGACGGCCTGGAATGAAGAACCGCTGAAGCCCGGCGAAGACTTCATCTATCAGCGAGCGGCCGAGGGGTTCAAGGGGACGCAGTATTCCCGCTCCGGTGCATTCTGGCATCCAGGCGATCCAATCTGGACGTGGACCTATACTTTTCCCTTCGACGTGCAGGTCGTTTATGATCAAAGCGGCGAAGCGCAGACTTCGCTGTTCAGCGATCAACGGTTGGATGAAAAAGACAAGTACATGACCTATCTTGACGGCAACCACGCTTTAGTTGAAATCACAACCTCGAGCGCATCCGCAGAGAAATTGCTCGTGATCAAGGATTCCTACGCGCATGTGCTGACGCCATATCTGGCGCCGCATTTCAGTCAGATCACGATGGCCGATCTGCGTTACTACCGGATGCCGATGTCGCAGCTGGCCCAGCAGATGGGGGCTGACCGGATCCTGATTCTTTACAGTGTGGATAACTTCTGTACGGATACCAATTTAAGTCTGTTGAAATAGGCAAACTTGCCCTGTGAGACATGGGGAATCAAGAAGCATACGAAAGGGAGTCAGGCCCATTTGGAGTCTGGCTTTCTTTTCAGGGAAATGGCTGTTCGTTTGACGGCGGCGATGGTAAAATAGAGGGAAGATCGGATAAAGGAGAACGCGATGAAAAAGATCCTGCAGGTTTATGAAATGTTTACTTCGTATGACGGTACGACATTCGTTTACGCGCTGGCGTATTCGCTGTTATTGGCGCTTGCGCCGCTGACAGCGCTGCTGGTCGTGTTTTTCCGTCGTTCGCCCGAGGGTCTGGCAAGTATTCTTGATTTTGCGGAGCAGTATATCCCGCAGGATCTGCTGAGTCCGTTCATTGATTTTTTCTTAGGCAATTCGCCGGTGGAACTGATTCCGCTGATCTTCTTTATCGTCGTTTCTTTGTGGGTGGCGTCGCGGGCGATTTATTCCTTCCTGATGATTTCCGCTCATCTGGATGAAGTGGCGCTGCCGCAGTGGTTCATGCGCGGCGTATCGCTGATCGACTTCGTCGTGCTGCTGGCCAGTCTGGGGCTGATGGTCTTCGTTCTCCAGCAATTTCCATTTACCGGATTGCTGACGCAGATTGCCGTGTTGTTCGTGGGGTTCTGTATCTTTTACCGGCTGTTGTCGTTTCGTAATTACCAATGGCGCGCGGTGGCCCCGGGAGCTTTGTTTACGACGGTCTGCATGTCGCTGCTCGGTACGTTTTTCTTTTTTGTCATCAATCATTTCACCCATTACGAATCAATTTACGGCCCGTTGTCGTCGATGGTGATTTTGTTTCTGAGCGTCTATATCATCGCCTCGATCATCTATCTGGGGTTCTGCGTTAATCAGGTGTTTGTGGAAAAAGATATGGTTCAGCCGCTGAAGCATTATGTGACAGCGGTTAAAATTCTGGAAAAGATATTTCCGTTTTCATTATTAAAATAGAGGGAGGCTATCATTATGGAGAAGCATCGAGACCGCACCGTGACGGTGACGGCGAAAAAGATCGGGATCAACGGCGAGGGAATCGCTTATCTGGAAGGAAAGCCGGTGTTCGTCGATCAGCTGCTGCCGGGGGAGGCGGCCGAGATTGTTCTCCTCGACTCGCAGCCGCGGTATGCGAAAGGACAGGTTGTCAAAAGACTGAATGATAGTCCGCAGCGGGTAAAACCGCAGTGTCCGGTGCAGGGGCGCTGTTCGGGATGTCCATTCATGATTCTGAAACCGGAAGCCCAGCTGCAGGTAAAGCGGGAGCTGGTGCAGGAAGCGCTGATCAAGTATGCGGGCCTTCCCCGCGGTAAGGTGCAGCCGGTCATCGCCAGTCCGTCAGGATTGGGCTACCGCAATCAGTGCAAGCTGCCGATCCGGGAAGAACGGGGCAGACTGGTGAACGGTCTGTTTGAAGAAGGAAGCAACCGCGTGATGCCGATCGCTCATTGTCTCATTCATGACCCGGATCTGGAAGCGTTGCGCAAGCAGGTTCTGGCGCTGGCCAATCAGTTCCGGCTCAAGGCCTATGATCCAAAAAGGGGAACAGGATTGCGCACGTTGGTATTGCGGGGATTTGACGGGCAGTACCAGTGCGTGCTGGTGAGTGGGGAGGATTCCCTGCCTAAGGAGTTCATAGAAAAGCTCAAGGCGATTCCGGGGATGACCTGCATCATGCAGAATATCAATCCGGATAAACGGACACGCCAGTTATTTTCCAATCGGTGGTCGCTGCTGGCTGGGGAAGACCGGCTGCCGGTGCAGTTCGGCGATGTGCGGCTGTCGCTTTCCTGCGCTTCTTTCTTTCAGCTGAACCGGCCGCAGGCATTGCAGATGATGCGGATGGCCGCGTCGCTGATCGAACCGTGCGATACGTTAGTCGAGGCTTACAGCGGCGTCGGCGGCATTTCACTGATGTTGAAAGAGAAGGCGAAAACGATTATCGGAATCGAGTTCGTTCCCGAAGCGGTGGAAAACGCGAAGGAAAACGCCCGGCTGAATCAGGCGGAGAACGTGCGGTTTGTATGCGGCGATGCGGCGAAGGAAATGAAGAAGCTGATCCGCCGGACGAAAATTGACGCAGTTGTCGTCGATCCGCCGCGGACGGGACTGGACGGCGCGATGATCGAAAGTTTGCGGCAGTGTCAGCCGAAGCAGATTGTGTATATTTCCTGCAACCCGGCGACGCTGGGGAAAAACTTGAAGGAATTGATGGATTTGTATGAAGTGAAAACCGTGATTCCGTTTGACATGTTTCCCAACACGCCGCATGTAGAGACGGTGATTAAGATGACATATTGTGGCAGTAAGAAGAAATTGAGAGGTTAGGCCATAAGATGCTGTGGCAAGACTGGTTAGTGGAAAGTAATTGAGTAAGAATTTATAGCGAAGATTAAAATGAAATAAGTCTTTTGAAATCCCGATCACACTCTCAAGCCACGTTATGTGCATTGTCTTGATGTTAAAAATACAGAAGTGGAAATATGGAAAAAGGCTTAATAAGGACTTTTTGAGAGTGGAAGCATGAATTTTTTTGCTGAAGAGATGCGGTATAAGTCTGTTAGAAAACATAACAACGGTTAAAAACATACAATGATGAATCGATGTTCTAAGATAAAACGAAGGATCGTGTACTCACATCGAAAAAGCCAATAAAAGAAACAAGACACGGCAAAAGAATGGATATAGACATTTATGTAATAAATTTTAAAGACGAATTTATTTTTACGGACAAAAATTGCAGAAGATTGAGATTTTTGCAAGCTTGGGAAGATGGGCATAATCTGAATTCGAACGGAGTAATTCGAGATTGGAGAAATAAGCAGGATTAATCGTTTTGGGATGGCGTTAACAAAGCAGGCTGCATCAATGAAGAGTGAATCCAAACTCCAAACTGGAATGGATCAGGATTATAATGTTTTACAAATACCGGAAGTTTGGAAGTGAGAAACAATAACGATCCTAATCGGGATGATCGTTATTTCTTATTTTTATGCCATTCCTTTTGTTAGAAACCAGCCTGGAAATTTCTAAGAATCCCTTAAGAAAAGCCATTTTGCCTTGTAACTTAGTTTGAATTCGTGTACAATGGCAATGCTGTAAATAACGAAAAGAATTGGAGTGCTGAATGTGTTAAAAAAATATTTTCTTGTCTTTCTGATATCCATGGTACCCCTGATTGAGCTGCGCGGCGCCATCCCATATTCTCAGGCGTTTGGCATGCCGCTGTGGTCCTCTTATATTGTTGCGATTGTCGGCAATATGATTCCTGTACCGTTTATCTATCTATTTGCCCGGAAGGTTCTGATCTGGGGCGCGGATAAGCCGGTTATCGGCAAGTTCTTTACTTACTGTCTGGACAAAGGTGAAAAAGGCGGCAAAAAGCTTCAGGAAAAAGCTGGCCGCGGTCTGTTTGTTGCACTGCTGCTGTTCGTCGGCATCCCGCTGCCGGGCACCGGCGCCTGGACGGGAACGTTGGCGGCAAGCTTTCTGGACATGGATTTTAAGTCCAGTGTCTTAGCCGTGATGGGCGGCGTCTTACTGGCCGGCGTCATTATGGGCTTAGCCAGCGCAGGACTGTTTGGCGCACTGAACCACTTTATCCTGGGATAATAAAACAGCGTCGCTTTGGAGCGGGATAGGCATGTCCCCTCTCAGGTAGAGAAGGCAAATAACCAACTCTGCCGGGGAGGTCTCATACCATAATGCTCGCATTCCAAAGTTCCGCTGTTTTAATTTGTTTTTTTCGCCGGATCAAGAAAGCGCTGAGACCAAAGAACACCTGAAAAATTTCATAAAAGTAAGACAATGTTATTAGTAAAAATACTGGAATTATAATATAATTAATGAGAGATTAAAAATTCTGGGAGGCAGACGAATGAATAGAATTAAAATTCAGATGCTTGGCGGTTTTATCTTAAAAACAAACGACCAGACGATCGATCTTGTTGCGTTGCTGGGCAAGCAGACAGCGGCGTTTCTCGCCTGCCTTTGCCTCAATCACGGAACTCTGGTAACCAAAGAACGACTGATCGAATTGTTTTGGGAAGACTCCAAAAATCCCCTCAATGCCATGAAATTTACAGTCCACAGGCTGCGGAAATGTCTGGAGGAGCTAACGGTGACGGGAGCGGCCGATTGGATTGTGACGCAGCGGGGCGGTTACAGCTTTGCCTGTTCCGAGCTGACGCTGGATATTGATGAGCTGAATAAACCGCTGGATCCTTTGACGATTGACTCCGATTATGCGCAAGCGCTGGCAGAATTATATCCGGGCGAGTTTCTGCCCGGCTTGGACCAGAGCTGGATCTATACCTATCGTGAGCAATACTGGCAGCTGTATCTGCAGCGGGTCCAGGCCGCAGCCCAGTCGCTGGCCGACCTTCACCATGAAGCTCAGGCGGAAACCCTGCTGCTGAAAGCCCTCCAGCAGGATTTATATCAGGATCAACTCAATTACCTCTATCTGAAAATTCTTCTTGATCAAAAGAAATATGCCCGCGCCATTCAACATTATGAAAAGATTTCCGATTCTTTCTACAAGGAATTCGGAATGGAGTTTCAGGGGAAGAGTCAGTCGCTGGTTTACTTCATTAAAGCGGATAACGAGGATAAGGAACTGACGCCGCTGGATTATCTGTCGGAACTGGAAGGAACCAGCGAGCCTGCGGCGTTCTATTGCGAGCGGCCGGTTTTTGCCAAGCTGGTCCAAAACAAACGTCTGGAAGCCCGGCGCAGCACGGCGCCGATCGTGCTGGTAATTACGCATCTGAAAGTCACGGACGCTGAATTGTCCGCGCAGGACTGCGGCGATCTGCTCAACCGCATCATCCGCTCCGGTTTGCGGGCTAATGACGTTTATACCCGCTTCAGCAAGACGCAGTTCGGAATTCTGATGACTGTAAAAGAAAAGAGCGATATTGCATTGGTGATGGATCGGCTGACCCGGCGGTTTTATAAAAAAATCGCGTCTTCCCGCTGCCGTCTCCATTATGACTTTGAGCTATTGAACGAGAAAACACCCGCAAATTGACACAAAGTAAAATAATTCTCTGAAAACCGCGTTATCTAACGGATTTCTAACCCACTTCCCGCATAATAAAGAAAAAAGAAAGGGTGGCCTGCCGTGATGATGCACAGATTGTTGACTATGATGAGTTTTGCCGGATTCGAAAGCAGTTGCCTGGCGCTGCCATCAAACGGTTCAGGCATGCGCGGAATCCTTTTTACGTCTGTTTCTCATTCCAATCCGACATGGAACATCGGCTGGGGATGGCTGTTAGGCTGGGGCATTCTAGCCGTCGGACTGGCCGCGGTCCTGCGGGTGATGGTGAAGAAAGATAAGGTTGTGCTGAAATTGGGAAGCGTGGAAGAAAACCAGGACGGCACGATGACGGTTGTCTGCACCGGCTATCAAAACAAGAAGCCGCTGCCGCTGGACTTATCCCATGTCCGTATTCACAAAGGCTCCGCCTTGATATTCCGGCAGTCGCTGACCAGCGATCTTGACGATGTTCAGCTGACGATCGTCCTGGATCCTCTGGCGGAATTAACCGTCGAAGTGGGCGAAGCCCGGCTTACCGTCAGTCAGAACCGACTGCGTGCAAATCGTTAGAATATCCGAACTTTTCAACCGCATACGCCGTCGATATGCGGATTTTGTTTTTCTTCCATTCCACGCGCAAACTCCGCCGTTTGGGAAGGGGTTGGATTGTGCTATAATGAAACAGGAAAAAGGAGGAGTGCCGATTTTGAAAATACGCAGATGGCTCGTTTTGGCGTTACTGCTGTCGGCCTGCAGCTCCTCCGGCAAGCCTTCTTCAACGCAGGAATACCCGACGCCGATCGAGGAAACCCCCGCTCCCACCCTCGCGGGAATTCATCTTCCGGAAGCTTCCGGAAACGTGATTTTGGGCGACGATTTGATCCAGATTGACGCCAGTCACACCGATCAGGGCTACATTATGGTGAAAACCCTGCGTTTTGATCATCGCCGCTTAAAGTTAAAAATCATCAAAGACGGTGAGGAATATCCCTATGATATTGATCAGGATGGAAATTACATCACCTACCCTCTGACCCTGGGCAGCGGACAATACGAAATCCGGGGGTATGAGAATATCGAAGGCTCAAGATATGCCGTCTTGTTCAAGCAGACGTTCGACGTCAGACTGAGTGAGGAGACCCTGCCGTTTCTTTATCCCAACCAGATTGTAAACTACTCGCCGCAGTCGGCGAGCGTTCTGAAATCGTTCGATTTGACGCAGGATTGCCGGACTGAGCTGGAACGGGTGCTGACAATTTACAACTTTGTGGTCAAGCATGTCAGCTACGATTGGGACAAGGCCGAGGAAGTCAAAGATCAGTATGTCCTGCCGGTTGTCGACGACACGCTGTCCCAGGGCAAAGGCATCTGTTTCGACTACGCCGCCCTGATGAGCACGATGCTGCGTGTCCAGCAGATTCCGACCCGCCTGATCACCGGCTATGTCGACGAGGGTTACCATGCCTGGGTCGAGGTGTATGTCCGCGGGGCCGGCTGGATCAATCCGGAAATCTATTTTGAAAAAGAAACCTGGACGCGAATGGATCCGACCTACGCGTCAACGCAGATGAAATACACTGGACAGTATCAGGATAAATATCGCTATTAAAGGGGGAAAAAACATGAAAAAAATCTCCGGGAATGAATGCGCGCTGTTGTGCCAGCAGCTGGCGATGATGATCAGCTCGGGCTTATCGGCAGAAGACGGATTAGGTGTGGTGGCGAACGATCAGCCAGACGTCGGTCTGCATGACGCGCTGTTAAAAATCAAAAATGAAATAGAGCTGGGCGAAACGTTGGCGGACAGTCTAAAACGGACGGAAGCGTTTGACTCCTACATGGTCCGGATGGTGCGGATCGGGGAACAGACCGGCTATCTGGATCAGGTGCTGGAAGCGCTGGCGCAGTATTATCAGCGCATGGAAAAGATCCGGATTAATTTGAAGAACGCGCTGACTTACCCGCTGATCCTTCTGATCATGGTGATGGTCGTCGTTGGCGTGATCTTATTTAAGGTGCTGCCGGTCTTTGATGAAGTGCTGCGCAATCTCGGTATTTCGCTGCCGGTATCGGCACAGGTGCTGATGCGGGCAGGGTCAGGCTTAATCATCGCGGCAGCGGTGATTTCCGGGCTGGCCTTGATCGGTGCGGCGGTGATTGCCATACGCCATTTTCGCAATCCGCAGCTGTCGTTGACGGCGCTGTTTGCCCGTGTTCCGCTGATCAGCGGTGTGTGCCGCGAGCTGTCGCTGGCGCAGGCGGCGTTCGCGTTGTCCTTGTTTACCCGCAGCGGTGTAGAGATCAGCGAAGCGCTGCAGGGATTGGAAACGCTGATCGAGCATCCGGGAGTGCAAAAACAGATTCGCGCCTGTATGCAGAAAATGGACGAGGGCGAAAACTTCGACCGGGCCTTGCTGGATTGTGGATTGTTTAAAGAAGCTTATGCCCGGATGATCGGCATCGGCCTGCGGGCTGGGCGGGGCGATGAGATGATCGCGCAGGTAGCCGAGCGCTATGACGACGATACCGAAACCGCCGTAAACCAGTTCTTAAATACGATCGAACCGCTGATGATCGTGCTGCTTTCGGTGATCGTCGGGGCGATTCTGCTTTCCGTGATGCTGCCGCTGATGAACATCATGTCCAGCATTGGGTAACCCGATGAAGAAGCTGGGAAAAATCACAGCCATTATTCTGATCTTCGCGGCGCTTTTCTGGGGGATCGTTCGTTCTCTGAACCAGACCTCGGGACAGATCCGGAATGAAGAAGCGCAGCTGATCGAGCAGCGGATCGAACAGGCGGCGGTGCTGTGCTATGCGTTGGAGGGAAGTTATCCTGAGGACGTGAGTTATCTGGAACAAAACTATGGAGTCGTCATCGACCATGGGAAATACAATGTGTTTTATCAATCGCTCGGCTCCAATATGAAGCCGGACGTCGCGGTTTACCGGAAGGGGGCGGCGCGATGAAGCGGTCTGTGACGGAAATGGTCTTTATGCTTCTGTTATTGACGTTGTTTGTCGGCTGTTCGTTTGTGACGATCGAGCGGTGCGCTTCCTTTTATCAGCGGATGCTGCGGGAACAGCGGCAGGATGACCAGGTGCAGCTGCCCTATCTGGTGTTGTTCAATCGGCTGCAGGGCGTCCGCGGCGATCAGGTGCGCGTGCAGCGGATCGGAGATCAGGAGTGTCTCATGATCCGGGAAGAAATTGACGGACGGACGTATGAAACGGTGTTCTATGTTCAGGAGGGTCAGCTGATGGAACTGCTGATGGGCGCCAACAGGCCGCTGGATTTGAGCGCCGGGGAGAAATTGGCGGCTTCGGCGCCGATTCGCTTTGAGCTGCAGGGATCGTCGCTGCAGGTGCAATGGCAGGGCGAATCGGGAATCGCCACGCTGAGCCTTGAGCTGAAGGAGGATGCGGAATGAAAATACGACAGCGTTCCAGCTCGTTTTATTTCCTCAGCGAGCTGTTGTTTGTGATTCTCTGCTTTGCCCTGGGTTCTGTGCTGTGCGTACGCTTGTTCGCGCTGGCCAGCGCCAGGCATCATTTAGCGCTGGATCAGAATCAGGCGCTGCGGTTGGCCCAGCCGCTGGCCGAACAGCTGCGGACTCATTCCGATGTATCACTGACCACGCTGTGGCCGCAGCAATGTGAACCCGAGGCCTGTCTGTGGCAGAGCGACGAGAGTGGAAAACTGCAGGAAAACGGCGTTTATCAGATTGAAATTGAACGATCGGTCCACAATGAAGAAAAAGCCGCCGTCCTGCGTGTCGTGCGGGTGAAGGATGGCCGGATTCTGGTGGAAATCGGTCCGATCACAGGAGGCGGGAAGTCATGAGTCATCGTCAGGAAACCCAAACCGCGGTGCATATCGGCACGGGGATCGCACCGTTATTGATGTTATTCTGCCTGTTGTGCATGACAACCTTCGCGGTATTGTCCTATGTTCAGGCTAACGCGCAGCTGCAGCTGAGCGATAAAGCGATCAGCCGGGTGCAGGCGCATTACAGTGAAACGAAAATGGAAAAGGAGGAACGCTGATGGACTGTCCAACGATATTGCGGCAGGCGGTCGACCGCCGGGCTTCGGATATTTTTATTGTCGCCGGGACACCGCTGACGATAAAAATTAACGGTGAAATGATTCAGCTGGATGATCAGCGGCTGACGCCGGCGATGACCGAAGCGTTGATTCAGGAAATTTTTAAATTGAGCCAGAATCGGACGATGGACCGGCTGCATCAGACGGGCGAGGATGATTTTTCCTTTTCGCTTTCCCAGATGGGGCGCTTCCGCGTCAATGTTTATCGTCAGCGCGGATCGTTAGCGGCGGTGCTGCGGGTCGTGCGGTTCGTTTTGCCGGATGCGAATGAGCTGCATATCGGACCGGAAATCCTGGCGTTTTCCGAATTGAAAAAGGGGCTGGTGCTGATTACCGGGGCGGCCGGCAGCGGCAAATCCACGACGCTGGCCTGTCTGATCGACGCAATCAACCATAGCCGAAGCGGGCATATCATCACGATTGAGGATCCGATTGAAGTGCTCCACCGGCATCAGAAAAGCATTGTCAGCCAGCGTGAAATTGGTCAGGATACGCCCGATTATATCCACGCTCTGACCGCGGCGCTGCGGGAAGCGCCGGATGTGATTCTGGTCGGGGAAATGCGCGAACTGGAAACGATGCAGACGGTGTTGTCAGCGGCGGAAACAGGGCATCTGGTCTTTTCCTCGCTGCACACAACCGGCGCGGCGAATACGATCAACCGGATTATTGACGTGTTCCCGGCCGAGAAGCAGCAACAGATCCGCGTGCAGCTGTCGATGGTGCTGCAGGCGATCGTGTCCCAGCAGCTGATTCCGGCGGTTGGGGGCGGCTTGATACCGGCCTTTGAGATCATGAAGGTCAACAATGCCGTCCAGACGCAGATTCGCGAGAATAAGATCCATCAGATCGACAACACGATTCAGGCTAACGCCCGGGAGGGCATGATCACGATGGACGCCAGTCTGTTGAATTTGTTGAAGGCCGGCCGGATCACAAAGGAGACCGCGTTATTGGCCTGTACGGATCCGGATTTAATGCGCAAACGCCTGACGGCGGCCAATATGGGGTAAGCTGGTTGAAGGGAAAATAAAAGGAAGAAACTTGCTGAAATCAACAAAAATCAGAGACATGAGAATCAGACGATTCCCTGGAGAACGGGCGATCCGCTAAAAAAACGCGGATCGTTTCTTGTTTTATCCCGTGACGCTAGCTTCATTTCCAGCTTTAAACAGCACGATGGGTTTTCAGTATCCTTGATGATTTCATCTTCTTTCATTTCTTTCAGCAAGTTATTTCAGAATTCTGGTATTTTTGCCGCTTAATCAATTTAAAAAAACGTTCGATTCTGCTACAATGAAACTTGAACAAAGGTGGGGAATATCCATGAATTTTATTTTTATATCGCCGAACTTTCCCAAGACGTATTGGAACTTTTGCCGTTGTCTGAAACAGAACGGCGTCCGTGTGCTGGGAATCGGGGATGCTCCATACGAGCAGCTTGAAGACAACCTCAAGCAGAACTTACAGGAATACTACAAAGTTTCAAGTCTGGAAAACTATGAAGAGGTGTACAAAGCCTGCGCTTTTTTTGCGTTCCGCTATGGCAAGATCGACTGGATCGAATCCAACAACGAATACTGGTTGATGCAGGACGCCCGGCTGCGCACGGATTTCAACGTAACCAGCGGCGTGCGCAACGAGGCGATTTCCTTCATTAAATACAAGAGCCAGATGAAGGCGCTGTATGAAAAGGCCGGAGTCCGCACGGCACGCTGGCATCTGGTGTCCGAGCGGGAAGCCGGACTGGCATTTGTCGCGCAGACGGGTTATCCGGTTGTCGTCAAACCGGATAACGGCGTGGGCGCCAACGCGACCTACAAGCTGGAAAACCAAGCGCAGCTGCATGAATTCTACGATCATCTGCCGGAAACGCAGTACATCATGGAAGAATACGTGCCGGGCTCGATTGAATCCTACGACGGCATCGCCAACCGCGAGCGCGAGCCGATCTTTGAGACGTCGCATGTGTTTCCGCGGCCGATCATGGAAATCGTCAATCATGAGGAGGACATCTATTATTATTCCGTGCGCCAAATCCCGGAAGATCTCAAGGATGCCGGACGGCGCGTGATCGCCGCCTTCCCGACCCAGAGCCGGTTTTTTCATTGCGAGTTTTTCCGCCTGACTGAAGATAAGGAAGGACTGGGCAAGCGGGGCGATCTGATCGGCCTGGAAGTCAACATGCGTCCGCCGGGAGGCTATACCCCGGATATGATGAACTATGCCAACGATATCGACGTCTATAAAATCTGGGCGAACATGGTCGCGTATGATCATGGGTATTTCGATCCTTCGCACCGGCCGTATTATTGCGTTTATACGGGCCGCCGTCACCGTCTGGCTTACCGTCATACTCTCGCTGAGGTGCATGAGCGCTACGGCAGCGCGATCGTGATGGCGGAAACGATGCCGGAGGTCTTAGCCCCGGCGATGGGCAACGACATGATCACCGCTCGTTTCGCGGATGTTGACGACATGATGGAATTCGTCAGCTTTACCATGACCAAGGAGTAGAAAACATGCATACAGCGTATTATAACGAATACAGTTATCATCTTGACCGGATGATGGAATTCAAGGTTTACGGTCATGCCGGACGGCCCTGTCTGGTATTTCCGGCGCAGAGCGGCCGGTTCTATGATTTTGAAAATTTCGGGATGGTCGGGGCCGTGCAGGATCTGCTTGAACAGGGCCGGCTGCAGCTGTTTACCTGCGACAGCATCGACTGGGAGACCTGGGCGGCCTTCGACCGCGAATGCCGCGGCCGGATCGAGCGCCACGAGGCTTATGCCCGCTATATTGTGGAAGAGCTGGCGCCGCGGATCCTCGAGATTAACCAGTGGTCCAACGACGGCCGGCGGGCCGGCGGGATTCTGACGACCGGCTGCAGTCTGGGGGCGCTTCACGCTGTGAATTTCATGTTCCGCTGGCCGGATCTGTTCAACGGCACGATCGGCTTAAGCGGCATTTATTCCAGTAAGTGGTACTTCGGCGGCTACATGGACGATCTGGTTTACAACAACTCCACGATCGACTATCTCGATCAGATGCCGGCTGATCATCCGTATGTGGAAAAATACCGGCATTGCGACATCGTGCTGTGCTGCGGTCAGGGCGATTGGGAACAGGAAGCTCAGCAGGACACCCGCCGGATGCAGGAACTGTTAGGCTATAAAAATATCCCGGCCTGGATCGATTACTGGGGCGGCGACGCGGTTCACGACTGGCCGTGGTGGCGCAAACAGTTCCCGTATTTTATCAGCCGTCTTTGTTAAATACTTCAGAATCTGACCGCCGGGCTGTGTCCGGCGGTTTCTGATTCTTTCCCTCGGTTTTCAGACTTGCGCTCGGACTGAAAATTCACTACAATGAAAATGTCAGGCTGGGAATTCCCGGCTAGAAAAGAGGATCACAGAGATGCTTATTCAACAGGAAACATGGATTACGCCGCTGGACGAAGCGCGGACGCTCCATCTGTATATTCCCGACGGACTGACGCCGGGCCAAAAGGTACCGGTGCTGTATATGTTTGACGGTCACAATCTGTTTGTCGACGAGGAAGCGACCTATGGCAAAAGCTGGGGATTGAAGGATTACCTCGAGCTAACCCGGCTGCCATTAGTCGTCGTCGGTCTTGAATGCAACCATGAAGGCAATCGCCGGCTGTGGGAGTTTTCACCTTACGATTTCGCCGATCCCGTCTGGGGCGAGGTACAGGGACAGGGCGAGCTGCTGCTGGACTGGATGAGCGGCGAGTTAAAAGAATGGGTAGACGAGAACCTGCCGGTGCTGACCGATCGGGAGCATACGTTTATCGGCGGCAGCTCGATGGGTGGTCTGATGGCCTTGTACGCCGGCGGCCGCTACAGCTCGGTTTACAGCCGGGCTGCCTGCCTGTCGCCGTATCTGGGATTGGTCATGGAGCCATTGTGCGAGGATCTTGACGAAGCCTGGATTGAGGAAGACACGCAGTTTTATATCAGCTGGGGCGGCCTGGAAACCGGCACCCAGGAAGAACTGGCGCAGGTCACGACCGACAACCTGACGATCCAGCGGATTTTAGAGGATAAAGCGTCGGTATATCTGCATTGCTACCCGGAAGGGACGCATTGCGAGGCGTGCTGGGAAGAAGAAACACCGGTCTGGATGGAAGAATTAGGCATCCTGCAGCGGTGTTGGGAGGAAACAGAATGATAAATTTCGTATTGATCTCACCGCATTTCCCATCCAATTACTGGCTGTTTGCACGGGCTTTGAAAAATCGCGGCGTGCGCGTGCTGGGGATTGTCGACACCCCGGTGGAATCCTTGCCGGAAACACTGCGGGCAGTGCTGGACGATGTGGTCTGCGTCTATTCGATGACCGATCGGGACGCGATGATCCGGACCTGCGGTTATTTCACATGGAAGTACGGCAAGATCGACTGGATCGAATCGAATAACGAATACTGGCTGAATCTGGACGCCGAGCTGCGCGAGCTGTTTCACGTCACGACCGGCATGTTTCCCAAGCAGCTTCACGTCTGTCAGCACAAGTCGCTGATGAAGGCAAAATATGCCGAAGCGGGTGTGCCGGCTGCGCGCTGGCTGATCAGTGAGGATAAAGCCGAGATCCGCGAGTTTGCCAAAAAGGTGAACTATTCCTTAGTCGCCAAGCCGGACCGCGGCGTCGGGGCGAGCGACACGATGCGGATCCACAACGCGGAGGAGCTCGAGCAGATGTTAAAAACGATGCACTCCGGAATGATCGTCGAGGAATTTGTCCACGGCACGGTCTGCACGTTCGATGGGATTATCAACAACCAGGGCAAGGTCGTCTTTGCGACCAGTCATGTCTACCTCGGTTCAGTCATGGATTCGGTCAACGAGAAGCAGCCGATCGGCTGTTATTCGCTGAAAACGGTGCCGGACGATCTGCGCAGCGCAGGCGAGCGGACATTGCAGGCCTTCGGCGTGCGCGACCGGTTTTTCCACCTGGAATTCTTCCGTCTGGACTGCGATCAGGAGGGGCTGGGACGGCAGGGCGACATCATCGGCCTGGAAGTCAATATGCGCCCGCCGGGAGGATTTCTGCCGGACATGATCGACTATGCCAACGATATCGACATCTATCAGATCTGGGCCGATACCCTGATCGATCACGAGCCTTGCTACAACCCGGAACGCCCGTATTCCAGCGTGTTTGTCGGACGGCGTAAGGAACAAGCGTATCAGCATTCGATGGAATGGATCATCGAACGGTATCAAGGCGCGATCATCCAGCGGATCGCGATGGATCCGGCGCTGGCGGAAGCGATGGGCGACGAAGTTCTGATCGCCCGGTTCCCGACTGAGCAGCAGGTGTTTGATTTCTATGCTGACTGCGTCCGCTAAGTTAAAGCGAACGCTTGCGATCAAAGAAAAAGCAAAGATTTCCTGATCATTGCATAAGGCTTCGGCCTGTCAGGAAGTCGGTTGAGTGAAAGCAATAGTAAAAAGCGAGGAGAAGATCATGACGATTCAATGGAATGAAGAAGCGCAGCGCTTAAGCGAGCTTTGCATCAATCTGCGCCGTCAGCTGCACCGCCATCCGGAATTAAGCTCACACGAGGAACAGACGGTCGCACTGATCGATCAGTTCTTACAAGCGCAGGGCATCCGCACGCAGATCGTTGAGCACGGTGGGGTGCTGGGGTGGATCGAGGGCGGCAAGCCGGGCCGGACCGTCATGTTAAGGGCGGATATCGACGCGCTGCCGATCCAGGAAGAAAAGACCAACGGCGGCGGGCGGCAGAAAGTGTGCGTCAGCGAGATCCCCGGCGTCCAGCATGCCTGCGGCCACGACGGTCATACCGCGATGTTATTGACGGCGGCCAAGCTGCTTCAGGCACACCGGGAGGCTCTGGAAGGCACGGTACTGTTGTGTTTTGAACGCGGCGAAGAAGCGACGATGAATATTTATCATCTCATGAAGGCGTTGGAAAAAGCGGGCATCGAACCGGACAGCGTGTTTGGTCTGCATGTTTCCCCGCATACTCCGGCCGGGACGCTGCAAATTCAGGCCGGGCCGCTGATGGCGGGGATGTTTTCCTTCCATGTGCGGCTGCAGGGACGCGGCGGGCATGGCTCCCGCCCGGATTTGTGCGTCAATCCGATTGATTGTTATGCGGCGATCGGTCAGGCGCTGAACGCGCTGCGGATGCGCACGGTCAGTCCGTTTGAGCCGCTGACGATTTCCACGGGTCTGGTTCAATCCGGAACGAAATCCAACATTCTGCCGGATACCTGCGTATTTAAGGGCACGGTGCGGTTTTATAACCGGGAAGTGGGACTGGCGTTTCAGGCCAAGCTGCGCCATGTTGTCGAACACATCGCCGAAGCCTACGACTGCACGGCAAGTTTTGATAAGCTGAACGCGCCGGGCTTCCCGCTGAACAATGACGCGGACTACGCGAAAACCGCGGCCGAGGTCTGCGGCGAAATGTTGGGAAAAGAAGCGGTAATCCAGGCCGAGCCGTGGATGGGCACGGACAGCTTCCCGCTGTATTTGCAGCGGATGCCGGGAGTTTACGCCTTCTTAGGCATGCGCAATGAGGAAAAAGGCATCATTGCCGACGTGCATACCAGCCGGCATGATCTGGACGAAAGCGTACTGTGGAAAGGGGCAGCCGCGCACGCGGCCTGCGCCGAGGCGTTCTTAAAGCAAGCGCGGCCGCAGGCATGGAAGCCGAACCCGCTCGATCTGGACACGCTGTTTGAGCAGGCGGGCTATCTGTTTCCGGAAGGCCGGGAATGATGCCCTTGCGGATTGATGTCCCCTGGCTGCGGTTTTCCATCCCGGCACAAGCCGAAGGCCAGACGATCGCGGAATTGCTTGCGCCGTGGGGATGTTCCAAGGCTGCGCGCTACAAGCTGGAAATTGAACGAAAAATTACGTTGAATGGTCAGCCGGTTCGACAGCGTGCGAAGGTAAAGGTCGGCGACGAGCTGGCGCTGAAGGTGTTTCAGCAGGAGGAGCCGGATTTTGTTCCGTGGACAATCCCGATCAGGATTTTGTATGAAGACGAGCTGATCTTGGCGGTGTCCAAGCCGGCCGGCATGATCGTCCATCCGGATGATAAAGGGAAGACCGGCACACTGGCCAACGCGGTGGCAGCGTATTATCTGCAAACCGGCCAGCATTGCACTGTCCGGCCGATTCACCGGCTGGACGAAGGCACCAGCGGGATCGTGCTTTTCAGCAAGTGTCCGTTCTTTCAGCCGAAGCTGGATCAGGCTTTGGCCCAGAAGCAGATCGCCCGCACGTATCTGGCGGTGGTCAGCGGCGTCATGAAGCCGAAGGACAGATTGACGCTTGATAAACCGATCGGCCGTGACCGGCATAACGCGAAGGCCTATCGGATTTCCCCGACCGGCAAGCCGGCGGTGACCCATGTCGAAGTGCTGCGCTGCCGGCAGAAGGAGAAACAGACGCTGGTCCGCTGTCAGCTGGAAACCGGACGCACACATCAAATCCGCGTCCATCTGGCGTCAATTCAGCGGCCGGTCGTCAACGACCCGCTGTATAATCCCCGGCCGGTTCAGGGCCGGATGAAACTGCACGCGTGGAAATGCGCCTGGACAGATCTTGTCAGCGGCCGGCGGGTGGAAATCACGGATGAGCCGGAAAATGAATTTTGGTAATTCTGTCCTGCTTATTTTACAATCTTAAAAAATTAAGAAATGCTGGAATCAATGCGATTTTCAGCATTTTTATTACGTTTATGCTTTATAATGAAATCAACAAAATTAAAAAGAGGAAAGAGTGCAGGTGGCATACATGAAGGTCAATGAGTTTGCCCGTCAGCTGGGGATTGTCAGCAGTAAGGTTCGTTATTATGACCGGATGGGCTTGATTCAGGGAGAACGGCAGGATAACAATTACCGGAATTTTACACCGCAGGACGCCCTGAATATTTATCATGCGCAGATGCTGCGCAGCTTTGACATGAGCATTCAGGAATCGCTGAACGCGAAAAATGAGGAGTTGGAAGCGATTGATCAATGGGTCGGCGCACACGCTGAGTCACTGGAAGAACAAATCCGCTGGCAGGAAATTAAACTGCTGCGGTTAAAGGAAATGCAGGCCTATTTTCAGATGATCAAAGAGGGACGGGAACGCGTGGCTCCACTGTTTCGTGACAACAGCTATAATGTCTGGAATTTTGGAACTGGGGCCGTCAGGACTCCGGGGGTGCAGAAGGCCGTTGAGATTCTGTCTGAGAATATGCCCTTCTCCTACATTGCGATCAAAATCGGCGTGCAGAGCGTGATCAAGGAGCGTCGGCCGCTGGACGTCAGTATCGGCCTGGGTATTCTGGAACGCAATAAAAAGAAGCTGAATCTGAAACTTCCTGCCGAAGTGGAACGAAAAGAAGGCGGCGAGATTCTGCAGTACATGTTGGAGGTTTCCGATCCGTTTCAGCTCACCTGCCAGGATCTAAAACCGCTGCTGGACGAATGTCGGCGGCGCGGGAAACCGATCTGTACGGATATAATCGGCCGGATTTATTTAAGTTACATGAGAAACGGCGTTTTTGTTCATGGAATCGGTTTGGCGGGTGAAATATAAGCGGAGAAAGATGAGGTCATCTTTCCCAACGTCAAACGTCTTCGAGAACCTTGACGAAGAAGACTGCATATACGCCGAAAAGTCGCCGGGATAAACCTGAAAACCAGACTATTTTGCCGGTAAACGGATCTTACGAGGGATCCGTTTTCATGTGTTCTGTTTGTTCGTTCACAAACTTGTTGACCTGTAAGCGGCTAACAGGTTTATAATGTTTACGATTCATAACAGGAGGGAAAGTCATGAAGAAATTTTGTCTTTCTGTGATTCTGGCTCTGGCGATGACGATGAGTCTGACCGGCTGTTCACAGACACCAAAACAGGAACCGGCGAAAACCGGGGACACGATGTCCGGGGTGTTCACAGGCACATCAACGGGCATGCAGGGACCGGTCAGCGTCCAGCTGACAGTGGAAGAAGGAAAGATCACCAAGGCCGAAGTGACAGAATGTCATGAAACCGCAGGTCTGTCCGATGTGGCGCTGGAACGCATTCCATCACAGATCGTTGAACATCAGACCTTTGATTTAGACACCGTTACCGGTGCGACGCTTTGCAGCAACGCATTGATGCGGGCGGCTGAAGAGGCGGCGACCAACGCCGGCATGGATCTCAGCGCGTTGAAGGCAAACGCTTATCACGCGGCAGCGGGCGAGGCGGAAACATTATCTGCGGACGTCGTCGTTGTCGGCGGCGGCGGAGCGGGCCTGAGCGCTTCGATCGCGGCAGCGCAGGAAGGCTCAAAGGTCATCCTGATTGAAAAAAGTTCTTTCCTGGGCGGCGATACAATGATGGCCGGCGGCGCGTTCAACGCGGTTGACCCGGAAGCGCAGGCGGAACGCGTTTTATCGGAAGCACAGAAAAATACGCTGGATTCCTATCTGGCGCTGTCGACAACCGACGCGGATCTGCATCTGGATCAATTCCCGGAATGGGCGGAAGTCCTGACCACGCTGCAGAGCGATATTCAGGCTTTCTATAAGGCGAATGCCGGCAAGACGGCAGGCAAGGATATGCCGGGCTTCGATTCAATTTCTTTGCACATGTGGCATATTTATACGGGCGGACTGCGGCAGATGAACGACGGCCGCTGGATCGCTTCGAACATTGATCTGGCCCGCACCTTAGCGGAAAGCGCGCTGAATTCTTATGACTGGGCGGGTTCAATCGGCGTTGGCACAGCTTCTCACGCAGGCGCCGGGGATTCGCTGTACACCGTATTAGGCGCAATGTGGCCGAGAACCCATGCTTACACCGCAGGTCTGCCGTTAATTCAGGTACTGCAGAGCGCGGCTGAAAAAGAAGGCGTAACCATTTATACGGAAACTGCGGCGAAGTCGTTGATCGTCGATGACAACGGCCGCGTTACCGGCGTTAAGGCTGAAAAAGCCGACGGTACGGAAGTCACATTAGAAGCGGGACACGGCGTTGTGCTGGCCAGCGGCGGTTATTGCGCAAATCCGGCGATGGTCAAGCAGTATGATGAATACTGGGGCGATGATCTGACCGACCGCACCTTGACGACCAATGTCGGCACCAACACTGGCGACGGCATCGTCATGGCGATGGAAATCGGCGCGGATACGACGGGTCTGGGTGTTTCCCAGCTGATGCCTTCCTCTTCCCCGATCAAGGGCACAATGACCGACGGCATCTGGGCTGACGCTTCAGAACAGATCTGGATCAACGGTCAGGGTGAACGCTTTGTCGACGAATACGCGGAACGTGACGTTCTGGCGAAGGCTTCGCTGACGCTGGATAACGGCATCTTCTATATCATTTATGCCGGCAGCGGCCTGAAGGAAGCCGACGGTCTGTGCAAGGGTGCTTCACTGGAAGAAGGGCTGTTCGGCACGACTGTTCAGTCGATGGTCGACAACGGTCATGTCTGGTATGGTTCGACCTTAGCGGAACTGGCGGAAGCGTCCAAGACCGCAGCGGGCGGCGCGACTCCGGCATTTACGGAAGAACAGCTGCGCACGGTCATTGAAAAATACAACAGCTATGTTGAAAATCAGAGCGATCCGGATTTCGGCAAGGAAGTCCTGGCCGGCGCGATCGATCTGGAAGCGATCGAGAACGATCCGAACGTCGGTATCGTCATCTCACCGCGGAAGGCTTCGCTGCACCACACGATGGGCGGCGTGGTCATCAACACCTCGGCGGAAGTCTTGAACGCGGAAGGCCAGCCGATCGAAGGCTTATGGGCAGCCGGCGAAGTCACCGGCGGTATCCATGCGGGCAACCGTCTGGGCGGCAACGCGATCGCCGATATCTTCACCTTCGGTATGATTGCCGGTCAGAACGCGGGCAAGGCTCAGTAACTTTTTTCTCCCATGAAGCTCTCTGGAATTCTTCCGGGGAGCTTTTTATTCAAGGTTCAGGCTGAAGCCTTTAGCGAGGGGCAGGAAATGGGATTACTTAAAGAAGTTTGATCTGATGAAACTATTTTCAAGTTGTCTGAAAATAAAAATGCGCTATAATGAAAGATAAGAAAACAAATGAGGGGGAGTAATCAATGAAAAAATTCTGGATTCATGCCGGAACGCTGATCGACGGCACTGGCGCTGAACCAAAAAAGAACCAGGCCATCTGCGTTGAAAACGGACGGATTGCCGCGATCGAAGATTTCCACGGGAAGAACGAGGAAGAATGGGTGGATTTAAGCGAAATGACCGTCATGCCGGGCATGATCAACTGTCATGTTCACTCTTTGTCTCCAGTGGGCATCAGCGATGAGGAAGAAAACGCGCTGACGACCATGGAAAAAGCCTGGTGGGGGATGAAGAACGCACACGATTATATCGACAGCGGCGTGACGTTTGTCCGTTCGCTGGGGTCTGAACAATATTACGATCTGGAAATGAAAAAATGCATCGAAGAAGGAAAAGTCGTTGGACCGCACATGGCCTGTGCCGGCCGGGTGATTACGATGACCGGCGGCCATGGCTGGAAAAGCGGACTGGAATCCGACGGCGCAGACGAATGCCGCAAGCATGCCCGCGAGCTGTTGAAGCACGGCGTGGATCTGATCAAGATCATGGCGACCGGCGGCGTAATGACCCCGGGTGTGGAACCGGGCAGTGCGCAGCTGACGATGGAAGAAATGAAGGCGGCGATCGACGAGGCGCACAAGGCTGACCGCAAAACCGCGACGCATGCCCAGGGCACCCAGGGAATCAAGAATGCCCTGCACGCCGGCATCGACTCCATCGAGCATGGCATTTTCCTGGATGATGAATGCATCGACTGGATGGTCGAACATGGAACATACCTGGTTCCAACGTTAGCCGCGCCGCGCTGCATTCTGGACGCCGGTGTGGAAAAAGGCATGAAGGATTATGTTTTGCGCAAAGCGAATCTGGTTGTCGACGCGCATATTGAAAGCTTTAAGAAAGCCTATCAGCGTGGTGTGAAGATCGCGATGGGCACGGATGCCGGCACGCCTTATAACTTCCATAACAATTCGGCGTTTGAGCTGGAACTGATGGTGGCCAACGGGATGAAGCCGATGGATGCGATCGTGGCTTCTACGCGCAACGGGGCCGACTGCATCGGCGTGCTGAAGGACTACGGCACGATTGAAGCAGGAAAAGTCGCGGATATCATCGCGATAGAAGGCGATCCGCTGCAGGATATTTCCTGTGTCCGCAAGGTCCGCACTGTTTATAAAACGGGTGAAAAGCTGAAAGGCTGAAAACGGTGCTGTCTTGGATAATAAAAACAGCCGCGCTGATCGGATTGAAAAGTCTGATCAACGCGGTTTTCTTTTGGATAGGAAGTTTTATAAAAACGTTTAAAGGTGAAGCACTTCTGTTTCGGCAACCTGCCGGACAAAGCGTAAAAATTCCTGGACGGCCGGACTGGGATTCTTGGCATAATGGAAACCATAAGCTAATGAATAATCCCAGTCGCAGGGAATCGTCACCAGATCAGGATGGATATCCTTCCAGCACAACGGCGTCTGCAAGCAATCCTGCCGGACAATGCAGCGGCTGAAAACAGAGAGATCATAGCGCGGCACCTCGACGACGTGAACGCCGAGCGCTTTGGCTTCCTGCTGCAGACGATCCAGTTCATCAGACATGTTGGAACGGATCGTGACCAGTGTATAAGGCCGCATGTCCGCAAGTGTTAAACACGTTTTGGACGCTAACGGATGATCCCGCGCGACCGCAACGGCGATCGGGACCCGGAACAAACTCAGGAAGCTGCGGCTGTGCTGCCAGGGCTCGCCGTCATCAATTCCTTCTATAAGATCGGCTTTGTATGCTTCCGTATTCAACGCAAGGTCAAGAAGTTCAACGGGGATCTGATCGGATACTTCCTTTTGAAACCGCGTCCACAGCGGATAAAAAACACGGCATTTCATCAACAGACTTGTGCCGATCGTAATTTTCTGCTGATCCTGGCGATGAATCAGGATCAGATTTTCCTCAATTTCCCGGCAGGTCTGAATCAGCGGCCCGGCTTGTTGAAAAAGATAGTCGCCGGCCGGGGTGAGCTGAGTTCCGTGGCGTGTCCGCTTGAACAAAGTCACCTGAAGCTCCTGTTCCAGATTGTTGATCTGCTGAATCACGGCGCTGGGCGTGATGTAGAGCTTCTCGGCTGCTTTGGAAAAACTGCCGTTTTCGGCAACCTGAATAAACGTTGCCAGCTGATGATTAAGCATCCTTGATTCCTCCCGTTTCAGTATCGAAATCTTTTGATCTTGTTATAAGGTTTTCCTACAAACCATCATAAGGAATTCAGACTTCTTTTGCAACCTGTTATGTGAAATAATGAACACAACGAGAGAAAAGGGAGGAAAAAATATGAGTTCTAAGAACATAACCCGCCGGGATTTCCTGAAAGGCGCCGCGGCCGGCGCGCTGGGACTGGCGGCTGTCAGCCTGAGCGGATGTGCCGTTAACGACGCCCCGGCCGCAAGCAAGGGAATCTATACGCCGGGGACGTATTTCGCAGTCGTCAAAGGGTATTCCAGCTATATTCAGGTCGAGATGACATTCACAGCGGATAAGATTACTGATTGTACTATCGCCGCCGATGGAGAAACGGAATCGATCGGAAAAGCAGCCGCGGATGAGCTGGCAAAACTGATCGTCGAGAAACAATCTGTGGATGTGGAAACAGCCGCGACGGCGGATATCACCATTCCGGCGATTAAGAAAGCAGTTGGCAACTGTATCGCTCAGGCTCAGGGGCTGGCATCTGCTCTGAATGAAAACACAGACAGCGATTTTGAAGACTGGCTGGGCGAAGCTCCGGAGATCGCGGATTCGCAGATTACTTCCACACTGGATACCAGTCTGTTGATCATCGGCGCGGGCAACGGCGGGATGATGGCCGCGGCGACCGCGGCGGACGCCAAGATGGATTTCATCCTGTGCGAACAGAATGAAACGCTCGGCGATACGCGGCACTGGATCGGCGCGCTGGACACCGAAGCAATGAAAAAGGCCGGGGTCACGGTGCAGAAGGATCGGCTGTTGAATGAAATTGCCCGCTACGCTTCCTATAAGTGCGATATGGATGTCATCAAAATGTGGATGAACAACAGCGCAGAGATGATCCGTTATCTGGAAAGCCTGGGGTTAAGTGCGTCGGTCAACATCGCGCATGAGAATCATGTCGGCGGCAACCATATGGAATACTATGTACCGTCGATCTGGCATACAATCAGCGCGCCGGAGGGCAGCGAATTTGCCGGAGCGATGGGCTGTGAGCGCAATCGCTTCCTGGAGAAGCATATTCAGGATTTAGGCTATCAGGTAAATTATTCGATGACACTGGTACGGCTGAATCAGAATGAAAGCGGCAAAGTCACCGGAGCGATCTTCACCGACGCAAAGGGGGCTTATGTAAAAATCAATGCTGAAAACGTCATTCTGGCGACCGGCGGATATCCGGGCAATCCCAAAATGGTGAAAGCGCTGGCGCCGATTGTCAACGAATGCGTCACCGCCAACAGCTACTATGGTCCGGATACCGGCATGGGCATCCGCGCCGGGATCTGGGCTGGCGCGAAGATGGACACGACCGATGCGCCGATGATCTTTGACCGTGGTTTGGTCGCGCCGGGCGTCAAGGCCGGTTATGTCGATGATGGGCAGGGCAACCTCGCTTTCCCAGGCACGGTCTATCAGTTTAACCCGGGCACGCAGCCGCATTTAAAGGTCAATAAAGAAGGCTTCCGATTCGCAAATGAATCCTGCCCGTATGATTTTCTGAATTACGCGGCGTCTTTACAAACCGACGGTGTGTATGCGGCGATTATGGACGCCAATATCACCGACGCAATCCTGGCCTATGATCAATACGGCTGTGCTCAGATTTCCGTCAATATTGCGAAGAACGACGGAATTGTGCCAATGATCGAAAGCTATGTCGAACAAGGCCTGATCTTCAAAGCGGATACGATTGAGGAACTGGCGGAGAAGCTGGGAATTCCGGCGGATAATCTGAAAGCGACAGTCGAGCGGTACAATGAATTGTGTGCGAAGGGCGTCGACGAGGATTTTGGCAAAGAGGCGTACCGGATGCGCCCGGTCGCGGCCGCGCCGTATTATGGCTGCTTCCTGGGCGGCAGTCTGCTGACCACCTGCGATGGCCTGCGGATCAACCGCAAGTGTCAGGTTTATGATACGAACCATCAAATTATTGAAGGCTTGTATTCGATCGGCGATTGTTCAGGCAGCTTCTTTGCGGGCAATTATCCGGAATATTTCGTCGGCGTTGCGGTCGGCCGCACGATGACGCAGGGCCGGGTTGCCGTGAAGACGATCCTCGGCGAAGAATTGTAAGCTGAATCGGAAAAAGGAAAAGAATCAGGATTTCTGCTTTGAAAGCTGAACCTGATTCTTTTTTGCTGAGAAAAAAAGTGGGGAACAACCACTTGTCTGGGAAAGAAAAAGAAAAAAACATCAATTCCCTCATTTTTGTGTTAATTTATATGTAAAATTCGCTAATTTTTATGTGATTATGAATGAGAAAATCGCTATGTTTTGTGTTGCAAACCATGGATAAATCCCTCAAAATTATGTATAATCTTAATAAGGGAGGTGCGCTATGCTTTATTTAAAGAGGAAAATCGACGACTATCTGATAGCGTGGAAAGAAGAGGCTGATCATAAACCACTGATTGTAAAAGGACCGCGGCAAGTGGGAAAGACGGAGTCCATTCTGCGGTTTGCCAAGGCAGCGTATGAAAGTGTTGTAGTCATTAATTTTGTTGAGGAACCTAAATATCGCTTAATCACAGAGGATGGATATAAACCATCAGAGATTATTAAGAATATTTCGAGAATGGATCCATCAAAACGTTTTATTCCTGGGAAAACTTTGATTTTTTTTGATGAGCTGCAAGCGCATCCTGATATTGCTACTGCATTAAAATTTTTTAAGATTGACGGGCGTTTTGACGTTATCTGCAGCGGTTCTTTATTGGGAATTAACTATAAGCAAATTGAAAGCAACAGTGTAGGATATAAAACGGATTACACCTTATTTTCATTGGATTTTGAAGAATTTTTGTGGGCTAAAGGATATTCTGAATCCATCGCAGAGGAATTGCTGAACCACCTTATCCATCAAAAACCATTTAATTTAATTGAAATGGAAACGTATAGCAGCTTGTTCCTTGACTTTTGCATTTTAGGCGGAATGCCTGCGGTAGTGCGGACTTATGTTGAAAGAGGAACGTTTGAAGGAACACTGGATCTTCAGCGGCAGCTCATTGAAGACTATAAGGAAGACATTCGGAAATATGCCGTCGGTCTGGACCAGACGCGAATATTAAATGTTTTCAACCATATTCCTTCCCAATTAGCAAAAGAAAATAAAAAATTTCAATTATCTAAAGTTGAACGAGGCGCCCGGTTTAAAGACTACCGTGGATGCATTGAATGGCTTTGTGATTCAGGAATCGTTAATTGTTGTACCTGTCTGCAATTTCCTGAACTTCCATTAAAGGGGAATAGCGACGATAGTAAATTTAAGCTTTATTTTGCGGATACTGGACTGTTAATCGGCATGCTGGACGATGAATCCCAGGAAGATTTGCGGGTGAATAAGAATTTAGGTGTATATAAAGGCGCACTTTATGAGAATATTGTTGCGGAAGCACTGACCAAATGTTCGATTCCCCTTTATTATTATCGTCGGGAAGACTCTACATTAGAACAGGATTTCTTTGTCCGCACGCAGCATAGTTTGCTTCCATTAGAAGTCAAGGCAAAGCACGGAACAGCGAAATCATTACGGACGCTGATCAGCTCTGACCGGTATCCTGATATCCGCTATGGTTTAAAGCTTAGTGCTGGAAACATCGGGGTCAGCGATCAAATTTACAGCTTTCCTTATTTCTGTGCGTTTTTGTTGAAACGATTTTTAAGACAAGCTGAATTTTGAAGCTAGGGCAAAGACCTTGTTTCTTTTAGCATAATATAAGGATTAAGAAAAGACCGCGAAGCTGCGGTCTTTTATCAGAGATCCAGTTTAATCCCTTCATCCAGGTTTTCCGGCCGGGGGGAGCCGTTTTTCTTTCTCTGTTTGACGCATTCCGTCAACAGATATTCAATCTGTCCGTTTAAAGATCGGAAATCATCTTCGGCCCAGGCTGCGATCTGTGCATAGAGCTTACTGGAAATCCGCAGCGGAACCTGCTTCTTTTCCTGATCTGCCACTAATATAAGCTTCCTGAATTCACGATCGGCTGCGCGTCTTTATTGCCGCACAGGACGACGAGCAGATTGGATACCATGGCAGCTTTTCGTTCTTCATCCAGCTCGACCATGCCCCCTTCGTTCAGTTTGTTCAGCGCCATTTCCACCATGCCGACGGCGCCGTCGACGATCATCTTGCGGGCGTCGATAATCGCGGAAGCCTGCTGCCGCTGAAGCATAACGGCGGCGATTTCCGGAGCGTAGGCCAGATAGGTGATCCGGGCTTCCAGAATTTCCAAGCCCGCGTCCTGAACCCGGTTTTGAATTTCCTTGCGGATTCGGCTGGCTACGATTTCACTGGAACCGCGCAGCGAGCCTTCATCCGGTTCACCATCGCCCGTTGTATCGACATTCTGAGCGACGTCGTAAGGATACAGCCGCACGATATCGCGCAGCGCGGCGTCGCACTGCAGCGACAGGAATTCCTTATAGTTATCTACCGCGAAGACCGCTTTGGCCGTATCGTTGACGCGCCAGATGACGGCGATTCCGATTTCCACCGGATTGCCCAGGCAGTCGTTGATTTTCTGCTTGTTGTTATTCAACGTCATCACTTTCAGCGAGATTTTCTTTGTCGGCACAACCTGATTCTGCGTGCCGTTATTCGTCGTGATCGCCCGTTCTGAGGAATTGACGTCGCCGCTTTGCCGCAGTGTTGTCCGGCTGGCCGGGTTCACCGCGGATACAAACGGATTCACATAGTAAATTCCTTCTTCTTTTAACGTTCCGACATACTTGCCAAACAGCGTCAGCACCAACGCTTCCTGCGGCTTCAGCACTTTAACGCCCATGCACGGAATCCAGCCTAAAGTCAGCCAGACCATGGAAATGGCGATCAGTACGCCGCCCAGCGTATTGTTTTCAACCAGACTGATGCCGGCGATCAAGGCGATGACCGATAAGGCAAACGCAGCGACCAGCAGCATCAGCGGCATTAACCCTTTCCTGGCGTTTAAAATTTTTTCTTCCATCTTTCACGACCTCCTCTTGATGATATCATTTTGATATCATTTCAATTTCTTGTCAAGTGTTTTCGTCAAGCAGCGAAAAAATCTTCCGAAATTCAAAATCCAATTATCCTTTTGTGGTAAGGAGAGGCCGCGGAATAACTCAGCACCGTCGATCCGACTTCTATGATTTGTTTTCCTTACGTGCAGGATTGATCGACAATCGTGGATTGTTGCCGCTTATCTTCTGACTTCAATCTAAAACCACGGAATAAAATGGGAACTTGAAAGAATAAAAGATCGTTATCAAAGAATAAAGAATTGTTCTTTCTTCGCCGATATTGTTCTTTTATTCTGTATATTGTTCCTCTTCCAGTTTTTCTGTTTATTTGAAAAAGATGAAGACGCAGTCTGACGAATATGAAAAAAAGATAAACCTTGCTTTCGCAATGCGTTTATCCTTTTCTTCGTTAGAGCGTTCGGCAGCTCCGCAGGACAATCCGTCCGGGAGCTTCCCTGCTTTTAAAATCTTTGCATACAGAATTCTTTGTCTTTCAGATTAACGCGGCAGCGGGTACCGATCCGGATCCAGCGGCCGCTGCAGCGTGACAAGGTAGCCACGCTGAAACAGATCGCTGCTGTAACCGGCGGCAGCCACCTGCCAGCCTTTTCGTCCCCATTGGTTCAATTCTTCTTCCGCTTTGTCTAAATCATCGAAGACCAGAATCTTAAATTCCCACTGCATAGCTGTGCGCTAGGCGATGACGCCGAAATGCCGCAAGGCTTTGGCCACACCGTCTTCATCAACGGAAGGCGCGATGTAATCCGCCGCCGCTTTGACGTTATCCTTCGCGTTGGCTACCGCGACGCCGACGCCGGCCTTGACCAACATCGGGATATCGTTCTCCCCATCGCCGAAGGCCATGGTTTCCGCCCAGGAAATGCCCAGACGCTTCAGAACGGATTCGATTGTGGTCGTCTTATCGTTGCCGGTGCTGTAAATATCATAGCCCTGCGGATAACTCCAGGTAAAGGTCAGCTCCGGGAACTGATCGGTAATCGATTCGACCTTCGCTTCATCACCAATGATAAACAGCCCCATCGGCAGGCCGTGCGTCTTCTGATAATTCTGTTCGGCCGTATCGTCGATCAACAAATTCCCGACGTCCTTTCCTTTCAGATAACCCCAGTGGAATTGATGGAAGTGCGACTGGCAGACGACCGATTCGTCAAACTTATAGCCGACGCCCAATTCCAGCTCGTCGCACAGCTTGTTCAGGCGGATCATTGTGTCTTCCTGAATTTCATGCTTTTCAATAATTCCCTTGCCGGTTTCAATCAGACACTGCCCGTTGATCGTGACGTAATAATCCGGTTTCAGCGTGTCGTGGACGTCCTGCTGAATGAAGTAATAAGCCCGGCCGGTGGCGATCAACAGCTTGATCCCCTGACGCTGCGCCTGATGCAGCGCTTCGACGCCCGCAGGCCGGATCGTTTCCGAGCCGCGGGCGATCAGGGTACCGTCGATATCCAGAATCAACATTTTTACATTTTCCATAATTGTTTTTGTACTCTCCTCTGTCAGTTATCATACCGTGATTTTCATCGGGTGAAAAGAGCTTTTGAAGATTTTATTCGTAAAAATTAGACATTGGATGAAATAATGTTTCAATGTTTCAACGCGTGATCCCGACCGGCGGATGACAGCCCGGAGAAATCCTTGGATTTTCTTTTATGAGGGGGCAGGACTGCAATTACGGATGTTCTTATAGCGTTTGAGAGGCTACGGGAAACGGACAGCGTATCGGGGATGCGGCAGGGAAATCAGTCGTGAAAGAATTAATTAACTGTAAGGGCTTTCATTTTTGTTCCGCTTCTTCTATAATGGAATTAACTTGGTCTGACCAGTTAGGGGTGAACTATGGAAAATCAGGAAAAGAATTCGCAGATGATCGTCGACGATGTGATCGGTCAGATCGGCAGCGGACGGCTGAAAATCGGCGAAGCTCTGCCCTCGGAGCGGGAGATGACGCAGCTCTATCACGTCAGCCGCAGCTGTGTGCGGGAAGCGATGCAGGTGCTGGCGCTGTTAGGCATCGTGCGGATCCGCCCGAAGGAAAAGACGCGCGTCCAGGCCTTTCAAATCGAACCGTTCATCCAGCGGATTTCCCCGCTGTTGTTCGCACAGATGGGCTGCGAACAGGACATCGCCCAGTTTCGCTTGGCCGTTGAGATCAAAGCGGCGCAGCTGGCGGCTGAAAAAGGGGCGGATGAAGGACTGATGGAGCTGGTGGCGGCGATGCGAAGGTGCGAGGATGAAGCGCAGGCGGCGCAGCTGGATCTGCAATTCCACAAGGCGTTGGTGCACAACAGCGGCAACAGCCTGCTGAAAATTGCGCTGGACAGCGTCGGCAGTCTGATGGAATATTCCGTCGCGCATAACCGCCGGCAGATATCCACGCACAGCTCGCTGGCGATTCTGATCGACCAGCACGAACAGCTGACCCGGACGATCGCGGCCAGACAGACGGAAAAAGCGGCGGAGCTGATGAAACGGCATCTGCGGCTGGAAGAAAACAGGGAGGAAATAGAGAAGTGAACATTGTCGTATGCGTAAAACAGGTTCCGGCGACGCAGAAGGTCGAAGTCGATCCGGTTACCGGCGTCTTAAAGCGGGACGGTATTGAAACGAAGATGAATCCATATGATCTGTACGCGATGGAAACTGCGCTGCAGATCAGAAAGAAAACCGGTGCGAAGATCCATGTGATCACGATGGGGCCGCCGGCTGCCAAAGCGGTACTGCAGGAAGCATTCGCGCTGGGCGCCGACGAGGGCTGGCTGTTGACGGACCGGAAGTTTGCCGGGGCCGACGTGTTGGCGACCTCGTATACGATCGCCTCTGGAATCCGCCAGATCGATCATGTCGATCTGATTCTGTGCGGCAAGCAGACGACCGACGGCGACACGGCTCAGGTTGGACCGGAAATGGCCGAGGTGCTGGGAATTCCGCATATCAGCTGGGTTACGGAGCTGATCGACGCCGACGATCAGGCCTTGATTGTTAAGCAGGATCTGACCGAGGTTGAAGCGGTGGCCCGGATTCCTTATCCATGCCTGATCACGGTGGAAAAAGGAATTTTCCAGCCGAATCTGCCGTCCTATAAACGCGCGAAGGAAGCCGCGGACAACCCGATTCACACGCTGAGCGCGGCGCAGTGCCGGACCTTGGATCCATCCCGAATCGGTCTGTCAGGCTCGCCGACCCAGGTCGAGCGGATTTTCACGCCGACCCATGATGTGAAGACGATGCGGCTGGACGGGCCGGAAGCGGAAAGCGCGGCCAAGCTGGTCGCAATCCTGAAAGAAGATAAAATGTGGGAGGAGGAAAACGCATGAGCGGCTTAGTGATTGATCCTAAAAAATGTACGCGCTGCGGTTTATGCATCACTCAATGTCCGTTTAACGCCATGGCGATGGTCGACGGTCAGGTTCAGATCAACGCCGCCTGCAAGATGTGCCGGATGTGTCTGCGCAACTGTCCAAGTCAGGCGATCAGCGAACAGGTGGACGCGCCGCAGCCGCAGATCGACAAATCCCAATGGCATGATATTCTCGTCTACGTTGAACACAGCGACGGCCGGATTCATCCGGTGACGCTGGAATTGATCGGGAAGGCGCACGAGCTGGCCCGGGTTATCGGGCAACAGGTCAACTGTCTGATGATCGGCGATCACATTGAACAGGCGGCGGATTCCCTGCTGGATTATGGCGTCGCCAACGTCTATCTCTATGAAGATGCGCGGCTCCAGTATTTCCGTGCGGATAATTATACCGAAGTGTTTGAGGACTGCATTCAGCGCAGTCATCCGGCGGTTGTTCTGGTCGGTGCAACGGTCAGCGGACGTTCGCTCGCTCCGCGCACCGCGGCCCGCTTCCGCACCGGCTTAACGGCCGACTGTACGGTTCTGGAAATGCGGGAGAATACCGATCTGGTGCAGATCCGGCCTGCTTTCGGCGGCAACATCATGGCTCAGATTCTGAACACCAATCATCGTCCGCAGTTTGCGACGGTGCGCTATAAAGTGATGGATCCGGCGGTGAAGCAGGCCCGGATCGGAAAGGTGGTGTCCTGTCCGATCGATCCGGCCAAGCTGGATTCCAAGATTGAATGGCTGAAAATTGAAAACAAGGAACAGGAGGTCAGCATTTCCGACGCTGAAGTGCTCGTCGCTGTCGGACGGGGCGTTAAGGATGAAAAGACGCTGGCGCTGATCGAAGCATTAGCGCAGAAGCTGCATGCCCAGATGGCCTGCAGCCGGCCGGTTGTGGAAAGCGGGCGCTACGACGTCCGCCGTCAGATCGGTTTGTCCGGACGAACGGTGAAGCCGAAGCTGATCCTGACCTTCGGCATCAGCGGAGCGATCCAGTTTACCGCCGGGATGAAGGGGGCGGAGAAAATCATCGCCGTCAACACCGATCCGCAGGCTCCGATCTTTGATCTGGCGCATGTCGCGGTCGTCGGCGACGCCGGGCAAATCGCTGAAAATATGCTTAAAGAAATGGAGGGAGAGACCGTATGTTCCGCAAACTAGAAACCCGGGATATCGAAGCGCTGAGCGCGATCACCGGACGGGATTATGTCAGTGTCCGTGATGAAATTCATCCCGATTATACGCATGACGAAATGACCCACTACGGCTGTTTTGACCCGGAGCTGGTCATCCAGCCGGGCTGCACGGAGGAAGTTTCACAGATTCTGGCCTATGCCGATCAAGAACATCTGCCGGTTACGACCCGCGGCGCGGGCACCGGTTTATGCGGGGGCTGCGTGCCGATTTACGGCGGCATCGTGCTGTCGATGATGCGCATGAACAAGATTCTGGAAATTGACGAACAGACGATGAACGCCGTGCTGCAGCCGGGCGTGCTGCTGATGGAAATCATTGAGGAAGCAGCGAATCATAATCTGTTGTACGCGCCGGATCCAGGCGAAAAGAGCGCGTCGGTCGGCGGCAACGTCATGACCAACGCCGGCGGCATGCGGGCGGTGAAATACGGCGTGACCCGTGATTATGTGCGCGGCCTGGAAGTCGTGCTGGCGGACGGCAGTGTGCTGACGCTGGGCGGCAAGACCTCCAAGAACAGCTCCGGCTATTCCTTAAAGGACCTGATCGTCGGTTCCGAAGGCACGCTGGCCGTCGTCACGAAGATCACGATGAAGCTGCTGCCGAAGCCGCGCGCGATGACCTCGCTGTTGATTCCGTTTACGACGCTGAAGGACGCGCTGACGCTGGTGCCGAAAATCATGCGGCTGCCAGCGGTGGCGACGACGATTGAATTCATGGAAAAGGAAGTCATTCAGGACGCTCAGGATTACCTCGGCAAGGATTTCCCGAACAAGGAATTCAACGCTTACCTGATCGTTTCTTACAGCGCCAACACGCCGGAAGAAATGCAGGCGATGATCCACGACTGCGCCGAGCTGGCCTTGCAGGAAGGGGCGGAGGACGTCTTCATCTCCGATACCGAAGAACGCCAGAGCAGCATCTGGGATGCCCGCGGCGCGTTTCTGGAAGCGATTAAGAACTCAACGACGCAGATGGACGAATGCGACGTCGTCGTGGATATCGACAAGGTCGCCGACTTCTGTCAGTTTGCCCGCGATCTCTCAATTCAGGAAAACATCCGTATCCGCAGCTTCGGTCATGCCGGCGACGGCAACCTGCATATCTATGTGCTGAAAGATGCGCTGTCGGAAGAAGAATGGCAGAAGAAGGTCGTGCGCTGCATGGACGCGCTGTACGCGAAAGCCGCGGCGATGAAGGGCCAGGTTTCCGGCGAACACGGCATCGGTCATGCCAAGCGCGACTATCTGAAACAGTCGCTGGATCCGGAACAGATCGAGCTGATGAAACGAATCAAGGCCGCCTTTGACCCGAACGGAATTCTCAATCCGGGCAAAGTCATCGGCTGAGAAACAGCGAAAAGCGCTGCTCAGCAGCCCCGGCGGTACTCTCTTTCAACCTGAATCCGCAATGAAGGAAAATCAGACCCGGCTTTAAATCAAGACCCTGGAATACCCCGGGGTCTTTTTATGTTCGGAGTTTTGTTTTTCACTCAGGAAAAACAAGCAAAAACAAGCGGATTGTCTGAAAAAGCGTTGACCTGTCCCCTGGGGACTGTGTTATGCTCACAGCGAGGTGAGCGGAATGCTGCTGAAAGAAGTCATGCAAAAGAGCGGGCTGACCCGCAAACAAATTGAAATACTTCAACAGAAGGGATTGATTCATCCGACCCGGGAAGAAAACGGATACCGCAATTATACCGAGCAGGATCTGAAAATGCTGAAGCAGGTCAACTTTCTTAAGAAATTTGAGTTTACGCTGAACGAGTGCCATGCCCTGTTGATCGAAGGCGACGCAGCCGTACTGGATCAGAAACGGGAACAGCTGCTGTCCCAACGCTACCGGCTGGATACCGCGCTGCAGTATCTGGATCATCTCAAGGATCCCGATACCCAGCAGATCGAGCTGGAATCGGTGGAACAAACGTTTGATCTCTACGATCAGATCAGCGCTGGTCAGCGCGGGCAGAAAATCATCCAGATGGAAAATGAAATCGTCAAAGCGCAGATATCGTTTAATAGTTTAATCGAATACACGATCGGCATCGGTTTTTCGATGACGGCGATACTGCCCCGGCTGAATCAACGCCTGACGGTTTTGATCGTGACTATGCTGCTGGTGCAGGGAATGAAGTCGTCGACGCGGTTCCGCTGGCTGATCCTGCGGGTCGGTCAGTTTTTAAGAATTATTTAGCGCAGAGTGAACGCGGAGAGGGCCGCTGAAACTCCGCGTTTTTTTTAGAATGGGAATGTGACAAAATCGTTAGTTCCCTGCAAGCCAGATCCATGGTGAAGAGAAGCCGCAGCGCGTACAATGAACAAGGAAAGTCAGTGAATCAGTGGAAAAAAACGCTTGCTTTCTGTGAAAATCAGAATATAATATGACTCAAGAAAGAAAAATAAGAAAAAAAAGAAATGGGAGGCAAGATAAAAAAGATCAGAATTTTTAAGGGAAAGGATTGACAAATTCAACGATGTGTATTATTGTATTACTGTTCTAATACAAAAATCTTATGAAGTTCTTTAGGAATCCTTTCGATGGGTTTAAGCCTTGGACTTTATAATGAAAAACGATTTACGCATGACAGGGAGGGAAGTTCATGTCCGAAGCTTTAATCGAGATCAGAGATCTCTGTAAAATATACAATCCGGGCGAGGTGGAGGTCCGCGCGCTGGATCATGTCAGTCTGACGATCAACCGCGGCGAACTGGTTGCGATCATCGGACAGTCGGGTTCCGGCAAATCCACGCTGATGAATCAGCTGGGCTGTCTGGATGTTCCGACTTCCGGTGATTATTTCCTGAGCGGTCAGAACGTCGCCAAGCTCAGCGATAACGAATTATCGGATATCCGTAACCGGGAGATCGGCTTTATTTTTCAGGGATTCAACTTAATTCCCAATCTGACAGCTGTGGAGAATGTCGAGGTTCCGCTGATTTACCGCGGGATCGGCAAGCGTGAACGGCGTCAGCTGGCGATATCGTCGCTGGAAAAGGTCGGACTGGGTCACCGGCTTGATCACAAGCCGTCGCAGATGTCCGGCGGTCAGCAGCAGCGCGTTGCGATTGCGCGGGCCATCGCCGCCGCTCCGCCGTTGATTCTGGCGGACGAACCGACCGGCAACCTGGATTCCGCGTCAAGCAAGGAAATCCTGCAAATTTTAAAACAGATGCACGCCAGCGGGCGCACGGTCATCCTGATTACGCATGACAACGAGATCGCCGCGCAGGCCAGGCGGATCATTCATATCCGCGACGGAAAGATTGATTCCGATACACTCAACGAGGGAGGAAAATAACGATGGACGAAAAGCAAGTGGAACTGATTGAAGTTGAAACGCTGAAACCGGAAAAGAAACCGGAGAAAAAGAAACAAAAACGGAAATTGACGATGCCGAAGAAGAAAACATTCATTCTCGGCGCGGTTGGACTGTTAGTCCTGTATATCGTCGTTTCCAATCTGACGCGCAAGCCCCCGCTGCCTGCCGTCGCGGTGACGCCGGTGACGCGGGGCAATATTGAACAGACGCTGGATACCAGCGGTCTGGTTTCCTCCTTATCGGAGAAGACGTATTTTTCGCCGGTCAGCGCCAACATCGCAAAGCTTCCGGTCGCGGTCGGCGATAATGTCAGCGCAGGCGATCTGATCGTCGGCTACGATCTGGATTCGATTCAGGAACAGGTGCAGAAAGCCAATCTGGAGCTGACGGCCGCCCGCAGCGGATATCACGACAGTCTGAACAAAAGCAACGAAAAGGCCGACGAATACAGCCAGGCCAAGCACGACGCTGAAAAGCTTTATGCCGAGGCTAACGATCTGCGCAGCAAGGTGGCCGGACTGAAGGATCAGCTGGCCCAGGCGCAGAAGGAACAAGCCGGGCAGGAAGCCAACAATGCGGTCAACCAGCAGAAAATTGCCGAGCTGCAGAAGGAAGCGGCTGATCTGGAAACGGAGCAAGCCCAGCTGGAGCCGCAGATCGCCGAGAAGCAGCGGCAGATTGCCGAGAAACAGGAAAAGCTGGATGCGCTTGTCAATCAGCCGGAAACGGATTCTTCAGCCAGTCCTGCGCCGACTGAGGATCACAGCGCTGAAATTGAGCGGCTGAAACAGGAAATCAGTACACTGCAGAGTGAACTGGACGCGTTGAACAAGACGCAGGCCGATAACGATCAGCGTCAGAAACAGATTGCCGACGAGATCCAGCAGCTTCAAAGCGCCGGCGGCGCGGCGGCGGCCAAGGTCGTCCAGCTGCAGGCCGATCTGGAAAAAGCGTCGACGGAATTAAGTCAGAAGGAAGCGGAACTGGCCAAGCGGGAGAGCGTCCGCGATTCCGCGCAGGCTTCGATTCTGTCTGATGAAATGAAAACGCAGCTGCAGGCGAACACAAACCTGAGCGAGCTGGCCGCGATGAGCACCAACGAATTGCTGCAGCTGGCCCGCGCCGGCATCAAGGCGGAATTCTCCGGCATCGTCACCAAGGTCAACACCAAGGAAGGCGCCGCGACCGCCGAAGGCACAGAGCTGATTACTGTCGCTTCCAACCGCGAGGTTATGGTTGAAATTTCAATCACGAAATACGACCTGGAAAAAATCGCAGTCGGACAAAAAGCAGAAATTACTTTAGCCGGTCATCAATACACCGGCACAGTTGAAAAAATCAGCAGGGTGGCCGAGACTAACGCTCAGGGCACGCCGGTGATTCATGCCCAGGTTCGTTTCGACAATCCGGACGACAACATCTTCTTGGGCGTGGAAGCCAAGGTTTCCGTCAACACCGCGAAAGCGGAGAACACGCTGCTGGTACCGGTGGAAGCGATCAATACCGACCGTCAGGGCAGCTTCGTCTACGCTGTGGAAAACGGGCTGTTGATCCACAAAGCAGTTGAGACAGGCGTGACTTCCGACGCCGCCGCGGAAATCAAATCCGGCCTCAGCGAAGGTGATCTGATCGTGCTGAGCGCCGCCGCAGGACTGCAGGAGGGAATGCAGGTTACGCCTGTCCAGCAGTAAAGGAGGCCGCAGATGACGCAGCTATTTGAATATATAAAGATGGCGGTCAAGAATATCCGGGCCAACAAGGGCCGGTCGATTCTGACGATGCTGGGCATTATTATCGGCATCTCCTCCGTTATCATGATTATGGCGATCGGCAACGGCGCCAAGGGAACGATCAGCGACGAACTCAACAGTATCGCCGGGGGTCAGATCTATATTTACGCAAGTCAGAACTACACCGCCGGGGAACCGGTGGCGATTACGGAGAAAGACATCGACACGATCAAAACGAAGATCGACCATATCAAGGGTGTGACCCCGACGCTGGGCGCCTGGGGCAGCGCGCTGACGCAGAAAGGAACCTTTGATTTGTCGATCAGCGGCGGCAATCCGGATCTGGGCGCGATGTCAGTGCAGCCGATGCTGCACGGCCGTTATTTTGATCAGTCAGATTTTGAAGGCGGCCGCCTGGTCGGCGTGATCGGCGAGTCGGATGCCAAAAAGCTGTTTGGGACGGCGGATATCGTCGGCATGGCGATCGAAGCCTCGATCATGAACGTCACCAAGGATATCCGGATCATCGGCGTACGCAAGGACGTCGAGGGCACCTTTGTATCCTCAACCTATGAAGGTGCGCCCATCTCGATGGAAATGCCCCATACCGCGCTGCAGGCGTTTGATATCGGTACGGAGGATTTCGGAAGCATTTACATTATTTCCGAGGGCAACGAATATTCCGCAGCCGTCGCCCAATCGGCGCTGAGCCTGCTTGACAGCCGTCATCAGACTCAGGGCAAGGGCGCGTTTCTGATGCAGGAATTCAATGAACAGATGGGGCAGATCAACGAAGTGCTGAACATGATCACGACGTTCATCTCCTTTGTCGCGGCGATCAGTCTTTTAGTCGGCGGGATCGGCGTTATGAACATCATGTTGGTATCCGTCACGGAAAGAACCCGGGAGATCGGCATCCGCAAAGGTCTGGGCGCGCGGACAAGCTCGATCCTGTGGCAGTTTCTGGCTGAATCGGCGATCATCACGGCGATCGGCGGCATCATCGGGATTGTTTTGGGAATCGGCGGGGCAGAGCTGTTGTGCCTGGTGATGCCGCTGACTCCGCGCATCAGCCTGTCCACAATCCTGATCGCGACGCTGTTCTCCTCGGCCATTGGGATTTTCTTCGGAATCATGCCGGCCCGCAAAGCGGCGAATCTTTCGCCGATTGAAGCGCTCCGCCGCGATTAACGAAAATCGCTGCGCTTGGTTTCTCAAGGAAAATCAACCGCGAATAATTCTCAAACCGGAACGGAAGGCTTTATGCCGGCAGCTCCGGTTTTTCTTCGGGCGCTTCAAGGAGAGCGGGCAGAGTCTGTCAATTTCCTTAAAAAGGGCAGCTGTGAAGTTTCGGCATGGTATAATAAAAAAAGAAATGGGGGAATCGGATTGAATGACACTTTAGCGCAGCTGAATCACCGGCGGGAAAGGATCATGGCGGTAACCTTGCTGGGCTACACCCTGATGGTGCTGGGAGTTCTTCTGTTATTTTCCAGCGTTTCTTTCGGAATATTGACCGGGATTGTCGGGGGCGGTTTGATTCTGGCGATCAACCTGACAGAAAAGCCGAAGTATGTCCGGGCGTATAAAAATCAGATCGTGCTGGCGGTATTACGGGAAATGTTTGAGGATGTTCATTTAAATCTCGACGCCGGGTTTAATCAGGAATGGGTTGAGGACGCTCATTTCATCCCGACGGGCAATCGTTTCTTCAGCGATGATCAGATATCGGGCAGCTGCCGCGGCTGTCTGTTCCGCCGCAGCGATGTTCTCACTCAGCAGGTGACGCATACCGGAAAAACAACAACCGTTACGACCTTGTTTGAAGGACCGTGGATGGTGTTTGAATTCCCGAAAAGCTTTGGGCATTATCTGCTGGTGCGGGAAAAAGAATTTCTGTCTAATGGCAAGCCGGGCGGCTGGTTCAGTGGTTTGAAAACCGAACGTATCGCCATGGAAAGCGAAGAATTCAATGAGAAGTTTGAGGTCTATGCTGAGGATGAACATGAAGCGTTTTACCTGCTGACACCGCAGTTTATGGAAAAACTGGAACAGGCGGAACGTGAAATCGCCGGCCGGATGTATTATGGTTTTTTCGATCATGAATTCCACGTGGCGGTGGATAACCGGCAGAACAGCTTTGAGCCGCCGGTATTTACGCCGATCACCCCGGCGCAGCTGGAAGAGATCCGGACGGAAGCACGGTTAGTGTGCGAGCTGATCGATCTGCTTCACCTCGCGGACAGAGAAGGTGGGCAACGGCCAAAGCCTTAAGCTCAAATTGTTACAAAACAAGCGGATTTCATTTCATAAATTACAGAAATAAACCAGATAAGAAAGGCGGGGAGGAATGATGACGATTTTGTTGATCGGGGCGATCGCATTGATCGTATATGGCATACTTCTTTACAATCAATTAGTCAGGTGTCGGATTAAATGTGAAGAAGCGCTGTCGGGAATTGACGTCGCATTGGTCAAACGCTATGATACGCTGACCAATATTCAGGAAACGGTGAAAGGGTATGTCAAGCATGAACAGACGACGCTGGTCGAATTGACGAGACTGCGCGCGACGATGACGCTGGCGGAAAAAGCAGAGCTGGCGGATCAGTATGCTCAGGCTCAGAAACGGCTGATGATGTTGGCGGAAGGCTATCCGCAGCTGCAGGCGTCCGCGAATTTTCTGCAGCTGCAGGAAACGATCGCTGATGTTGAGGAACACCTGCAGGCAGCTCGTCGGGCGTATAACGCCAATGTGGCGCGGTACAACGAGAAGCTTCAGATGTTTCCGTCCAGTCTGATCGCCGGCCTGATTCATGCGGAAGCCAAAGCCTTTTTCCAGGCCGAGCTGGATCAGCGTGATAATGTGAATGTTTCATTTTAAAGGAAAAAAGCAATCGGAGAGCTGTAGCACAAACGTTACAGCTTTTTAAATAGAAAGAAGAGCACAAAAGATCGGAAAAGGAAATTGAAAACAAAACGGTATTGAGTTATAATGAGCTTAGAAAGATTAACTCAAAAAAGTATTTTTACAAATTTCAATTCTTTTAGGGGGCTTTTCCTGATTTTCCGCAATATTAATATTAGGAGGCTTCTGAATATGAAA
>NZ_JADNPO010000019.1:0-51818 GCF_015558105.1 Holdemania sp. 1001095H_141210_F2
TTTTATAAAGGTGTACCTTTATAAACGGCAGACAATTTCAGCTATTCAAGGGAGGGGATAGCTGTTTTTGTCTTTCGTGCCAAACGTTTGTCAAGGAGGAATTAAAAACGTGAATTATGGCTATGCGCGAGTATCTTCTCGAAGTCAGAATCTGGATCGCCAGATTGAAGAATTAAAGGCTTTCGGCTTGACGGAATCGCAGCTTTATATTGATCAGCAGAGCGGCAAGGATTTTGACCGTCAGGCTTACCGTCAGTTAAAAGAAGTTCTGCGGCCGCAGGATTTATTAGTGATCAAAAGTATCGACCGGCTGGGCCGCAATTATCAGGCCATTCTGGAGGAATGGGCGGATTTGACCAAACGCCGGGACGTTCAGATTGTCGTGCTGGACATGCCGCTATTGGATACCCGCAGCCGCCCGGATAACCTCGTCGGCTGTTTCATCAGCGATCTGGTGCTCCAGATTCTCAGCTTTGTCGCGGAGAATGAGCGGATCAACATTAAGACCCGTCAGGCGGAAGGGATCCGGATCGCGAAGGAAAAGGGTAAGCACTTAGGCCGCCCCCGCTACATCCCGCCGGAAAACTTCAGCCTTGTGGCCGCCCGTTATCTGCGGCATGAATGCACGCTGCAGCAGGCTTTAGATCAGCTGCAAATCAAAAAAAGTACGTTTTATAAATACATCCGGAACCTCGATGCAGTATAATGAAGTTAACAAATGGATTGAACAGCGGACGCCGTTGTGAATCATAGAAAGAGGATTGTTATGAAATACAGAGAAAAAGGGAAAATCCCGGCGCGGACTTCCTTGCTGGGCTTCGGCTGCATGCGTTTCCCCGTCAACGAAGATGGAAAAATCAATCGCCCGGAAACGATGAAAATGCTCGACTACGCCTACGAACATGGCGTCAACTATATCGACACCGCCTATCCGTACCACAACTTTGAAAGCGAGGAAGTCGTCGGCCAGTGGGTCGCCACCAAACCCCGCGGCAGCTTCTACCTGGTCACGAAATCACCAACCTGGATGTGCAAGGACATCGCCGATTTCGATCGGATTTTAGAGGAACAGCTGACCAAGCTGCAGACCTCCTACATCGACTTTTATCTGCTTCACGCCTTAAGCCGCGAGCGGTGGGAGCACATCAAGGAAATGAATCTGCTTCCGCATCTGAAATCCGTGCTGGACAGCGGCAAGGTTCGCCGGATCGGCTTCTCGTTCCACGACGATTATGAGGTCTTTGAGGAAATCCTCAACGCTTACGACTGGGACTTCTGCCAGATTCAATTCAATTATATGGACACCGAGATTCAGGCGGGATTGCGCGGCTACGGGCTGGCAAAAGCCAAAAATATCCCGATGACGATCATGGAGCCGGTCAAGGGCGGCATGTTAGCGAACGTTCCGGAGGAAATCCAGGCGGAATTCCGGCGCGTCCATCCGGATTGGAGCGACGCTTCCTGGGCACTGCGCTGGGTCGGCGGCCACGACAACGTGCAGACCGTGCTTTCCGGCATGAGCACGATGGAGCAGGTCATCGACAACGTCAAGACGTTCAGCGAAATTGAACCGCTGAACACAGAAGAACAAGCGACCATCGAACAGGCTCGCCAGCTGTTCCAGGCCCGGATTCAGGTGCCGTGCACCGGCTGCCGCTATTGCATGCCATGTCCGTTCGGCCTGGACATTCCGAAAAACTTCCGGCTGTTAAATACCGCTCACGTCTACAATGTCCACGCGGCCCAAAAGGAAAGCTACGACGCGCTGGACGTCACCGCGAAAGCATCCCATTGTCAGAAATGCGGCGCATGCAAAACCAAGTGTCCGCAGCACATCGACATCCCGACGGAAATGGAAAAAGTCGTGCGGGAATTTGAAAAATAAGCTGAGAATTACGGCGGAGGCGTTCCGGATTATCACCCGGATCAAGTCCGCCTTTTTCTTTTACCCGGAGTGCGCTATAATGAGAAAGGAAAAACAAGAAAGAGGAAAATACCATGAGTCTTTTAGGGATCTCTCTCTACCCGCATCTGCAGTCAGAAGCGGTGATGAAACAACAATTAAACCTGGCGGTCACGCTCGGTTACAGCCAGGTCTATACAACCGTCCAATCGCCCCAGGCCTGGAACGGACCGACACAGTTAAAGCCGCCGTTTCAATGGCTGATCGGTGAATGCCGGAAGCTGGGGCTGACGCTGCATGTCGACATTAATCGCCGCGTCATGGAACAGGTCGGCGCCCAACCGGACGATTTATCGCCGTTTGTCCGTCTTGGCATCCGGATCATCCGTCTGGATTTCGGCTTTGAGGAAGATCACGAGCTGGTCGCGCAGATGACCTGCAACGAGGATGGCGTATTGATCGAAGACAACGCGTCGATGCAGGCGGAACCGATCAATCGGATTAAGGCGATCCAGCGCCATGGCAACCTTGAAAATTACATCGCCGTGCATAATTTCTTCCCGCATCCGGACACCGGCATGTCGTTTACCGACACGTTTAAAAACGCGAAGCTGTTTAAAGCCTGCGGCATCCGTACCGGGGTATTCATCAACTCGCTGGACGCCGACAACCTGTTATTCCGGTATGGCCACGGGTTATGCACGGTGGAAAATCACCGCTACAAACCGGCTTATTTAAGTGCCGGGGAACTGACGGCAACCGGGATGTTCGATTACATCTTTTTCGGCGATGGCAATCCTTCCCGCACCGAAATGGAACAGGTTCAGGAAATCGTACATCATCATTGCGTTTCCGTTCCAGTCTACTTTAATTCCCGGCTGGATGATGAGCTGCGTCAGAAGCTCTTGAACGTGGTACTGAAATCCCGCAGCGATCAGCCGGAATTCATCCTACGCGCCACGCAGACCCGCGGCTTGGGACATGTCCCAGCTCATCCGGGATCGGATCGCGATAAACTGTGCATCACCCTCGATAACGAATTATCCGGCAAATATGAAGGCGAATTGCAGATTGCCTTAAAAAGCATGCCGGGTGTGGAATATGCCACGGTGATCGGACAGGTAGATATGTTAGCGGAAAATCTGATCTCGCTGATCCGTTATGGCAAGGTTGCCTTCCGGTTAGTGGAAGCGGAAAAGATCCGGAATGCGACTGTGGGTCAGGAACAGACGCATCAGGAGTAATTTCCCAGGCAATATGGAACAAGGCCCCGCTTTCCCTGTCGGACAGTTCCCGCGGATGGCGCTGACCTTCGCCTTTCACTCGCCAAGACTTCCGGTTTACGGATGCTTTAAAAACTACGCAAGCAGCTCTCAGGAACACTCTGAAGCTGCTTTTTTCTGTTCCTTGTTCATGAAATAGAGCAGAATAGACAAAGAAAAAGAATGCTTGAAATGACAGTGGATAACGCTGAGAAAGCAGCTAGAACACGAAAAAACCGCAATCCGGCAGGGACAGCTTGTCCTCCATACCGATTGCGGTTTATTAAATTTTTACAATGCGATGCGATAGCGCAGCCGCAGCCGTTCTTTGCCTGTCAGCGATTTCCGGTTGGCGTAAATCTGTTCGATCACAGAAATCAGGACGCGTTGTTCATGGGGCTGCAGCGACTCTTGAGCATAGATCAGCTTTTCAATCAACGCCTGCGCCCGCAGAATATCCGCTTCCGCGATCCCCGGCAGTTTCTGATTCAGCCTCCATGCGGTAAGCTCAGCTTTCCAGCCAGGCTGATAAGGAACTGCCAGAGCTTTCATCAAGCTGCCGATCAGCTTGTACAATATTTCATCCCGCGCCGAAGCGTCTTTCCAACGCCGCCGCCAGCGGCTTATCCGCAGCTGACGCCGGACTTCCAGCACGATCAGCAAGAACAGAACAAAATCGCACAAAAGCAGGATTGCTCCAAGAACACCGCTGACTGGCGAAAGCAGCGGCGTCTGGGGTTCGGTTGGTTGGGAAGCGAGATCGTCCAACAGCTCGCCCGGATCTTCCGAGTCCTTCAAGGCTGCCGTCATTTCAATATCCTGCGGTTGTTCCGCCATCTGCAGCAATGCAAATGTATCGTAATAACAGCCGGGAGTTACATCGACAGGAATCCAACCCAAGCCATCCAGATACACCTCGCACCAGGCATGGCTGTCCTGAGCGGTCAGCTCTGCGATCCCCCCGGCGCTGATCTGTTCTCTGGTCAGCCGGTAGCCTTCCGCGTAACGGGCTGGAATTCCCATAACACGAAAAGCCATGACGGCCGCAGAGGCGTACTGCACTGCATTGCCGGTTCGGCTCTCGCTTAAAAACCAGCGGACCGGATCCGCTGACTGCGGCGTTTGCGGCGGTGTTTCGGCATATTGAACCTGCTTTTCCAGAATATCCCGAATTCGCGTCACAGCCTCATAAATTCCCGGAGAGCTCATCGGTTCCTTGAGAAACAAAGTGCGGATCAGCGACTCAGTTTCCGCATCGACATCCAGATAATTCTGATAGACAAAACTACGGTAGACGGCTTCAGCCTGAATGTATTGACGCTGCGCATCCGTTTGAGGTGCTTTTATCCAATCCGGGGCGTGAAGCAGTTCGCCCGGCTGATCGCCAGACCATTCGACAAACTCCCCATGCCGAAAACCCAACAGAGCGTTGGCATGATAGCCCATATCCAGCCAGCTGCGGACTGAACCTGTTATAGTGTCTGCTTCCACTGAATAAGGAAAGTAGGAATATTTCCGATTTGCGCCGTGATTGGCCACTTCTATCCGATTTGCCTGCAGCGGGGTATCCGGATCCAGCCTCAACGTTGCGGCTGACTGCGCCCCGACGGGGAAGTTCTCCATTTCCAGCCACTTTAACATGCCTTCATTGCTTCCGGCATAGGCCGCTTTCTTCAGCGCCAGCCACCGGCCCCCTTCATACCGGCCGCCAATATAGCCGCGCAGATAAAAGGTTTTCAGCTGCTCCGTCGTAACCGTCAGCGTCGCTCCTTCCCCGCTTAATAAACGATCCGCTTTCCAAACATCGCCCTGCGGCAGGGAATCCCCACCATAGCGCAGCGTATCCAGATTGGCAAAGAGATCCTTCCGCAGCCGCGTCATTTCCATTAATTCCTGATTCTTTCCGATGAATGTCAGAAGCAGCGCGCTGATCACGCCAAGCCAGAGCCAGCGTTTTCCCACAGACGCCGCGTTGACCCATTGAAGCCAGAGAGCTGCAATCCCCGCCAGCATCAGCACCATCGCCCAGGAAGACACACAGCGTAACCGCAGCCCGGGCATCATCAGAAGCAGAACGGTCAGTCCCATCCGGCCCGGATGGCTGCGCCATGTCCAGATCAGAATCGCAAATCCGCTCATCAAGACGGTGAAAAAGATCGAATAAGAGAAACGTGTTAACAAGGGATTAGCCAGAATATTCCGGGCGTCCTCCTCATAGACATTCCAGGCCTGAATCAGGCCATTCACGCACGCCACCAGTCCGGAAACCAGCCATGGCAAAAGAAGCAGCGTCAATCCCAGCCATGCCAGCCACAGGCTTCGGCAAAGCCGCAGCCGGCTGGTTTTCGTCAATCCCGCCTGCAATCCAAGCAGCGCGGCGCCAACCAGCCACGGACCCCAAAGGCCGCTGACTGGTCTTGCGCAGATCACAGCCAGCTGGGCGGCAAAACCGGCAAGCAGAAGAAAACCCGCGATAATCTCCATCGCGTAAACAATTTCTCTTTCGGTTTTCTTCCGACGCCCTTTTTCACTCATGCTCTCTCTCCTAAATCATCAACTGCACGGCTGCGTTGTCCAATGCGGACAGCGGCAGCTCAATCTGTTGGCAGCGCCCTTTTTCACTCATGTGGATCGTCTGTTGATCCGCTCTGACAGTAATCGCCGTCACGTCCAGCTGCGGATCCAGCGAATTCAGCATCCGCGGGAAATCCCCGGCCGTCACATAAATCATCTTATTGTATTGCTTCCAATCCCCCAGGCCCGCGAACAAGCGCAGGCCATTGCCCGGACTTGAAGGCAGACGCAGATGAATCCAGAATGCCGCCAGCTGAGCGCCGTCCTGAACTGAACGTACCGGTTTTGACGCCAGCTGATTTTCTGCCGCAAACACCGCCTGATGACCTACACCCTGTTCGATCAGCTTCTGACTGAACGATAACGCCAGTTCCACGACAGCGGAAAGCACTGTCGGCTCCTGATTTTCCAGACTGGCGTCCAACATCAAAATCGTATCGTAGTGACTTGTATCACTGGCTTCCTTGACGACCATCGTATCGAGCTTACTGGAAAGCTTCCAGTGGATTTGACGGATATCGTCCTGCGGTTGATAATCGCGCAGATCGAACACCTCGCTGGGATCGCTGCCTTTGCGGTTTTCATAGACGGTTTCCCCTTCCAGAATCCCATGCGGCATCTTTGTGATCTTTAACTGGACCGGCACTGACTGCGGATAAACCGTCAGGCTCTGGCTGGACAGCGGAGGCAATCGGAAAGCGCACAGACCGAACAGATCGCTGACCCACAGCGCCTGACAGCTCATTGAATATTCGCCGCAGCAATCCGGAATCCACTCGACCGCGGCCTCCCGTTTCTTATCCAGCGCAAAAACCGCGGATTGTTCTTGAATTTGTCCAATCAGATGATTTTCAACCGTCAGCTGAACATGCAGCTGGCCGGCGGCCAACAGGGGAAAACGATTGACGATTATGCGATAGAACGTTTTTTCTCCCCGCAAAATGCTGCCATCCAGACAGACCTCAAAGCGCATCCGTTTGACATCCAGAAATAACAAGATCGCCAGGACCGCCGGTAAACTCAGTCCCAGAAGCAGGATCAGAAACACAAGCCGGCTGCTGAAAAACCACGTCAGAAGCAGACAGGTCATTAAGAAAACGACGTAAGCACGCCGGCTTTTCTTCATGCCCGGGCGCCTCCCGGTTTCTGCGGCGGCGCAATTTCATCCAGGACCGCATTCATCAAAGCCTTCGGCATAATTCCTTCTACCCTGGCCTGCGGACGTAAAATCAGACGATGCGCACAGACGTCGTTAAACACAGCGCGGACATCCTGCGGCAGCGCATAATTGCGGTCCATTAATACCGCATGGGCTTTGGTCATCTGCGTCAGCGCCAAAACACCGCGCGGACTCACGCCCAGCTCAATCGCCGGCAGCTCGCGCGTCCGTTCGCACAGGCGGATCAGATAATGCAGCACATCGTCATGAATCCGAACGGAAGTCAGATAATTCTGCACCTCGCGGATATTCTCGCGGGATGCGATTTTCTGGATCTCATCGAGCGGGTTCACATAACGGCGGGCTTTGAGAATCCGCACCTGATCCTCCGTTGCCGGATAACCGATCGAAAGCCGTACCATGAAACGGTCCATCTGCGATTCCGGCAGCGGCTGCGTGCCGGTCGTTCCCAACGGATTCTGCGTTGCGATGCAGATAAACGGATCAGGCAGCCGATGCGTCGCACCATCAACGGTGACGCGATGTTCCTCCATGGCTTCCAACAGCGCGGATTGTGTCTTCGGCGACGTCCGGTTGATTTCGTCTGCTAACAAAAGGTTGCAGGCAGCCGCGCCTTCACGGTATTCAAATTGATTCGTCTGGCGGTTGAACATGCTGAAACCAGTGATATCGGAGGGCAGCGTGTCCGGCGTAAACTGAACTCGTTGATAATCCAGCCCCAGCGCTTTGGAAAAAGCCAGGGCCAGCGTTGTTTTTCCCACGCCCGGGCAATCTTCCAACAGGATATGGCCGCCGGCATAGATCGTCATCAGCACCTTGCGGATGATTTCATCTTTCCCGGTAAACGCTTTGGAAACTTCGCGGATAATTTGTTCCGATTGTTCAATAATCATGACTGTCCCTCCTGTGTCTGCGGTATTGCCTCTGATGGCGGCGTTGCTTCAATCGACGGCGGGATGACCGCCGGATCATTGTTCTCTATTGCTTTGGGCGGAATCGAATCCGGTGCGGCCGTTGATTCCGGAATGGGCGCTGTTGCCTCGGGAGTCGGAATTGCCGGATCCCATTCTGGCGCAGATTCTATTTCCGGAGAAGGTTCGGGACTGAGGGACGCCGCGGGCTCCATCAAAGAGGTCGCAGGCCATTGTCCCCCAAACAGCTGCCAGGCTCGCCGCTCGCCCTCATCCAGTTCCCCGGCAGTCATTTCATCCGGACTTCCATAGCCCATTAATTGTGTTTTCCACTGGTCGACATACGTTTGCGTCCAGGCTGGATCGGTCAATGTGACATGGAAATCTTCCGGCAGCGCGTCGCCGAAATAAAATGGCATTGCGTAGCTCGGCACGACCAGCGTCGGCGGCTGCGGATTGTGAAAAATCGCTTCACTCAGCTGAGTGCATCCATAGAAAACTTCAGTTCCCAACGCCGTCAGACTGGCGGGCAGATCAATGGTTTTTAACGCCGTATTGGCAAAAGCCGCTGTGCTGATCATGTCGATCGCGCTGTCCTGTGCAAATTCAACTGTCGCCAGCGAGACGCATCCTTCAAATGCAGAATCTTCTATCTGCGTCAGAGAGCTGCCGGTAAAGCGGACAGCTTCCAGATTCACACAATTCGAAAAGGAACGGATTCCAATATACTCCAGACCTTCCGGCAAGATGAACGTTCCGGAGTACCCTGAATTTTCAAACGCGGAATCCATGATCCAGGTCAGTTCTTCTCCATTTGTTAAGGTAAACGGATTGGCGCAGTCTTTAAACGCCGCCTCGTCGATCCCCCGCGTATGCGGAAGCAGCGGAATTTCGCCAGCCGCATTCCAAGTAGACTGCAGAACTGCCAGTGCCTGGGGATCCAGATCTTCGCCCCAGCCATACAACAAGCCCGTCTCCCCGACCTGTTCCAGAGAATAATGATGATTTGCGTAATGGAAACTATAGGGATATTCATAGTTGAAATAGGTATCTTCCGGCGCGAACCCCGGTATTGAAGGCTGATAGTCATTGACAAATTCCGCATGACCGGCATTGAATGCCGCAAAATGCAGTTTGGGTGCGCCTTCCAGCGCCTGATCCTGCACGGTGATTGCGGTCGGATTCAAGCTGACCAGTCCTTCCAGCTTAAGACAGTCGGCAAAAGCATGCCTGCCGATCGCTACCACGCTTTCCGGAATCTCCGCCGCAAACAGCGCAGCGTTGCCGGCAAAGGCCCGGCTGCCAATTCGGGTAATTCCCTGCGGCCAGTCCCCGGCGCTTAAGAATGTCGGACACATTTCCGCGCTTAACAGAATCCGTTCCTGGTCCAGCGTCAGAATTTCAAAGTTGCCTTCCGCTTTGACGCTCAGCTCTGCGGCGGTCCGCAGCATCTGCGGCTGCTTCTCCAGCAGTGCCGCCCAGCGGCTGCGATAGCTCTCCGCCTGAGCTTCGCTGACCCAGGCGCTGACCGCGGTCAGATCCGTAAAGCTGTCCGGCTGAATTTCCGGCGCTTCGCCCAGACACACGATCTGCGGAATATTCGCCGTTATACTCGCGGAATCCAACTGGCTTACACTTGCGGGCAGCAGAAGCAGTTCTACGTTTTCCAGATTTTCCAAGGCGCCTGGCAGAATTTCAACGACGCCCTCAGGAATTCTTACAATCCCCTCGGCGCTGGCAAGCATGCTTAACAGCTGCGTACCGTCTTCCGAAAGCAGCGCTTCACCTTCAACCCGATACCGAATCGCCTGGCCATCGTCGCGGACCAGCTGATTATCGGCAAGCTGACTGCCCCAGCGGGACAAATACCGCCACTCCGTTCCCGAAGGCACTACAATTTCCGCGCCGTGAAGCTGGCTCAGATCCATTTCCACTGGCTGATCAGAGGTCAGAATCAGCCGCTGAATGTGATTTCCCGTCGTGAGTTCTACCGCCTCGACTTGCTCGTCCAGCGTTATTTCCGTGCGGGATAACGGGATCTGAAGCAGGCGGGTTTTCGCTTTGTTGTAAAGCAGACCATCTTCTGAACTCAGATACAGATTTCCCGCATCCACGCTCCAGGCAAAGCGCGGCGTCAGTTTCTGATTGCTGATTTTATACACGGACTTCGGCAATGAAACCGTATCGACGGAAGCCGAAAGATCAACCCACTGCACGCCTTCTGACACGCTCAGCTGTTCTGCCGGTTGGACAAGTCCGGTCAGCGTTTGCACATATTCCAAATAGGCAAAAGAATTTTCATCAAAATCCTGCTGCCAAGATATTTCCTGATTGGCGTCCAGCTCTGCCAGCGGCAGCGGAACAAGTACCTGCCGGCCGGCATGATCCGGGACAAACAACGGATTGACCGCAGTTTTCCCATCCAGCGACCAACCTAAGAATAAGGTCTTCAGCGGGCCTTCCTGCGGCAGCATGGAGTGATAATAATGAATCAGATTGATCTTCTGGCCCGGACTGTAGGTAGTCAGATAATCGCCCGCCTGCCAGTTTTGAACAAAAATCTTATAGGACTGGATCGTATAGTCGACCGTGATCGTCTGCCAGGGACTTTGCGGATTCCGCCGGATCCGGAACGCTACTGTAAAGTCCTCAAGCGCGACCGGCGGATAATCGCCAATTTCAAAATTTTCGCCATAAGCTTCAATCCGGTAGATCTCGCCGCCCTCAAAAATATAAAAATTCGCAGCACATAACAATTTCCAGTCGTCCAATACCGCGCCATAATAAATCAGGCTGAGATCTCCTTCATAGACGTTGACTTCGAGTTTCTGATCGCTTCCCTGCGAAATTCCCTCTTCCGGAAACGGCTTTGTCCCCCAGAGTTCAAAGATGTCCGGCGGCAGCTCAGGCACCGGATCGGGATCGACAACCGGCTCAGGTTCCGGTTTATGGTCAGGCACACTCCCGCCTTGATGACCGCCATCGGGCTTAACGATTACATGCTCGCTGTCCGGATCGATCACGACCTGCGCGCCTTGCCCTTCCCCGCCGATGACCAGCTGATGAGCATCGTTCGCTTCCGTTTTCTGCAGCGTATCGGCGACCCCGGGATTCTGTTTTGGTTTCTGCGTATTCTCAGCGTCCGGATCCTGCTTTAAAAGATCGTTATCATTTTCACCGCCTGCCTGTGTGCCAAGCTGTTCCTGATCGGAGAACTGAATTGGGTTCTCCTGAAATCGTTCGTTCAGCGAAATCCGGGAAGGATCAAACAGGCTGCCGGCCTGATAGATTTTCCACAGTGCCAAACCGGCGATGATCCCCGCCGCGATGCCGACAACCGTCAGCCCGATTCGCAATCTTATTTGTTTTTTATCGTTCATAGGTAATCCCTCGTTTTCAGCGCGTCAGCCAGTGTTTTCTGCATTTCTTCAAAATTGATCGGCTTGGAAAAATGTCCATTCATCCCGGCTTCCAGCGAAGCGCGCTGATCCTCGACAAAAGCGTCGGCGGAAAGAGCGTAAATCAAAATCTGGCGGGCATCCTCGCGGGGTAAAGCGCGGATGGTCCGGGCCGCCGTTCTTCCATCCATCACCGGCATCTGGATATCCATTAAAATTGCGTCGTACGTATGCGGTTCATGACTTTCAAACATCGCGACCGCCTGCGCGCCGTCCCGGGCAATATCCAGCGATGCTCCTGCCATTTCAAGCATGCTTTCGGCAATTTCCGCATTGATTTCATTATCTTCAGCCATCAGGAAGTGCCGCCCCTGCAGCGAGGTGGTTCCGGAAGCGGCTGCCGGCGATGGCACACGTCTGGTTTTCACGGTCTGATCCGCGGCGATCGGCAGGTTCAGCAGGACTGTAAAATCCGTACCCTGTCCCGGCGTCGTATCAACGACAATTTCGCCGCCCATCAGCTGTACAAGCTGATCAGTAATCGCCATCCCCAGACCCGAGCCGCCGTATTTTTTCGTAACTTCCGTGCTTTCCTGTTCAAATGGATGAAACAGATGGCTGATAAACTCCGGATCCATGCCGATTCCCGTATCATGGACGCGGATTAAAAGATCCAGCCGGCCGTTTAAGCGCTGCATCTGACGGAAGGTTACGCGGATTTCCCCATGCTCGGTAAATTTTACGGCATTGGAGATAAAATTGATTACCACCTGCGAAATTCGCAGTTCATCTCCGATTAAATTATGCACGTCAAAATCCAGCAGCTCGACAATAAACTGCACGCCTTTGTTCTCCACATTTTTCTGAAACAGACTGCGCAGTTTTTCCGCTAAATCCTGAATGTCGAATTCTTTTTCTTCCAGCTCGATCCGCCCGGCTTCAATGCGCGACATGTCGAGAATATCGTTGATCAGGGAAAGCATATACTGAACTAATTCTTCCGCTTTGTGCAGATAAACGATGGCCGGCGCGTTTTCGTCGAGCGCATGGTGAGCCAGCGTCAGCATGCCGACAATGCCGTTCATCGGCGTGCGGATTTCATGACTCATCTTGGACAGGAACGTCGTTTTCGACTGGCTGGCGGCCTCGGCTTCTTCCAGCTGAACTTCCAATGCCCGCATCGTTTCATGATTTTCCGTCCAGTCTTCAAACAGAAAGATGTCAGCCGTCTGATCCTCGCTGCGCTGTACCGTCAACCGCAGCCACCGATTGGAATTTACTGTCTGAAATTGCTGATGGAGCAGCGCAGTCCCGTCCCAGTTCTGGTAACGTTTTAAAAAAGCCCGGCTTTCCGCAGGATCGCCAATGTCCATCAGCTTTCGAATATCGCTCTTCAGCTCTGAAAATGAAAGTCCCGTAAGCGCGCTGAGACCGCTGGACGCCGCCAGCGGCATCTTGTCGCTTAAACGCAGCGTCAGCAGCGCCGCTTTCGTTTGTTTTAAGAGCAGAGCGTCGCCCTGATTCCGGGCAGAGGTTTCGATCTTGTCCTGCTTTTGCTTTACCTGTAAGCGTTGCCATACAGACAACAGAAAAAGCGCGGCCAGCAGCTCCGCAAGAAAAAATAATCCCAGCATCAAGGCTGGCTCAAGCTTTGTCAAAAGCGTCCCCATCGTCATCTTACCCTCTTTCGGCAAGTAAATTGTTATCGTTTTCATTTTAACATCATTCCTTAAAGAAGTATAGAAAAGCAACTAATTTGGTCAAGATTCAACCCGTTTTGGACAATTCTTATTCTCCTGACCGTTGTTTGAACTCCAATCCCGGGCAAACAGGCCCTGATGTTCCCCCTTTAAAGCACCGATCAGATCCTGATTATGCGTAACGGCGACATCGTGGAACGTGGAAATCATCAGGAACTGTTTGTGTTAAACAAATTCTATACTCCGGGGCAACAGTCCATACGCAGCGGCTTGAAAGAACGGCCAGGCAGCTCCGTTCCAGCCTGACCGCTTTGCGGCTTTCTACCGAATTGGAAAACTCCGGGAAGATTGGGGACTGGATCTGGCCGACACTGATACGTTAAGCCTGTTGAACTGTCTGTTCATTTTAAAGGATCAGCGGAACAACGACCCTGACATGTAACACCGGTTTCCCACACAGAGCTGTAATGTTTAACGCTCGTCTCTCTTTTCTCACCCAATAAAAAAAACCGGTTCCTTCACCCAGAAATCGGTTTTTCTTTATGCTTCTTAAACTTGTTCGTCAGCTGCGGATTGAACTTCCGTTTGTAACGCTACTTCAGTGTCTTCCAGGACGAACGGCATTTCTTCACGCGGCAGATAGAAACTGTAAATGGAATCTTTCAATGCCATCCAGTCGGTCATCTTCATCGTCCAGATTTCATCCTCCGGCTCGACGATCCCCTTACTGATCAAAGCAGCCAGCTCCGCGTCAGAGAAACTGCCATCTTTCTTTCCATCTTTTCTGCGCACATACCAGCGATTATTCGTTTCCATGATTATCCTCGCTTTCCTGATCTGCGCCTTGACCCCCATCCTCCGGAGTCGCCGTCGGCTCCGATGATTCTGACGGCGACGGAAGCACCGTTGGCGTTGGCGTTGGCGTCGGGGTTGGCGTTGGGGTCGGCGTTGGGGTCGGAGTCGGCGCGATATAATTGTAATTGGTAACGGATTCCACCGAATTCTCATACAGCGTGCTGTTGGATCCGGCGATGATCGTGATCGTTACCTGTCTGCCATCCTCAAAGGAACTGTTGGGCAGCGTAACCGAGGTCCCGCTGACTTTCTCATGATAGCCGTTTTGATTGGTAACGCTGACTTCATAGTAATCGGCATTCTCCACCGCATCCCAGCTGATTCGGACATTGTTGGCGTCCTGACTGATCTTGACGTTAGCGACGGAAGCAAGCGTCTGCGACGGCGTAGCGGTCGGAGCGAAATAATTGAAAACCTGCGTTGCCGCTTCCGACGGCTTGAAACCATCCTGTCGCGAATACGCGACGATGCTGAAAGTCACCTGCTTGCCATCCTCGAATAAATTTCCATTTAAGGAAACGGAAGTTCCGTCGATCTTGGCCGAATATTCCTTTTTCAAAGCGGCGCTGACTTCATAGTAATCCGCGTTTTCCACTTTATCCCAGCTGATTTTGATCTGATCTCCAGTCTGACTGATCGTGATATTTTTAACCGCCTCCAGCTGTTTTTCTTCTTCGTGGTTATCGTTCATTTCGCTCTGACCGCGGCTGTTATCTCCGGATGCAACCAGACTGCCATTTTTCAGCAAACCGACGGAATGCTTGTCTCCCGCGGCAACCGCGATCACATCTTTCCATGCTTCAACTTCCAGCCGGCCGTATTCCTTATCGCCTTCGGCGCTCACCGTGCCATCGCTGCCAAGCAGCAGGACGTGCTCTGCGGAAGCAGCGGCCATCGTGATGTTCGACGGCGTCTTCGCCGGACAGACGCCGGTTTTGCCCGGGATGCAGTCAAGGCCTCCGGACTTGTTTATAATCAACAACGTTTCGCCGCTGATCACGACATTCTGCACGTCGGTGAGGGAGGATACATCCGCGCTGCTGCCAGCGGTCAGGACTTTTCCTTCCCGGGTAATGCCGACGCTGATATCTCCGCCCGCGGCGATTTTCGCAACGTCCTTCCATTCAGAAACTTCACATTGTTTAGCGCTGTTGTCGCCAGTACAGACAACAGTCCCGTCTTTTTTTAATCCCAACGTGTGATTTTCACCTGCCGCAATGGCCGTGATCCCGCTCCATTCACCGACTTCGGTCTGATGCTGCCGGGAACTGCCGGCCGCGACGACCGTGCCGTTTTTCTTCAAGCCGACGCTGTGCCGTGCTCCCGCCTTGATGGAGGTGATGTTCGCCCAGCTGCCGACGTCAAGCTGACCTTCGTCGTTGCTGCCCTGGCCTTTCACCGTCCCGTCGGTATTCAGCACCAGCGTGAACTCCTCGCCCGCCGCAATCCGATTTTCCGCGGTCATGATGTTGGTGACGTTCTCCTTTTTTCCGCCACTCAAGCCGTTCAGCGCCAGAATCAGAAGCAGCACGCCTAATCCGATCCCCACAGCCGCGCCGATCAGTTGAGTCTGTTTCTTCTTTTTGACGCTGGCCGGTCCGGGTTTCGGCCGGGCTGTACCGGCGGCATGCGGCGATACCGGGGATTCTTTAACAACGTTCAGCGGTTTGGTCTTCTCCAGATCTTTCACGGCCGGAATGACGCGCGTCTGACCCAGCTTTTCCTGCGGCGGAATCGGCTCGTTGATCAGTGGGGGGGCAGGCACTTCCTCCTCCGGCTTCTTCATAAATGGAATATCCAGTGTTTCATGCAGATCCTTTTCCGGAAGCTTCACTGCTTCGTTGCGGACCATCTCATCCAGACTGACATTGAAGCATTCCGCTAATAAGATCAGATGATCCACATCCGGAATCGCTCTTCCGTTCTCCCATGCCATATAATCCAGAACCGAAACCTGCGCTTTCTCGGCGACAGTCTGTTGTGAAAACCCGTTATATTTTCTTAGCTGTGTTAATTTCTCAGGCAGCTTATTCATGTCCAGCACTCCTTTCCTCTGTTGTGATATAAAAAGGGCCATAAAAATCCATTAATATCATCCCTGTTTTCACTCCGATTGTCAACCGCTGTGGACCGCAAAGTCCGTTTTTACCGGGGATTTCCTGTCAAATTTTTATTTTTTTCCACAAAAAAGCGCAAAAAAAGCGACTTTGGAAAAGCCGCTTTCTTTATGCCTTTGACTTTCGCTCTTACAGTTCAGCGAAGTATTTGATTGTACGAACCATCTGGCTTGTGTAGCTGTTCTCGTTATCATACCAGGAAACAACCTGAACCTGATAAGTATCGTCGTCAATCTTGGTAACCATGGTCTGTGTTGCATCGAACAGGGAACCATACGTGATACCGATGATATCGCTGGAAACCAGTTCTTCTTCCGTATATCCGAAAGACGGGTTGGAAGCAGCCTTCATCGCAGCGTTGATGCCTTCTTTTGTAACATCTTTGCCCTTAACAACCGCAACCAGCAGCGTTGTGGAGCCTGTCGGAACCGGTACACGCTGAGCAGAGCCGATCAGCTTGCCGTTCAGTTCCGGGATAACCAGACCGATTGCTTTGGCAGCGCCGGTGCTGTTTGGAACGATGTTGATCGCAGCCGCGCGAGCACGACGCAGATCACCTTTACGCTGAGGGCCGTCCAGAGTCATCTGATCGCCTGTGTAAGCATGAACTGTCGTCATGATGCCGCTGACGATCGGAGCGTATTTGTTCAATGTGTTCGCCATTGGAGCTAAGCAGTTCGTGGTGCAGGAAGCCGCGGAAATTACGGTATCTTCCTTTGTCAGAACGCCTTCGTTAACGCCGAAGACAACCGTCGGCAGATCGTTTCCGGCAGGAGCGGAAATGACGACTTTCTTCGCGCCGGCTTCGATATGAGCGGAAGCCTTTGCCTTCGATGTATAGAAGCCTGTGCATTCCAGAACGACGTCAACGCCCAGTTCTCCCCAAGGCAGTTCTTTCGCGTCAGCCTTCGCATAGATTTCGATTTCGTGTCCGTCGACAACGATCGAAGATTCCTTCGCTTCAACTGTATGTCCTGTGAAAGGGCCCTGAGCTGAATCATATTTCAACAGATGAGCTAACATTCTAGGGCTTGTCAGATCGTTGATGGCTACAACTTCATAACCTTCGGCTACAAACATCTGGCGGAAAGCAAGACGTCCGATGCGTCCAAAACCATTAATCGCAACTTTTACTGTCATTTTATAGACCTCCTTATGACACGACTTAATTATAGTGTTTAAGGCATAAAATGTCAATTGTGAATGACTTCACTTGACGGTTTTACAATTTTTTTTCATCGAGGTATTGATCCGCTGAATTCTGGCATACTGTAAAAGGAAAGGAGTCTTCTCCATGACCTTAATTCCTACGATTATTGAACAGTCCGCCCGCAGCGAACGGGCTTACGATCTGATCTCCTGTCTGTTGAAGGAGCGGATCATTTTATTGACCTCGCCGATTGACGACACGGTATCCGGCAGCCTGTGCGCGCAGCTGTTATACCTGGCCTCGCGGTCGTCTCAGGATATCCAGCTGTATATCAATTCCCCTGGCGGCAGCGTCAGCGCCGGGCTGGCGATTTACGATACGATGCGGCTGATCCGCTGCGACGTATCGACGATCTGCATGGGCATGGCTGCCAGTATGGCCGCCGTCCTGTTAGCCGGAGGAACCCGCGGCAAGCGCTATGCCCTGCCCAACAGTGAAATCATGATTCACCAGCCCCTGGGCGGCGTCCAGGGACAGGCCGCCGACGTCAAGATTGCCGCCGAGCATATCCTGCAGATCCGCCAGCGCTTAAATACACTGTTAGCCGGCGACACCGGCCGCAGTTTGCGGGAAATCAGCGAAGACAGCGACCGCGACCGCTACTTCAGCGCCGAAGAGGCAAAGAATTACGGTTTGATCGACGATCTGGTGCATAAACAAAAATAACGCTGCGAAGATTGCACGAATTTCCAATCCCCGTTTCCCATCCACCGGTCTCTTAAATCGCCCGCAGGTTCTCTGCGGACGTTTTTTTTATGTTATGGCCGGTTCTTGCCGCTTCCTTCGATCCGACTGATTTCCGCCTGTTTTCCCATCGTTTGAATTCAAGGCGAGTGAAGCGAAACTTTGCCGCTCAAGACCGGTTTGCCCACCCTCAGTCTGCCCGTTTTTTTATCCACCCCCTGCCGCTCCCGAAAATTCGCTGTCCGCCGCTGACCCCGCGCTGGTTTTTGCCCCGGGGTTATGCTATCCTTATATTATTAAATAAGAATCAAACTCGCACGGATATCGAAAATGAGGCAAACCGATCATGGAAAAAAATACAGTTAAATTACGTGAAGCCTTTGAACAATTAGTGGACGCCGTCTTTCTTTGCCGGGATTGGCCGGCATTGAAGGAAGCGTTGAGCGAAGCGCTGATCTGCCGCGGGCTCTATCCGGACATGATTGCCGGCCGCGACGATCTGCTTTTGTCGTTAAACCGCTACTATAAACAGACCCTCCCGCCTGTGCAGATCCGCTGGATCAGTCTGGAAGTCCTGCGCGAACAGCCCCATCTCTGCGCCCTGTTCGCCGCCTTTGAGCTGGACTATCCCGACGGGAAGATCGCCTGTCTGCAGCTGCGGGCAACGTTGGAAGAACTACCCCGGCCCGTCTATGTGCGGCTGGACCTCGATCTGCCTGCCTCGCGGGTCTTCTCGCCGCAGCCGCAACTTTTCACTGCCCATCCGCGGCCGTTCACAATGGCGGAACCGGCGCTGCAGGCGGAGATGGCCGGCGTGTATCTGGAAGCCAACATGCCGTTGTTTTATATCAGTTCCCCGCTGCTGAAGCAACTCGGATTCACCTACGAAGAATTCTATGCTCATTGTCGGAATCAGCTTGATCTGATCCTGGTTCCCGACGATGTCGGAACGATGAAAACCCAATGTGAAGACGCCTTTCAGCATGGCGATGAATTTCAGATGCCTCTGCGGTTTGTGCGCAGGGACAGAACGGCTTTGTGGCGGCAATGTCAGGGCTACCGCTTTCTGACAGATCAGGGCCGCATCGCGATCCTGCTTCGATTTGCCGATATCCACGCTGTGAAAGAACGTCAGGCTGAATTGGAGACGCAGATTCGTCAGCTGCGCCAGCGCAACGATGAGATGGCGATGTTAACGGACAATCTGCCGGGTGGAATCTGCCTGCTTCAGCTCGACGACGCGCAGACCCTGCTTTACGGCAACCGCCGGTTTTATCAGCTGCTTCAGACTTCGGAAGATGAAATCCGTCAGCGTTATCAAAACGAATGGATCCGGATGGTTCATCCCGATGACCGAAATGCCGTTTTAGCCCAGATCAAAGAAGCCTTCACCGCCGGCTTGCCCGGCTTGCACTATCAGCTGCGGGTTCCGACAAAAACCGGCATTTTATTTCTGATGGTCTATGCTTCTTTCGCGCTGACCGGCAGCGTCCAGACGATCAACTGCGTTGTGCTCGACATCACCGAGGGCAAGCAGCGGGAATTGAACATCGCGATCAACGAGCAGAGGATGACGAAAGCTCTTGAACAGGTCGGCTGCGTGCTGTTTGATTATGACTTTAAAACCAATCAGATTCTCGGTACGCCGCAAGCCTGCGCCCGCTACAATTTTCCAGACACCGCCGTCAATCCGGAATATTTTATCGACCGCGGACTGATCCTGCCGCCCTTCGGGGAATCTTTCCTCGCGATGATTCACCGGCTGCGTCAGGGAGAGGAACGCGTCAGCTGCATTATTAAAAACCGCAATCAGGACAACATCGTGCACTGGTCGCAGCTAACGCTGGTCATGCTGCCCGACGAGTTTGGTCAGACGGAACAGGCCGTCGGCATCATTGAAGACATCACGCTGCAGAAAGATGCCGAACTGGCTTACGCCAAGGAGCAGCAGTACCGCAAGGCCATCGCGGCCGGCGCCTGTCTGATGATTGAGATCAATCTGTGCGACAATCTTGTGGAAAAAATCAGCGGCGACTGGGGCTTTTTGATCGACGACGCGCTGCGGACGCCTTACGATCAGTTCCAGCGCCGCATCGCCCGGCAGCAGATCCATCCCGACGACCGTCTGACGTTTCTTTCGACGTTCAGCCGGGACGCTTTGAAAGCCGCGTTTAATCAGGAACAGCGGGAAATCACGCTGCAATATCGCCGGTTGTCGGAAAAACGCCAGATGGTATGGGTGGAAACGACTGCGCATATCATTCAGGATCCGGCGACCCAGCATCTGAAGGTGTTGTTTTTTATCCGCGATATTGATAAGGAAAAGAAACATGAGCTGATCCTGCAATATCAATCCCAGCGAGATTCGCTGACCGGCTTATTGAACAAAGGCTCCTCTGAAGCTCAGATTCAGTCGGTGCTGGAAAACGATCCCCAGGCAATGCACGCGCTGTTGGTTCTGGATATCGACGAGTTTAAAAAAATTAACGATACCTTCGGCCATCTCTATGGTGATCAGGTGCTTTCCCGAATTGCCCGGCAGATCCGCGAGGTTTTCCGCGGCGATGATGTTTTGGGCCGGATCGGCGGCGATGAATTCGCGATTCTGATGAAAAACTGCAAGACGGAACAGATCGTACGGGAAAAAGCAGGACAGCTGTGTCAAAAGCTGGCGGCGTTGTTTGACGACAGCGTTTCCTGCAGCATCGGCGTTTCTTTCTATGCCAAGGACGGAACTTATTTCTATCAGCTCTATCAGAACGCAGACATCGCGCTCTATCAATCCAAACGTCAGGGCAAGAATCAGGTGCAGTTTTACCTGCCTTCGATGAAGCAGGAAAGCTGGACGGTCAACAGTACCGAAATCGACGAGCTGCGCACGGAAATGCCGGTGATCGCAGCAGCGCCGGGGCTGGAAGAACATCTGACCTCGCAGCTGCTTGAGGAATTAAACGACGTGATCTATGTCAGCGATCCAAAGACTTACGAATTGTTATTCATCAACCGGACGATCAAAGAAGATCTCAATATCATCGACGACTACATCGGCAAGAAATGTTATAAGGTGCTGCAGGGCCGCGATACGCCGTGTCCGTTCTGCACCAACGACAAGCTGAAATTCAACGAATATTATGTCTGGGAGCATACCAACGAGCTGATGAACCGGGATTTCATCGTCAAAGATAAGCTGATCCAGTGGCAGGGCCGGACTGCGCGGATGGAATTTGCGATGGATATCGCTGAACACAATCATTTAAGCAAGGAACTGTCATTGCAGCTGGAGCGAGGCAACGCGCTGCTTGAGCATGTGCGCCAGATCGTCGACGCGGATTCCGTCAGTCAGGCGATAGAGGAAAGCCTGACCGGTATCGGCCGATATTACGCGGCGGAGCGGGTCGTGCTCAGCTTTTTGCAGGAAACGCCTCCGGTTTACGAGTGGATGAAGACGCCGCTGCCTTCGTTCAAGGAAGTCTGGAACAATCTGGCGGAAGTGCTGCTGGAACCGGGGTACACCTATTTTCATGCGCACGACGCCTATGTCTTAGTGGATATCGACGCCTTGAAGAGTCAGAACGCCGAACTGGTGCGCACGTTTTTACGGCTGGGTGTGCGGTCGCTGCTTGCGGTGCCGCTGCTTTCCCAGGAGAAGATTATCGGCTGCTGCGCCATCGTCAATCCGTCGGCGCAGGGACAGGATTTAAGCTTTGCGGAATCGCTGATCGCCTTTTTGGTCAGTGAACTGCTTAAATATCAGGCGGTGGAACAGCTGCGGTTTATGAGCTATCACGATCCGCTGACGGGGCTGGGCAACCGCAACCGGTATGTCGAGCAGCTCCAGCATTGGCAGCAGCATCCCTTATCGCAGGCGGGCGTTCTGGTCTGCGACGTCAACGGACTGAAGCAGCTCAACGAGCTGTATGGGCATCACTATGGCGATCAGGTTCTGATCGAACTGGCGCGGATTCTGAATCTGCATGCCCGGCCGGAGCAGTTATTCCGCTTAGGCGGCGACGAATTCATCGCTGTCTACGAGAATATTTCGCACACGGAATTCCAGCAGCGGCTGGCCCGGCTGAAAAACGCGTTTACGATCATTGTCAACGGCGTGTCGATGGGCAGCAGCTGGAGCGGGGACGAGCCGGACGTCAGCGCCTTGATGAATCATGCCGATCAGCTGATGTATATCGCCAAGCAGAATTATTATAAAACGACTTACAATCTGTCCAAGCATTACCGGCCGGAGACCTATCAACAGCTGATGGAGGCGCTCAAAGAAAACCGGTTCACCGTCTATATCCAGCCAAAAGCCGACTTGGAAAGCGGACGGATCCTGGGTGGGGAAGCCTTGATCCGCTATCTGCATCCGCAGATGGGTGTGATTCCGCCCGCGCGCTTTGTCCCGGTGCTGGAAAACGAACATCTGATTCGGGTCATTGATTTGTTTGTCCTCGACGAGGTCTGCCGGATGCAGCAGCGCCGGCAGCGGCAGAGCCGGAATGCCGCGGTGTTGTCGTTAAATTTCTCACGCCTGACCTTGTTGGAAGAAAACATGGCGCTGGAGGTGGAGAAAATTTTATCGCGCTATGATTTCGATCCTTCGTTAATTGAAATTGAAATCACTGAAACGGTCGGTGAAATTGAAAAGGAAACGCTGCGCACGGTCATTCAATCGTTGAAACGGCTGCATCTGCGAATTTCCCTGGATGATTTCGGGACAAAATACACCAATTTAAGCATGTTGACGGTTGCGGATTTCGACGTCCTGAAACTGGACCGCAGTCTGATTCAGGGACTGGTCGATTCCGCGCAGAATCAGATCATCGTTGCCAGCATCATTTCCATGTGTCATCAGCTGGGGGTCAGCGTCATCGCCGAAGGGGTCGAAACCGAAGCGCAGCGGGATAAACTGCGGCAGCTGGGATGCAGTTTGGGGCAAGGGTATTTCTATGGCAAGCCGATGCCGGTGGGTGATTTCCGCACGTTATTCAATAAGAATTGGGAATAATTTGATTTTCAGAGGTGAAAGAGAGGAATGGCCGATCTTTCTTACTCCGCATTCAAACCAGATAGAAAGAGAACGCCCTGCTTTCCAACCAAAACGTTCTCTTTTTTTCTATGCGATTTTCAGATTCATAAACTCCGGATTGACCAGCGTATTGCGCTGATCGCGGCCGCAAACCTGCACCCCTTTTTTAAATGTCGCGCGGCATTGGTGCAATGGGTCGACGATGATGAAGTCGGCCTGCTTTCCCACCTTGAGCGAACCCAGCCGGTCGTCGACGTTCAGAAACCGCGCAGCGTTCAGCGACGCCATGGCCACCGCTTCCGGCACTGGAATTTTCAGAGTGTCGATCAGGTTGAACACGTCCTGCAGAAGCAGCCGTCCGCTGCCGTAGATCGTGCCGTCCGGCAAATGAATTTTCCCGTTCGATTCCAGCGTTTCCGGGGTCTCACCGATCTGATACGTGCCCGGCGGCATGCCGGTCAGACTGTCGCTGTCAGTCATCATCAAAATCTTATCCCACGGTTTCATCTTCAGCAGAATTTCAATCATCTGCGGACAGACGTGGATGAAATCGCAGTTGATTTCATTGTATATCCGCGGATCCAGAAGAATCGCGCCGGTCACGCCAACTTCCCGATGATGTAATCCGCGCATCGCGTTGAACGAATGCGTCGCCATCTTACAGCCGGCGTCAATCGCGTCCATCGTCTGATCATAGTCGGCCCCGGTATGCGCAATGCCGACCCGCACGCCTTTCTGATTTAAAACCGTGATGACCTCCATCGCTCCCGGCAGTTCCGGAGCCAGACCCAGACTGATTAAATCACCGCCAGCGGCTTCATAAAACCGCAGGGCCTGATCAACCGAAGGCTTCTGGAAATACTGCACGGGCGTCCCGCCGTTATACTCCGGGTTGTAAAACGGTCCTTCCATATATAAGCCCAAAATTTCAGCCCCCTGCCGCTGATGGATTCTCGCCTCATGCAGCGCGCGGACGTTTTCCAGCATCACCGGGGAGGAAATGCAGGAAGGTACACAGGCTGTCACTCCCGCCCACAACAGTGCATCGGCCATGTGGAGGATCTGCGTTTCATCGGTTGTTTTCGAGGCGTTCCAGCCCATAAAGCCATGCAGATGAGGATCGATCAAACCAGGTAAAAGCCAGTCGTCCTGAACCTCCTCTATCCGTGTGCCCACGGGTGTATCGCCGATCGCCGCAATTCGGCCTTCGTCGTCAATCGTCAGCCATCCGTCGACGACTTCAGTTTCCGTGACGATGTGATGACTGTGAATACTTTTCATAAATCATTCCACCTTCCTTTCTTGTAGTCTATGGAACAAGGTGGGACTTCAATGCTTTTTAATATAAAAAATTTCTTTGCCTTCGTTTGTCAAGACCGCCAGATGTCCTGCGAGAAAGGAAGGATACAATCACCTCTGAAAACAAAAACATGGCGAGCCCTCGATAAGAGGATTCACCATGTTTGCCTGATGTTCTTTATTTCTCGTTGGAAGCGCTGTTTCCGGCAATGCGTCCGGAAACGATGATCTCCGTGATTGCGTTGCCGCCCAGACGATTTCCTGAATGGAAGCCGCCGGTAACTTCGCCTGCCGCATACAATCCCTTGATCGCTTCGCCGTTTTCATTCAGGACGCGGCGATCGGTATCGACCCTCAATCCGCCCATCGTGTGATGCGTGGAAGGAGCCAGGAAACGAACCCGGATCATGTCCAGCTTGTACGTATCCGGCAGATAATTGCCTTCGTCGTCCATTTCGACCTGACCGACAGTTCCGCGATACGAAAGCTTCTCCACGTCCAGCGTATCGGCAACGCCCATGACGTAGTTATCGTAATCCAGAATTGTCTGCCGCAGCGTTTCCGCGTCGCAGCCGATCAATTCCGCGGTTTCTTCCACCGTTCTGAAAATCATCCGGCCTTCAACATCTTCAGGAATGTTGTTGAAACCGCCGGTGCCGGCCGTTGTTCCCACATTGGAAATTTCAACGTAGATCCCCGGTACATATTTTAATCCCAGTTCTTTTGCTTTTGCTTCGCTCATTCCGTTTTCAAAGCCGCCTTCTGACAGAACGTCGCGTTCCGCGGATTCATCGACATACCGCTTGCCCGTTTCCGGATTGACGTAAATGACGTTCTCGCCGGCGCCGCCAGCCAGATTTCCATTATCAACCCAACCTAACGGCATCATCTGTGTCCAGCCTTCGCCGATTGTCGCTGCACCAACAGCCTGACCCATCGTCGTGCCGTCGCCCTTCAGACTGGAACGATTGGTTGTCCCGATATTGTTGGCAATGAATTCATCTTTCCAGTAATCATTTGTCTTCTGGACCATCTCAATATTCGCGCCATAGCCGCCGGTCGCCAGAATGACGCCCTTGTTGGCCATGACTGTGACCGGAGTTCCGTCAAACTGCGTCGCCTTCACGCCGGTAACGCGCCCGGATTCATCCGTGATCAATTCGTTCGCCGTCGTGCGGGTCATAATTTTATTCGCTTCGTTCGCTTTTAAAACTGTATTGGCCGGGACCGCAAAATATCCGCCCCACTTGCCTTCATAGAATTCACCGTCAACCGTGCCGCCATTGACTGCGTTTTCACGCTGCCATAAGCATCCGATTAATGTATAAGCACGGCTCTGGTCGATTGAAGCACCCTGAGCTTCCAGCCAGTCTTTAATTTCCTGACCACCTTCGACAAACTGGCGAACCAGCTTTTCATCGCCGTAAATCCATTCCGTATTCTCCCGGTTTGGACGCAAGCCGCCATAATATGTCTGGAAGATATGCAGGTTGATCGTGGAGAACAACGTCAGCTTTGTTTCATGGACGCCCGCATCCAGCTGCGGCTGGGCCCAATCCAGATAAGCCCGGATTTCTTCTTTCAGCGCTTTCAGCGTCGGCAGGTATTCCTCATGGACGCCGCGCACCGCATTCAGCGCAATATCGCCCGCGACAAACGGATGTTCGTCGTCGATCGTTCCGTCAAACGGTTCTTCCGACCAGTTCAGAATTGTTTTCAGCGTATCAATCCGTCCCGCGTCATTTTTAACTTTTTCATAGGTTTCGCCATTGTATTCGCCGGTCGTCGCATCCGGATTGGCCGGATCCCAGACAACAGCGTCAAAGGTCGACTGATAAGCGCCGCCGGAAACTAACGTATTTCCGCCCATTTCCGCGTTCTTTTCCAATACCAGAACCGTGTCCCCGTTTTGGGCTGCCTGCGCGGCGGCCATCATGCCTGCTCCGCCGGCGCCGACGATGACGACGTCCCAGGTCCCTGTAATTTCTTCCTGCGCCGCATGTTCTACGGTGTTCTTCTTAAAGGCGTCCAGATCAGAAGCGCCCGCCGCTTCCGCCGCTGCGTTGACCGCGTTCTTCAAAGCGATGCTCGTAAAGGTCGCCCCGCTGACAACGTCAACCCCCGTGCCGTTGGCTGCCAGGATATCCTCAATCAAAATGGGATAAGCGACATCGCCGACATGCGCCGTTTCCTTCTGTTCTTGAACCTGAATGTCCGTAATTGCGTTTTCTGAGAAAGTCGCTTCAATCGACACTTCCCCGTTGTAGCCCTGTGCTGAAGCCGTATAGCTTCCAGCCGTGAATTTGAGTTCTGCTTTCTTGGTTTCCTCCTTCGTTTGCCCGCAGGCAGCGCAGGAAAGCACCATGAAAAGAGAAATCAAGATAAGGCCAAGTCTTTTCATATTTTCCTCCCTCGTCGATATTTTCACAATCGATCTGACCTTACTATAAACCCCGTGGTTACCACGGGGTCAAGATCCCAAGTCCAGACTGCAGCTGAAATAATACCAGAGTTTGCCGTCTTCCTGAACCCGTGTGATCAGCCGGCCGACCAGCTCCTTGCGGATGGGTTGATCGGTGCATTCCAGCAAAGAGGCCAGCGCCGTTTTCGGGATTTGCGTTAAGCTTTCACTGCGCGAAACAATCATTACCATTTTTCCGCTGCCGCAGCTGGTCTCGGCTTCCGCATACGGAAGTTCGTTTTGTCTGGCAAAATCGGTTCGGATCCCTAATCCGACACGCGGTTCCACGATATCAGAATCAGATGTCAGCTGCTTTGGATCGATCCGGAAAGCCAGATGCAGCAGTTCAGGAAACTGCATCCATTTTTCGATCATTTTCAAGACGTTCTGGCGGTCCAGATTGGCGGGAGAAAACTCCAGGAAGCTCAGGCTGAACAGCTGCTGCACATTCAAATACAAGGGCTGCCCCTTCTGATGGATCGCGCGCTGAATTAAATTCCGATAATAGATATTACGCTCAATCTGCCGTTCCAGCAATGCTTTTTGTTTTTGCAGCTGAAGCAGATTTTCCTGATAGCGCCCATCCTGATCCGCCAGACTTTCGGCCTCGTTTTCGGGATGGAATTGATTCAGACTCGCTCCCAGTCCCCGTTCATGTCTTAGATAGAAGACCTCGACCGCATTATCAATGGAAAATTCCCGGTAGCCGTTCGCCAGCACTTTCGCTGGTTTTAAAAGCTCGAGGTCGATATAATGCCGCAGCGTCTCCAGGGTAATCCCTGAAATAGCGCAAAACTTCTTGCTTGTGACCATATTTCTGCGGATGCTTCCCTGAAAGTACCGCCGTTCACCTGCCTTCTTTGTTGATTTTACGATTATCGTTTCTATCTTACCATAGAATCACCCGCCGTTGTACTCCGGGCGTTTCTGGTTTCACTTCGCAGGTTGGCGAAGTCCAAGATTGGAATATAGAAGAATCCCTGAAAAGTTTGTAAACTGTAAAATAAAGGCATTACGTTAAGTTGTTTCGATGACTTAACCCAATGCCTTTGTTTTTACATTGTTCCTGATTTTTATAATGACTCTTAAAAATATCATTTGAATATTGTTTTATCCAATATCACCTCAATAAAAGGGAATACCATGACGATGGCAGTCATGATCAATAAAATACCGCAAGCTTTGATAAAATAGATGGAAAATAGAGTCGGTGTTCCATCTTTAACCGTGAGGAAATGCTGGTACTCCCAGACTTTCTCAGGATTTTTAAAAGCATATCCGCCATACCAGAAACAAAACGCAATGATCAATACCATAATCATCGGCAGGATCCTCCTTCGCTTCTTTCTGATTACGATCTCTGTCCACAAGACTTTTCAAGCGCTGGATCACCAGCATGCGCGGCATAACTCTTTTCAGCAGACTGCTTCCTGTCCTGACAGAACCGCGAGATAACCCTTATCATTAAAGCTTGGTACTTCATTCTCTTTTACGCGTATTCGTGCATAAACAACGGCTTGCCGCTCAGCGCAAACGCTTCCTTCGGCGAAGTCACCGCGCTCCCGTACAGCCGGTTGAACAGATCGTAATCGTTAATCCGCGCCATCGTGAAGCCATAGTCCTGCCATGTGAGGCCCTGAATAATCTTTTCCAGATGCTCATCCTGCGTGGTATGCAGGATAATCTCCGGTTTCAGCTGCAGCGCCAGATTCAACAATTTGAACAACGCGACGCTGTTGAGATAAATACACTCGCGCACCTCGATGCCCTGCGCGGTCTGATATAATGACGCGTAGCCCTGAATCTGTTTGTTCTGATCATAGTAGGCGATCAGCTTGCCGCCCTCGGCATTGCACTCCTCCTGCAGATGATCGAAGTCCTCTTTCGTCCGCAGATAGAAACCATCGAAGCGCCGCACATACGCCGTATACACATCGAGCAGATCCTGCGACTGCACCTTGTAGGTCAGGCCCTCGTTGCTGCAAAGGGGAATCTGGGAGCGATGGATGGAATACCGCCGGCGGTAATACACCATTTCAAAGCCAAACTGCGTATACATCGACGGATTGTAAGCCTGAATCAAGGTCACCAGCTCCCTGTGCTCCACCTCGTCCAGCACGTCGTTCATCAGCTCGTGCATGCAGCCCCGCTTGCGGTAAGACGGAATCGTCGCCACGCCTAAAATCATCGACGTTTCCAGAACATGCCCGGCTAACATGATCGAATGCGGAATCCGCATCAGCGTCGATACGATATTCCCCGAATCTTTCAGCACCAGCGTATTCTCCGGCTTATACAGCGTGCGGAAGAAATAATCCGTATAACCACCGTCATCGCCGGCAAACACCTGCTTCCAGATGCCGTACACAATCTTTTTTTCCTGCGGCAGCGCCTTGCTGATCATAGCTGATTCTCCTTTCCGCAAATCCGGTACTTCTCGATCAAAAACTCCGGATGGTACGCCAGTTTAGCCTGACGGATATTCTCATGGCCCATGTCGTCTTCACGGTTGACGTACTCGGCTTCATCAAACTCATGCGTCAGCCATTCCTTCATGATCGCCTGATATAATCCCCGAATCTCGTCGTCAGCTTTTTCAATGTTTTCCTGACACATCCGCGCGCTCAGCCAGGAGCCGACCGCAAACGCCTTCACTTCCCCGTCGATGCGGATCAGACCGCCGCGGTAAGGAATCTGCCCGAATAATTCCAGAATCCGGAAAACGCCGCGCCGTTCCGTCTGCAGAAATTCATCCGGATCCTCGGCATGCCACTGCCGCAGAAACGCTTCACATTCCTTCACATTATCCGCGTTGAACGACTCATATTCCCAGCGTCCCGCATACTCCTTATAGAATGCGTTGAGATGATTGCGCTTCTTCTGCAGCTTCTTGCCTGCGAAGGTTTTCAGCTTCTCGCACAGGTAAACATAATCCGCGCTGTCGCGGTTTTCCTCCAGACAGGTGTTGGGAAACGTATCCGCAAACCACTGCGCCGCTTCCTTTGTGAAGCAGCTCAGCACAAATGGCAGCCGATAATGCTCAAAGATGCCTCTGGCTGCCAGAATTGCTTCCTTGAAATATTCCGGCCGGCATAAGGGCATGTAAATAAACAACGTGCCTTCGTGCACGCCCAAAAGAAGCAGCCAGTTTTCATTCTGACACTTAAACAGCGGATAGGAATTGATCCACAGGATCATGTTGACCAAGTTGTGGTTGCTTTCTTCATACTGCGCCAACGATAAATAACGCTGGATCAGCGGATAATCGTCTACGGTAACGGGATCAAAGTCCCTTTGTATCTGACTGGCTTCCATCCTCATCCGTCCTTCTTTCAGTATATTCCGCTTCAAAAACCTCAGGCTGAGCTACCCGCTGTTCAAACGGGCTGTCCTGAGTTTGTTCGTCAATCCAAACTGAATCCTGATTCTGATCCTTCGACGACCACTGGTCGTTCATCGTCTTGGTCATCTTTCTGATCTTGAACATGCCAAAGATCCCCAAGACCGCCATGACTGCCAGCATCGCCAGAATAAACGGCCAGGCCATGCTGAGAAAGGCGATGATCAGCAGGATTGTAAAAATCATCGTTAGAAATCTCATGTTTATCACCGGTTTCATTATATCCTAATTGACCGCAAAAGAGAAAAGTTTTGCAACCCGAACCTCAAATTTAAGAATTTCTTCAGCTTCTCTGCGGATGACGGCGGCGGGCATGACGGACGCCAAGAATCCACAGGACAAGAAAGCCGGACGTCATAAAGCACAGCACCGCCAGTCCCACCTCGCCCCGCCGGCGGCTGTACTCCGTGACTGAATTGACAGAGCCGTGGGCGATTACCGGCTGAGATTGGGCGGCCTGCAGCTGGGCGGCATAGGTGTATTCCGGGTTGGAGATCGAAACCGAAGCCAGCCCTTCCTCAATCAACAAGCGCTGCACCAGCTCCCCATCCGCAAACAGCCATACCGGCAGCGGCGAGGTCTGGGCGACATGATCGTCGATTTCCAACGTCAGTGTTTCCGCCTGACTCACAATTTCGCAAGCCCGGGTTTTCCCGGCGTCTGTCAGCTCGACATCAAACAGGGAAATCGGCAGCGATTGTTCGTGGAGCACGACGGTAATCTGCCCCTGATCGCAGTTCCATTCTTCCGCGGTGTACGTTAAATTCCAGGATAAACCGGCCAGCTGGATCAATAAAAGAAAAAAAGCCAATGTCCTCACCTCCTTAGAAGTATGGAACATCCTGGCTTTTTTTATGCGGATTCTTCAGGATTCATTCTGGATTTCCGAAATTGGGGGAAGCTGCTCCGCGATCTCGTGGAGCTTGCCGAAGCGGTGCTTCATGCCGGATTTGGACATGGCAACCCCCGTCTGTTTTTCATATTCCGCGCTCAGTTCGTTCAGACTGGCCTCCGGGAACTGCACGCGCAGCTGGGCCACAGCTTTCAGCTTTTCATCGAGAAACCGCAGCCGGCCGGCTTTCTCGATCCGGGCGATATCCTCCAGCTGCTTCTTGGCCGCCGCCTGACTTTTCATTTCGTTGGCGACCTCGCAGTTGTCCAGCCGCGTCAGGTTGTTGCGGAAATCGCGGTGGATGCGGATATCCTCAAACTTCATCAGCGCTTCATACGCACCGGCGCAGCGCAGGAAATCAGCGATCTTATCGGCCGCTTTCAAATACACGACGAAGGACGTGCGGCGGGCGATCACCTTGGCCGGCAGATCAAATTTATGCATCAGCTTCTGAATGAACAGCGCGTGAGCTTCGTCGTTGGTTACAATTTCGAGATGATAATTGGTCTTCTGCGGGGAATTGACTGAACCCATCGCCATGAACGCCCCGGCCAGATAGGCCCGTGCGCAGCATTCTTTCTGAACGAGCTTGCGGGTCGGATGGTTCTGCAGCCCGTGATCGGTGAACAGGCCCAGATCGTTGAGAATCTCGGTCGTCTTGTTCAGCACCTGCAGCCGGTAGATGTTGTTTTTTTTCAGATTCATCTTCTTGATGACCGACAGATCGGTTTCCACGGCGTAATTTTCCTTCAGCAGCTTAAGGATTCGTTTTGCCGTCGCCGCGTTTTCCGTCTTGATCATCAACGACATGCCCTGAGCGTTGATCGTTAACGACGAACACAGCTGCACCAACGCGGAAAGCTCCGCCTTCTGGCAGCAGGGTTTCAGCTCATTCTGAGCGATTTCGGATTTGACTTCAGTGGTAAACGACATACTTACTCCTTTATTTTCGCTAACAGCTGCTGCATGCAGCGGCGGATCTTATCGGCGTCGTGGCGGACCAAATCGTCGCTGAAATCCAGCAGCGGCGCCGGGGTAACCTGATAGGGATGCTCTTGCTGCAGGATGCTGACAGGCTTTCCGCCTTCTAACGCATAGCGGTTCAGGACCGCATCCGGGATCGGATCCTGAGCGACCAGCACCTCGTCGATCTTCGCACCGTGACGGACCAGTGCGTCGACATGATCCTCCATTGTAAAATCGTCGGTTTCACCCGGCTGGCTCATCGCGTTGCACAAATACACGCCGTAAGCGTCCGACTGGCGGATCGCTTCGGCGATCTCCGGAATGATCAGATTCGGCAGGATACTGGTGAAGATGCTGCCGATGCCGTAAATGATCACATCCGCTTCGCGGATCGCCCGAACTGCCTTCTCGGAGGCCTTGACGGTTTCCTGATAAAACACCGTGTCGATCCGGTTATTGATATTGGGAATGTTGGACTCCCCGCGCACGATCGTGCCGTCGGCCATCCGGGCGAACAGCGTGATCACCTGAGTAGTAGCGGGAATGATATCGCCGCGCACATTGAGGATCTTGGAAAGAATTCCGATGCTTTCCAGAAAGCTGCCGCAGCTCTGCGTCAGGGCGGTCAGAATCAGATTGCCGAGGTTGTGGCCCATGACGCCCTGATCTTCCTGATCAGGATCCGGATCGCCTTCAAAGCGATACTCCATCAGATTTTTAAGCAAGGTTTCCGACTCCGCCAGCGCGATCAGCACCGCGCGGATATCGCCCATCGCGGGGATATGAAACTGACGCCGCAGCCGTCCGGTGCTGCCGCCGTCATCCGCCACGGTGACGATCGCCGAGATTTGAATATCCTGAATGAATTTAATGCCGCGCAGGATGACCGACTGGCCATGCCCGCCGCCGATAACGACGACCTTCAACGGGTTATTGTTCATCCAGCCCCCGCTTATCGCGATGTTCTTTATAGCAGTTATACTGGATCTTATAGTGATCATACAGGAAATTCGTGATCGCGACGGAGCGGTGCTGGCCGCCGGTACAGCCAATCGCTACGGTGAAGTGATTCTTGCCTTCCTTGACATATTCGGTAAACGCGTAATCGAGAAATTCCAGCAGCCGCTTGATAAATTCCCGGGTTTCCGGTTTGTCCATGACGTAATGGTAGACCTGCGGATCGTCGCCGGAGTAGGGACGCAGTTCGACTTCCCAATAGGGATTGGGGAGAAAGCGCACGTCGATCATCAGATCGGCATCCAGCGGGACGCCGTGCTTATAGCCAAACGAGATGAAGCTGATCGAAAAGACCGGCGCGCTGCTCAGTGAGAAATACTTCTCGATTTTCTGCTTCAGTTCCGACGCTTTTAAAAACGTCGTGTCGACGGAAAGAAACGCGGTGTCTTTGTAATTCTGAAACATCTGCCGCTCGACGCTGATCGCTTCCTCCAGCGTATTGCAGACGTTGGAGATCAGCAGCGGATGCGTGCGGCGCGTGGATTTGTAGCGGTGCAGCAGCACATCGTTGGACGCATCCAGAAACAGTACGCGCACATCCATATCCTCGCCCTCAAAAGCATTCAGGAACTCCGGGAAATCCTTGGCCGACGTTGCCAGCGCCAGATAGGAATAGCGCGGATCGGTACTGCTTTCAATTAGATCCACCAACAGGCTTAACAGCTGAACGGGAAACTGGTCGATGCAGTGATAACCCATATCTTCCAAAACGCTGGTCGCGCTCGTCTTGCCTGCGCCGGACATTCCGCTGACCAGGATTACACGCTTTTTCTTCATCTCGATCACCTCTTGTTTTGTTAGCTGTATTTTACCACAGCCCCTGGCGGTTCTCAATCGGGAACATGCCGATTTTTATTCGGAGAACTTTCTTCTTCAGCTTCAGCGTTTAGTCCAGGAAAGATTCCTGAGGAGCGCATCTGTTTCACAAAAAAAGAGAAGTCAAAATCCGGCGGCTCCTTGTCGATAAGATGGCGGCGGCTTATCAAACCTTGTAGCCTTATCGCTTTCTTATCCCGAAACGCCCGGCCGACTTCCCGATCAGCTGATTTTAACCTTGCGGTGATGAATATAATAGGCATACGGATCTAACAGACTTCCCGCCTCATCCCTCAGAATCCTGGGCTGTCCCTCCGTCATCCGCCGGATCAATGTTTCCGCCGTATTTAACCGGATCGGGTCGCCGCCGGTCTGAATCACGAAAAAATAGATGCGTTTAATCTTCTTGTTTTTGACCGGCAAGGGTTTCGCAAGATCGAACAGCTTGGTCATCATCCGTCTTTTTTCCGAGGTAAACAGAATGATATTCAGCGTCTCATCCCATACCAGCCAGTCCAGATGCAGAAATTTCCGATACAATAAATAAGCCAGCCACTGCTGGTCAAGCTCTTCCAGATAAAAACTGATCAGCGTCTGCTTCAGTTCCTCCATGCTGGAAAAACGGGCGTCCAGATAAACGTCCTCCCGGCTCAGCGGCGAGAACGGCGTTTCATATTTCAGCGACGGCTGAATCATATTCTGATACAGCGACTGGTAGTCATCGTTGTTGAGATAGTAGTCAATTTTTAAAACCGGGATGGAAGAGGGCACGGAAACCGGCACACTTTCGTCAAAGCAGATTAAGAAGTCCACGGTTTCCGAAGAAATGTCCGCCAGTTCCCGCTCTCTTAGAATATCCACGGATTTGACATAATAATGCAGCCGTTCCAGCAGCGCTTCCTTTAGCGCCTCCCCGACAAACACATTCGCGACCGGATACAGGGCCAGCCGCAGCTGCATCCGCTTATTCTCGATCTTCTTGATCTGACGATAGATAAACAGTGAAATCAGACATTGCGAGACCTCGCCGATATCGCAATCGAACCAGTTCTGAATGATATCGTGAATGATGATCGCGATCTGACAGGAAACCGGCGTCTGCTTGGCAATCCGCACCAGCTCGGAGGTCGTGTTGTTTTCCGGGATTTTAAACGACATCCGCACGACGATCGGGATCAGAAAACGCAGAAATTCCGTCTTCATCGCCTCCATCGCCGTGAGGTTTAAAATGTCTAAAGAGGCGAATTTTCTGCGGATTTTATCAAACAGGACGACTGCCAAATCATAAAAAGGCCCGAATCGGGTTTCTTCGATCGCCGTATCGGACAGGTCCAGATTGCATAAGAGAAACAACAGCTGAAAGCGCTGTTCCTGCGGCGGCAGTGGTTCTCCATAATACGCTGCCAGCTGCGAACCCAGATCATCCAACGGAAACAGCGGCCGGAATTGATCGAGCAGCTGCGCCTGTTCCTCAGAAAAGCTCACAAAATGACCGGCCTTCCGGCGTTTTTCCGACAATATGATCATGACGATCCATTTCCGGGTTTCCAGGTCGCTGATCCCCATTTCCCGCGTGCAGATCAAATCGGAAACCATTTTCGCGATCGCCTCGCGTTCCTCGCCTTCCATCTGATCCTTGTGATCGACGTCCAGAAACACGTCCATCATCTTTACCTTGTGGTTGTAGTAACAAATTGAATCCATGTAGCAGAACCGGTAGTTGATTTCGTTGCCTTCGATCTTCATCCCCCGGTAAGGGCGGCTGATCAGTTCCAGATTGTAATCGCCCAGCATTTTCCGGACTTCCTTCATCTCCCGGGAAATCGACTGCGGATTCAGCCACATCCGATCGGCGATCGTCTCCAGCTTGATATACTCCTCGCTGATCAGCAGCTGTTTCAAAATGGTGTTGATGCGCAGCTTGAAGTTCTCCTGAAGATCGTAGACATTGTAGAACCGGTAGCGGAACTGGTTTTTCAGCTCCCGGATCACCCGCGGATCCTGCGCCTGCAGAAGAAATCCCCGGTTCTTGCGCAGACAGATCTGAAGGTTATTCTTGCGGATGGTATCGTTGATCACCTGAATATCGTTATGGATTGTTTTCTCGGAGACGTTCATCTGTTCGCACAGCATCGAATAAGTCAGATATTGTCCCGTATGATTAAGAAATTCGTAGAGCAGGGACAGCTGCCGGTAATTTGCGTTCATGCCCAACATCCTTTGCTTTTCATGCCTGTTTCCTCCTCATTATAGCATTGCGCCGCTTTCTTTCAGGTCAGCAATCCTATGCCAAATTTTTCCTTTTCTTGGGAATTCCTGTCTTCTCAGCTTGAATCAACACAAAAAAGGAAGGGGACTTCCTTTTTTGCGAGCCGATCAGAAAATGCCGAAGAATGAGCCGGTGATCGCCATGACCAGAATCAGCGCGATCACGGTGATCGGCTTCCATTTGCGTTTAAGCAGGGCAACGATGCCGAACAACAATCCCAGTTCCAGCAAGCCCGGCATGATCTCGTCGAAGATTGTCTGGACGACCATCTCCGCGCCGCCGCCCATCGGGACAACCAGCGGAATCTGCACGGAAACCATCTGCGCCACCAGCGCGCCGACCATCATTAAGCCCATGATGCACGCCGACTGGGTGATCATGCCGATGATGCCGGAATGGAAGGCTTCGGTGATAACGTTGGTACCCAAGCCATAGCCGAGCTTGATCAGCGTCCATTTCAGCGCCAGAAACAGACCGCCGTAAATCGCCACGAACAACACGACGCCTAACGGATTGCCTTGCGAGGCCAGCGCGATGCCGATGCCGCCGGAAATGACGCGGATGCAGTTGAAGAACAGGGAATCGCCGATCGCTGCCAGCGGTCCCATCAGGGACGTCTTGATGTTGGTAATCATCTGCGGCGAGACGGAATCCGGATTGGCCGCCCGCTCTTTTTCCAGCGCGTAGCTGACGCCCAGACACAGACCGGACATACTGGCATTGCAGTTAAAGAACTCGGTATTGCGCAGCATCGCTTCCCGACGCAGGTCTTCCTTTCCGGCGTAGACTTCGTTAAGAATCGGGAACAGGCAGAACGCATAGGTCTGGCCCATCATCTTCACCATGTTGAAGGTCGCCCAGAAATGGCCGGAACGCCAGAACAGGTGTCTCAGATTTTTCTTTTCTTCCGGTGTATACGTCTTTTTCATCCGAACAGGTCCTCCTTCCCTTCCTGATTTTCAGGCAGCTGCGCGATGATTTCATCCTTCATTTTCTTAATCTGGCCTTGGCGGGTGTAGTTCAGAATCGCTGCGGCGAGGGCAAAGATACTGACGCCGATGATCGGCAGATGGAGGAACTTGACGCAGGCGAAGCCGATGAAGAAGTAAATCCCCAGCTCTTTCGACCAGATCATTGAGGTCAGGATCGCGAAGCCGACGGCCACTAACATGCCGCCGGAGACGCTCAGCCCGTTCATGACGAAGGCTGGAAGCAGGTTGGTAACCGCCTGCAGATTTTCCACGCCCAGCACAGCGGCCAGGAAAACGACCATCGTTTTCGGCAGCGGACGGATGATAAACAGGCTTGCATAATGCAGCAGCGTATAAGATTTATCCTTGCCTTCGCGGGCAAATTTTTCAAACAAGCCGACTAACGAAATATCAATCGGGGAGATCAGCGTGCTGACATACTGCATGACCGTGCCGATCGGCACCGCCAGCGCCAGCGCCAGATTGAGATCTGCGCCGGTCAGCACGACGAAGGCCACCGACAGAATCGAAGCTGAACAGGGATCGGAAGGAATTACGCCGCCGATCGCGGAGATGCCCATGTAGATCGCTTCCAGGGAAGCGCCCATGATCAGACCGGTTTTCATATCCCCTAACGCAAGTCCGGTCAGAAATGCGACGAACAGCGGACGCCAGGTAGCGTCCCAGGCCATGCTGCAGTCCAGCAGGTAGACGATGTAGTACACAAACGCCAGAATCAAGGCACTTTGTAACATGGATTTTCCTCCTCTTTCTTAAAGAAATTGTTTCAGGTCTTTTTTGGGCAGCGACGGCAGCACCTGCACCTCGCAGCGGACGGATCGGGCGATTTCCCGCAGCTGTTCCAGCTCTTCTTCACTGGCTGAGAAATTGTCAGTCAGCGCCCGGCGTCCCCGGCGGTTGCCGACGCGGCCGAAGTTGCCGATATTGACGCAGGGAATCCCGGGCACCTGCCGAACCAGCTTCAGCGCATCGCACGGCTTGTCCACAACGATCAGAATCTTTAACCCTGCCGTGCGCTTGTCGTGGAACAGGCTGACCGCTTCCCGGACGGTTTTTACCGCGACCTTTATCCCCGGCGGTGTTGCCATCCGCAGCGTCATGGTAACCAGCTCGTTGGCTGCCGCCTCATCGTTGGCCACCACCACGGCGGTGATCCCCAGCTGGCGCGTCCAGGCCGTAGCGACCTGCCCATGGATCAGACGTTCGTCAATCCGCAATAACTGAATCATTCACTTTCACCTCGCTTTCTCTTTCCAGAAATTCATCTTTCTTTTTGGGATCGTGTGAAGAGATCCTGCGGTACGCTTCTGATAACTTCATTGTAAAGAGCTTGGGAAGCAAATACCATCGCACAGAATTCGTGTTTAACCGGTAATTTCTCCAGGCTTTTTTCCTGCGTAAAAGGTTCCTTTTCCCTGCATTTTCAAGACTGCCTGATTGTCAAATACAAAAACAACGGGATGAACCCGGAGTTTATGCAGGGAATTTCGCTGACAGGAAATCAAAAAAAGATCTGAAACTCCTCGGTCAACCCCGAGTGTTCCGGACCTTTATTGCCATTTTGGCATTCAGCCGATTTTGAGATCTGTAATCGCCGGATTGCGTTCGATCTTATCATTCTGGCGATAGACCGTCCGTCCCTGCACAATGGTCTCCAGGACGTGAAATTCCTTGTCAATGACGATCAAGTCCGCCTGTTTCCCCGGCTTGAGACTGCCAATCCGAGAATCCAGCTGGAAATGCCGGGCGGCGTTGAGCGAAGACATTTTCACCGCTTCCGTCAACGGTAAGTGCAGAGCGGAGGTCAGATTGCGCAGACCGTCGATGACGAACAGACTGCTTCCGCACAGGACGTCGCTGCCCTCCACAACCACCCGGCCATTCGGCTTCAGCCGCACCGGCCGGGGCTGAGTATCATAGACGCCCTCCTCCAGACCAGCCAGCTCCGAGGCGTCGGCGATCATGCACAAGTGATCGCTGCCCTTGACCTGAAGCATCAGCTGGATAAATTCCGGGCTGAGATGGATAAAATCACAAATCAGCTCGGCCATCACTTCCGGATGAAGCATCAGCTGGCCCAACACCCCGATGTCCCGCTGATGGATCATCGACATCGCGTTGCCGGCATGACTCACGCTGCGCACGCCCCATTCAATTCCCTGCTTCATCTGGCTCGAAGAAGCGTCGGTATGACCGGCCGCCACCTGAATTCCCGCTTTCCGATACGTTTCAATCGCCGCCTGCGCCCCCGGCAGCTCCGGGGCCAGCGTTACATATTTCAGCAGACCGCGCCCGGCTTCGATGAAACGCTCAGCCAGTTCTCGGCTTGGATTCGGCATCCATTGCGGCGTCATAAACCCGGCGCCGGATTTCTTCAAGCTGAAACACGGCGCCTCCAGATTGATGCCCAGAATCTGTGCGCCCGGCATTTTTTCATGATGGACCAGATCCGCGATGCCAGACATGATCGCGCCCATTTTCTCCTCGGACCACAGCGATACCGTCGCCATAAACGAAGTGACGCCGCGGGAAGCATAGAACCGGGACAGCTTGCGGATTTCATCAATCGAGCCGGAATTGGCCAGATAATTTGTGAGATATCCGCCGCCCCCATGGGTGTGAATGTCGATGATGCCCGGCAAAATCGCCCAGGCTTCACTTCCTTCCGCTTCATTCAGCGATTCCGGCTGAATGGCGGTAATCGTATCTCCCTGAAACGTCAAACTGCCTTCAACGATGCCCTGTTCTGTCACGATCTGACGGGATAGTAGCTTTCTCATTCGTTTGTACCTTCTTTCTGCAATGCTCTGATTTCACTATAAAGAAGCAGCGCCTGAATTTCCATCAGAAAAAGTTCGGGTTTCAATGGAAACCAAAACCAGGGAAGAACCCATCCGGATCGTTCGCAGGACGAGCCTTATTCCTCATCTGCACGGAATTCATCAGGATAGAAACGGTTTTTCAGAATTCGATCTGAATCTGATCCCGCAAAGCTTCGACCCTTTCCCGCCGGGCGATCCCGCGGCTGAACGCCGTCGCGGTGCCGCAGGCGGCTGCCCAGCGCAGACTGTCTTCCAGCATGCAGGCAGGATTTTCAAGCGCTGCCAGAAAGCCTGCGACCATAGAATCGCCGGCCCCGACGGTACTGACGGTCGGGCCTGCCAGCGGCAGCTGGCGATAGACGCCGCCCCCGGCCGCAAAGAGGACTGAGCCTTCCGCCCCCATCGACACCAGGATATGCCCGGCGCCCTGATCCCGCAGCTCCTCAATCTGATCCGATATAGGCGCTTGAGGATTGGCAACGAGCTGGCGTAGTTCCGCAAGATTGGGCTTGATCAGAAACGGATGGAAGGGCAAGGTATCCCGCAGGAGTTCGCCTTCGGCGTCCACAACGACGCGAATGGCGGGATCCGCAGCCTGTGCCAGAATTTGTTGATAAATCGATCCGGGCAGCGTGGGCGGCACATTCCCGGACAGCACCAGCGTATCCCCGGGCTGAATCCGGCGGATCCTGTCTAACAGCGCTTCTCTTTCCGATGCGCTGACCTGGGGTCCCCGGCCGTTGATCTCCGTTTCCACTCCCGCACTGATTTTGACGTTAATCCGCGTCTGCCCCCTCGCACAGCGGATAAAATCCGCATTGACGGCCTGATCCCGCAGCTGGCGGATCAATTCCTCGCCGGTAAACCCGGCGGCGAAGCCCAGCGCCGTGGTTGGCACGCCCAGCTGCGCCAACATCAGCGACACGTTGATACCCTTGCCCCCGCCGATCAGACTCTCGGTGACACAGCGGTTCGTTGCTCCCAGCTTGAACGTTTCCATGGTGCAGTAATAATCCAGCGCCGGATTTAAGGTGACAGTATAGATCATAATTTTCCTCTTTTCTTCGTGCCGTTTTCCCTTCATCAAAAACCGCAGATGATTGAAAAAAACCTGAACCGGATAAGGTTCAGGTTCAATTCGTCACGCTTAGGCGAAATGCAGCTCGTAGCTCATTTCCGCCACGTGGCTGATCGTCTGGTAGACGGAGCAGTATTTCGTCGCCAGATCAAAGGATTTGCGGACCGCGTCTTCCTTATCCGTTCCGTGAATCGTTACGGTCAGATGCACCGTTTTTAAGGTTGTCGGAACCTCTGTGCGCTTTTCGCCTGCGACCACGATTTCCGCGCCTTCAATTTCAATCCGTTTCTTTTCCAGAATGCCTGAGAACGTCGCGTACAAACAGGACGCCAGCGCGCCGTAAAGCATGTCATAAGGCGCTGCCTCGCCCGCCCCGCGGCCGATCTTGACGCTGCCCTCGTCCAGCAGCAGCTCGCCGTTGAAGCCGTTGGCAAATCGAATTGTTCTTGATGTCATCTTTTTCGTTCCTCCTTTTTACTTCTTCATGAATCCGCAGGATTCCATTTCCGGTTTCCCTGCGCGTTCCTTCTTACTCTACGCTTTGACGATTATGTCGATGCGCTTACTGCTTAATCTGATGGAATGCCTGCTGCGCGGCGATCGCGCCGTCGTTGGCCGCGGTGACCACCTGCCGCAGCGTCTTGGCCGTCACATCACCGACGCCGTAAATGCCGGCCCGGGCAGTTTCCATATTGTTGTTGACCCGGATATAACCACGCTCGTCCAGAATCCCCAAATCCTGCGCAAATTCCGTGCACGGATCTGCGCCGATGTACGGGAACACCGCTTTGGTTTCCAGCTTCATCAGCTGCCCGTCATGAACGTTTTTCAATACGATGCCGCCGACTTTCCCCTCCTGTTCCAGAATTTCGACCGGAACATGGCTGCGGATGATGTCGATTTTCGGATTCTGTTCGATCGCCTGCTGGATGATCGGCTCCGCACGGAAGACGTCCCGGCGGATCACGATGTGAACCTCGCTGGCAAATTGTGTCAGATATAACGATTCCTCAAGCGCGGAATTGCCGCCGCCGATGACCGTCACCGGCTGATCGCGGAAGAAGCTGCCGTCGCACACCGCGCAATAGGATACACCCTTGCCCGTCAGCTCTTTCTCATTTGGAATGCCCAACAGCCGCTCGCGCGTTCCCGTGGCGATGATCACCGCCGGAGCGGTATAGATCTGACCATCCGCGCAGACCACCTGCTTGATCGGACCGTCGATGATTTTTTCGACGTCGCCATAGAGATATTCCGCGCCGAAATGGGTGGAATGCTCGAACATCTGATACGCCAGCTCCGCGCCGTTAATCTCCTTGATTCCCGGCCAGTTCTGAATTTCAAAGGTTTTAATCATCTTGCCGCCGGGCGCCGCTTTTTCCAACATCGCCGTTTTCAGACCTGCACGACTGGCATACACCGCCGCGGTCATGCCGGCGGGACCGGCGCCGATGATGATTACATCATATTGTAAGTCCATGCAAGATCCTCCTTCACCAGTGCTTCCACCTGCCGCAGATCGTCGATAATCCGGTTCGGTTTCTCATTTTCCAGCTGTTCCCGGCGTTCCAGATTAAACAGATAACCGACCGAGAAGACGCCGGCATTACGGGCGGCCTGAATGTCCATCGGACTGTCGCCGATGTAGATCACGCTGTCGTGACCCTCGTTGACCAGCCGGCAGGCCGTCAGAATGCCTTCCGGATCCGGCTTGCCGTTTTGCACATCGTCATGACCGACGATCACATCGAAATAATGATCCATGTGATTCAACGTCAGCCCCAGCAGAACCATTTCCTTAACCTTCGTGGACACAATGCCCAGCTTATAGCCCTGCGCTTTCAGACTTTCCAGCAGCTCGACCGCCCCGTCCATCGGCTTGACCAGATCGGCGTGCGCGGCGCGGTTGTGCTCGCGGTATTCTTTGACCAGCTGCTCGGTATCCTGCTCTGGGAAATATTGCGCAAACATCGTCTGCAGCGAAGGCCCCAGCACTGCCAGCTGTTTATCGCGGGTGAATTCTTCTTCCGTTCTGTACTTTTTAAACAGTTCCCGGTAGCTCTTCAAGATCGCCGGTTCCGTGTTCAGCAGCGTTCCATCGAGATCGAACAGGATCACCGGCTTCGGATTTTTCATGACCTTGCGGAAGACGCCGAGCATCCCCAGCAGACCGATGATGATGAAGACGACCGAGATCACCTGCGCCATTCGCAGCCGGCCGAACATCAGACTGTCTGTACGCAGACCCTCGACGACGATCCGCACCGCCCCATACCAAAGCAGATACGCGTAGACCATATCGCCGCGCTTGGGTTTGGAATATTTCTTATAGACAAACACGATCAGAATGAAGCCCAGAATATCGCCGACGCTTTCATAGAAGAACGTCGGTTCACGGTAGGCTCCCTGGATATACATCTGGTTTTTAAACCACTCCGGGAAAAACCGGTAGAAGGATTCGCTGACCGTGCGGCCGAACGCCTCCTGATTGATGAAGTTGCCCCAGCGGCCGATCCCCTGCGCCAACAGCACATTCGGCACGATCGCGTCAGCCATCCGCATGAAATTGATCTTATGCTTGTGCGCATACCACAGACCGAACAGCACCCCGCCGAACAATCCGCCCTGGATCGCCAGACCGCCCTCAAACGTATAGAGAATATGGATCGGATTGGCCAGGTAATATTCCAGATTGTAGAACGCGCAGTACCACAGCCGCGCGCCGATCAGCCCGCAGATCAGACAGCCGAGGAACAGATCCTCCGCGGTTTCGGCTTTATACCCCATCTTTTTGATTTCCTTGACGCAGAAAGAATACGCCAGGACCGCTCCGCAGAGGATGATCACTGCGTACCATTTAATTGACAGACTTCCGATGGCGATAAAAGTCTGCGGATCAGGAAAAAACTGCATTGTTGATTACTCCTTTTCTGTTTCCGGGACAGCCGCATTGGCGGCGTTCTGCCGCTCGATGTAGTCGTACACCCGGTTTTCAAACGCTTTCGCGCTGTCGAAGCCCATTTCTTTCAGGCGGAAATTCGTGACCGCTGATTCGATCAGGACCGCGATCGTCCGGCCTTCTTTGACCGGAAGCACGATCTTCGGCACGTCGACCTCCAGAATGTGCATGAACTGTTCCGTTTCAATTCCCACCCGTGCGTATTCGGCGCTGGAATCAAACTTCTCCAGCGACACGACCAGGTCGATCGTTGCCGAAGGCAATAACGCGCTCGCGCCGAACATCTTGGCGACGTCGATGATACCGATGCCGCGGATTTCCAGCATTCCCTGAAGCAGCTCCGGGGAATGACCGATGATGCTGTTGTGGACGCGGACCACGTCGACGCGGTCGTCCGCGACGAGAATGTGGCCCTTGCGGATCAGTTCCAGCGCGGTTTCACTCTTGCCCATGCCGCTTTCGCCGCAGATCAGCACGCCCTTGCCATAGACGCTGATCAAAACGCCGTGAATACTGTCAGACGGCGCCAGACGTTCGTCCAGAAAGCTGATCAGATCGACCATCAGCCGGGAGGTCGTCATCGCCGTGCGGAAAATCGGGAAATTCTTGTATCCCGCGACTTCCAGCAGCACCGGCGGACATTCGCGGTGATGGGTGAGAATGATCGTCGGCGTATACCCGTCGGTCAGCTGCTCAAAACGCTCTCGCTGGATTTCCACGGAGAGCGTGTCGATATACGCTTGTTCTTTATCGCCGATGATGACGATCCGGCGCGGCTCGGTATGCTTGTAGAAGCCCGCCAGCTCCAAGCCCGGACGATTGACATCCGGTACGATCACCCATCGGTTTAATGATTCCTCATTGCCAGAGAGCTGTTCAAATTTAAAATAACTTTGCAGCTCGCTGATCATGACCTTGCCTTCGTATTCCATAGCCTCATCCTTTCTCAAGCATGGATTTCAGATATTGGCCGGTATAGCTCTTTTCCACCTTGACGATCTGTTCCGGCGTGCCCTTAGCGATGATCGTACCGCCCTGATCGCCGCCTTCCGGGCCAATATCAATAATGTAGTCGGCACATTTAATCACATCGAGATTGTGCTCGATGACAATGACCGTATCTCCATTATCGACGATTCGCTGTAAGACCGCAAGTAATTTTTTAACGTCGTGGGTATGCAGGCCGGTCGTCGGTTCATCCAGGATGAAGACGGTCTTGCCCGTCGCCTTGCGCTGCAGCTCGCTCGCCAGCTTGACACGCTGCGCTTCGCCGCCGGACAACGTCGTCGCCGGCTGGCCCAGCTTGACGTAATCCAGGCCGACGTCATGCAGCGTCTGAAGCTTGGATTTAATGCGGTGGATGGAGGAGAAGAACTCGATCGCTTCCTCAACCGTCATCTCCAGCACATCGTAGATGTTCTTCCCTTTATAGGTGACCTGCAGCGTTTCCTCGTTGTAGCGCTTGCCATGGCATTCCTCGCACGGTACGTAGACGTCCGGCAGAAAGTGCATCGAAATCCGCTTTACGCCATCGCCCTGACATGCTTCACAGCGGCCGCCGCGGACGTTGAAGGAGAAGCGCCCCTTGTCATAGCCGCGCAGCTTCGCTTCCGGCGTCTGGGTGAACAGATCGCGGATATCGTCGAACACGCCGGTGTAGGTGACCGGGTTGGAACGCGGAGTGCGGCCGATCGGATCCTGCGAGATCTCAATCACCTTATCGATGTTTTCCAAGCCCAGGATCGCTTTGTGCTTGCCCGGCTTGATGCGCGTGCGGCCGAGCGAATGCTGCACAGCTTTGCACAGGATTTCATTGACCAGCGAGGATTTGCCGCTGCCGCTGACGCCGGTGACGACGGTCAGGGTGCCTAACGGGAACTTGACGTTCACATTTTTCAGGTTGTTCTCCTGCGCGCCCTTGATTTCCAGAAACAAACCGTTGCCCTTGCGGCGTTTGTCCGGAACGTCGATCTTTTTGCGGCCGCTGAGATATTGGCCGGTAATCGAGTTTTCACATTGCATGACTTCCTGCGGTGTTCCGCTGGCGATCACTTCGCCCCCATGCACGCCTGCGCCCGGCCCGATATCGACGATCCAGTCGGATTCCATCATCGTTTCCTCGTCATGCTCGACGACGATCAGCGAGTTGCCCAGATCGCGCATATTCTTCAACGTCTTGATCAGCCGCGCGTTATCACGCTGATGCAGCCCGATCGACGGCTCGTCCAGCACGTACAGTACGCCGGTCAGCTGTGAGCCGATCTGCGTCGCCAGCCGGATCCGCTGCGCCTCACCGCCGGACAACGTGCCCGCCAGCCGGTCCAGCGTCAGATATTCCAGACCCACGTCCTTCAAGAACGTCAGCCGGCTGACAATTTCCTTAATCACCAATCTTGCGATCTCCGCCCGCATTGGATCGAGCTGCAGGTTTTTCATAAAGTCCAGCGCCTGAATGACCGACATCGTCGTCCATTCATAGATGTTCTTGCCGCCCACGCGCACGCTCAGCGCCATCTCGTTCAGCCGCTTACCGCCGCACTTCGGACACGGCGACTCCGCCATAAACGAAGCATACCATTCGCGCGACATCGTCGAGGTTGTTTCGACAAAACGCCGCTCGATCAACGTCTTGACGCCTTCAATGTAATCGTTGCGGCTGAAGCGGTTGCCGGAACGGGAAGCGATGCTGTAAGCAATCGGTTCTTTAGAACCGTATAAAACAATTTCCAGTTCTTCCGGCGTGAAATCCCGAATCGGTTTATCCAGGTCGATATGGTAATATCGGCACAAGGTATTGAATGTCTGCCATTCAATGTTCTCCGTGTCGACAATATTTTTGTAATACACGATGCCGCCCTTGCGGATCGACTTCGACCGATCCGGAATCAGATAATCAATGTCCACCCGCTGGGTGATGCCCAGACCCTTGCATTCGTCGCACGCCCCCAGCGGCGAGTTAAACGAAAATAACCGCGGTTCCAGTCGCGGAACCGAGAAGCCGCACTTTGGACAGGAATAATTCTGAGAGAACAACAGCTCATCTTCGCCTGCCAGCACCACGACGATGCCATTGGCCAGCTTCACTGCCGTTTCCAGTGAATCATGCAGCCGGGAGCGGATACCGTCGTTTTTCACAATTCGGTCGACAACGACGTCGATCGAATGCTTTTTGTTTTTCTCTAACGGTTTGACGTCTTCCAGCAGAATCATCTGTCCGTCGACGCGGGCCCGCAGATAACCGTCTTTCAACAGTTTCTCAAAGACGTCCTTAAACGTTCCCTTTTCCCGATGCGCTACCGGAGCCAGGATCTCCAGCCGCGTCTTTTCCGGCTGTTCCATAATCCGGTCGACCATCTGCGTGATCGTCTGGGAAACGATCGGTTCGTTATGAACCGGGCAATACGGAACGCCCACGCGGGCATACAAAAGCCGCAGGTAATCGTAGATTTCCGTGACCGTGCCGACAGTCGAACGCGGGTTGTTGCTCGTGGTCTTCTGATCAATCGAAATCGACGGCGACAAGCCTTCGATCAAATCGACGTCCGGTTTCTCCACACCGCCCAAAAACATCCGCGCATAGGCGCTTAACGACTCGACATACCGACGCTGTCCTTCCGCATAGATCGTATCAAACGCCAGCGACGTTTTCCCTGATCCGGACAAACCTGTCATGATGACCAGCTTATCCCGCGGGATCGTCAGATCAATATTCTTAAGGTTGTTTTCACGCGCGCCTTTAATCACAATTTTATCATGTTGCATGTTCTTACACCTCGCTTCATATAGCTTTCCCAAGAGTGCTTCTATTGTACATCATTCTTTAAAAAAATGCTTGGGAATGACTACTTCCTCCTTATTATAGAGGGTGAGCGGAACTGCCGCAAGCTTTTCTTGAACGATATTCAAGTTAAATTTATGAATTTCAACAATCGTTGACAAAGACGTCAGCTTTTCATCACCTGTTCGTGATAGAATAGAGGAGATAAAAAAAGGAGGCTGCCATGAAAAGCGCTGAAGAGAGAAAGCAACAATCCATCGCTTTGCTGAAAGAGCAGGGCGTGCCTTATATTGAACATCTGCCAGTCATTGAAACCGCCGACGACGTCCGCCTGCGCAGCGCCGAGGAAATCGCGCGCCGGGCGATCTGCTGCCTGATCACGATCCAGCTGGCCTGCGATTTACAGAACCAACAGGACGTTGAGGACTCGCGATTGTTTATGACTGGACTGTTAGACCGCTTCGGCGTTCGGCTGTTTCTGACGGAGAAAGAAAAAGCGATCTTTAACGATACGGCAACGGAACAGGACTGGGTCAACATGGTTTGGAAATACGAAGCCTACTGGCCGCTGATCTGGGCGCTGGGTCTGGTCGATTCGCTGGCCTTCCCGGATCAGATCTGCGATTGTCAGAAAGCAATTGAAGTCGTCAGCACCAAAGCGACGTTTGACGAATTCATGAAGGACGTGCAGCTGCGGCCGATCGACGACATTCTCGACGAAGCGGATTTAATCTTCCGCTATGACTGGGCGTGCGTCGACGCGCGGATCAAAGGCGAACCGGCTCCGGCCGGCTTGAACAGCGAAGTCGTCTATGAACGGCATTGGGGACTGAACTGGCTGATCGACGTCGACGGACAGAATGACTGGGATCACGTCAGCTGCAATACCTGAAGTGAAATCGGCGATCTTTATTTAAGGAGACGGCTTTACCTGCGGAATACCGCAGGAAAGCTGTTTTTTTTGATATCCTTTTCAGCTTTGTTTGATCTTGGAAATTTTTCTTAAATCAAAAAGACACGAACCCCTTCCTTTGACAGCTGCTTGCCTGAAAAAGGAGAAGACGTGTCTTTTTTATCCGTTTATTCAATAGGATTATCGGTGATCACCCATGAAAAACAAGCCGATAACGCCCGCGCCGGTATGACTGCCGATCACCGGTCCGGTATAACTGATCAGCGACTGGGAAATACCGAAGCGGTCTTTCACCATCTGCGCAACCTGTTCAGCTTCCGGCTGGACATCGCCCTGGCAGATCATGAAAATCTCATCTTTGTCTTTCCAGCTGCCCATTTTTTCTTCCATCAGATCTACCAGCGTCTTCAATGATTTATTGCGGCCGTGGACTTTTCCGATCACCTGCAGCGTGCCGGCGTCGTCGACATGCAGGATCGGTTTGATACTGATCATTGAGCCAACAATGGCGGCGGTCTTCGACACCCGTCCGCCGCGGTAGAGATGATTCAGATCATCCACGGTAAACACATGGCAGACGTTCAGCTTATGCGCTTCAATCCACGCCGCCGTTTCATCCAGCGAAGCGCCGCTGACTTTCATCTGATTGGCCTGATAAAGAAGCAATCCCATTCCCGTTGAAGCGCACAACGAGTCGATCACGACGATCCGGCGGCTGAAGCCTTCCTCACTCAACATCTGTGCCGCGATCCGGCAGCTGTTGTACGTGCCGCTAAGCGCCGATGAGAAGCACACGCACAGAATGTCTTTATCCTGCCGCGCCGCTTCGCGAAAGCCCATCAAGGCCGCTTCAGGATTCACCTGGGAAGTGACTGGCATTGCGCCCTGCCGGAGCTTGTCATAAAATTGCGTCATCGGCAGGCTGTCCGCCAGCGTATAGGTATGATCGTCAAGTGTATAAGTCAGGGATAAAACAGGAATCTGATTCTCGCGATAGAAAGACTCCGGCATATCCGCCGTGCTGTCAGTCATCAGAATAAATTCGCTCATAGGAACTTCCTCCTCGTTATAAACTACAAGTCATGGTGTTTTTTTATCATTTTGGAGAATAAGCAACACCTGGTACTTATTGGATGATAGAAGTATAAGCCCTATCGTTATCTGAAACAACGGTCAGATTCTTGTGCAGCGTGGTTTATGTGACTTATTTCACAGCATTTGTTGTTTTATTAAGAAATTTTTCTGCTCTGGAATGAAATAGAAAGGCTTTTATTCAACAAACCTGCTTCTTTATTGACATAAGCAACACATGGGGATTATACTAGGCTCAAATCAGGTGAGGATATGGAAAAAAACTTAAATGCAAAAGACAAGCGCGTGATCAAAACACGAAAAGCAATTATCGGCGCAACCATTCAACTTATGGGCGTTAAACGAATCGAACAGATTACTGTTAAAGAAATAGCGGATACCGCGTTGATTAACCGCAAGACCTTTTATACTCATTATGATTCGATTTACGATGTTCTTAACGATATTGAAAACGAAATCATCCAATCGCTGATTCAGATTCTGGACAGTACGGATTTTTCCGCAGAACGGCTGAATCCGTATCCCCTGTTCGAGAAATTAACGGCGATGATCAATCAGGACGCGGAGTTTTTCCATTGTCTGCTTCAATCCTCAGGGCATAGTCACTTGTTAAATAAAATTAAAGGCGTCATCAAAGATCATCTTCTGATTCAATTTGATAAATACTTCCCCAACGATACGGTTTTGCCGCAATATGTGCTGGAATTCATCGCATCCGGTTTGATCGCCGTTTATCAGCAGTGGTTCGATGCGAATGAATCAGAGCCTTCATTGGAAGAGATTTCCAAAATTACCGGTTTGCTTATCTTTGACGGTGTCAACGGCGTGTTTCGTCAAAAGCAGCAGGAATTACTCGATGCCGCAAACTCACATTCGCAGAGTTTTCAGTAAAGTGCAAGAGGTCACTCCCAGCCAGTGGGGCGTTCGCTTTTTTCCGACTTTGCCCTTTTGAAACCGGGGATTTCGCATCGCAGCTTGATCGGTTCTGGAACACTTTATCTGAACACATTGTAAAAAACCTGTTGATTCTGTCCTTCAATAAGGCAAAATCAACAGGTTTTTTTATGAGAATCCCAATATTCCGTATTTCTTATTTATACGGCTTATCCATCTTTAAGTGCGGATAACGGGGAACAATCTCTTCATTCACCGCCTGATCCAGAGCTTGAAGCAGCGTGCTGAAATGCCGGGGATCAAATTTTTCGATCATGTCCTGCAGCAGCTTTAAACCTTTCTCTCCGCGCTGTTCGCGTTCTTCTTCTGTAACAGAATACTCCAGTCCGCCATGTTCTTCTAATTCCGCATAGAACGAGCCGAATCCGCCGGTGCCGGAATTCAGTTTATGCAAATCTTTCTTAAACCATTGTTTCGCATTTCCTTCCCGGCGTTTAGTCAGGAAGGCTTCCCGATCAAAGTCAGGCAGAACCGGAATGAATTCCAGCTGATTCATCGCTTTATACGCACCATACATCAAATCTGTGAATGTTTCCATGCGATCCTCGCCGCATTCCCAACCGTTTTCCCTTGCGATTTCCATGACGTGGCCAAGCTCAAGATGACATATTGGATTCTGTGTTTCATGAAAAAAATCCATGCAGACGGAATTGATCGTCAGATAGGCCGGTCCATGCATGCTCAGGAAAAAGATCCGCTTGAATCCCAGTTTATAAAAGGCATAAACCAGAGTTTTCAAGTAATCATATCCCGCTTTAATGGAGATATTCACCGTACTTTGTCCGATCGCGGTTGGCCCCGGCATGAAAAAATGGAAGATTAATCACCGCCAGCCCATCAGCCTTCTCCGCCATCATGATGGCGGCGGCTTCTGCCAGAATGGATTCGCAGTCCACCGGAAGCTGACCGTGAAGTTCAGTCACCCCGACGCTCATAAACAGCGTATCCCCGCCGTTTTTCAAATATTCCGTAATTTCTGCGTCAGTGCATTTATTGTAGATTCTTGTTCTCATTGTTCATCCTCCTTATTTTCAATTATATTTCTTCACAAATTGAGCCGCAAGCTTGACGTCGCTGCGATCAGGAAAGAAATTTTCCGCTTTATTGAAGCCGCATTCTGCCTTTTTCTCTGCGAATTAATTTTCCACACGTTCAATTTATACAACGTGCTTTATCATCTGTTTGGGTTTGAATGATGCGAGAAACAAAAAAAGGCTCCCTGAGAAAGGGAACCGGAGAACCTGGCAACGAGCTACGTTCACTATGGCAGGCATAGCTATTCTCGCCGCG
>NZ_JADNPO010000001.1:0-253201 GCF_015558105.1 Holdemania sp. 1001095H_141210_F2
GTCCGGAATGTGCCTGGAGCGATGGGGCGCAGTCGCTGAAGCCGGCGAAGTTTGCTTCCCTGATCGAAAAGGGCCGCGCGATTGCTCAGGTGGTCGGGAGATCGCTGTAATGCAGGCGACGATCATCCCGGGACGCTGCACCCAGACGACGGTGGCGATTCCGCCGAGCAAGTCGATGGCCCATCGGGCGATCATCTGCGCCGCTTTGGCACAAGGTGAAAGTCTGATTCATCACGTCGATTATTCCGACGATATCCTGACGACGATCGACGGAATGCGCAAGCTGGGCGCGCACATTGAGCTGGAAGGCAGCGATGTGCGGGTGCAGGGCATTCCCGATTTTAATCAGCTGCAAAGCGAGGAAATTTTCTGCAAGGAATCCGGCTCCACGCTGCGCTTTTTTATCCCGATTTTTTCGCTGACCGGCAAGCGGGTTCGTTTTACCGGGCAGAACCGTCTGCTGCAGCGGCCCCAGACGGTCTATCAACAGCTGTTTGAGGCGCAGGGATTCCATTACTCGCAAACCGCGGAATGGATTGAAATTGAAGGCGCACTGCAGCCGGGCGACATCACGCTGCGCGGCGACATCAGCTCACAGTTCATTTCCGGTTTGTTGTTCGCGCTGGTCTGCCGCAAGGGGGATTCCACGCTGCATATTGAACCGCCGTTTGAGTCGCGTTCGTATGTGGAGCTGACATTGCAGATGCTTCAGGATTTCGGTGTTCATGCTTATTTTGAAGACGAACTGACGCTGCGAATTCCCGGCGGCCAGCGGTATATAGCTTGTGAAACGACCGTCGAATCCGATTATTCCCAGCTTGGTTTCTATGCCGCGCTGGGCTGCGTTAATCATGAAGTCCATTGTCTGGGTCTGCGGCCGGATTCCCGTCAGGGCGACCGTCAGATCCTGGATTTTGTCCGTAAGATGGGCGGTAAGACAGAGGTTAAGGATAAAGAAGTGATCGTTTATCCATCTTCCTTGTCCGGTTGTGAACTGGATATGCAGAACTGCCCGGATCTCGGACCGATTCTGATGGTGTTGGCCAGCTTCGCGCACGGTGAAACAAAAATGATCAATGCCGCTCGCCTGCGGTATAAAGAAAGTGATAGAATAGAAGCGATGGAAACCGAGCTGCGCAAGGTCGGGGTGCCGATTCATTCAAGCGAGGGTGAAGTCTGGATTCAGGGACCGACAGCCTGGAAGGGCGGCGTCACCTTGGACGGGCACAAGGATCATCGGATCGTGATGGCGCTGGCGATCGGCGCGACGATGGCCGACGTTCCGGTGACCATTGAAGGCGCAGAGGCGATCGCCAAGTCGTATCCGGGATTTTTCCGTGATCTGCGCTCGCTGGGAATCGAAGTAAAGGAGAAATAATATGCAGGAGGAATCGCATTTTCTAATCGTCGGTCTGGGCTTGTTGGGCGGAAGCTATGCCCAGGGATTGAAGCGCAAAGGCTTCCATGTCAGCGCGCTGGACATCAATCCGGAAAGCATCACTTATGCTTTAAAGCAAGGCTGGATTGACGAAGGCGCTGTCGGTTTTGACGAAACGCTGGTCCGCCAGGCGGACAGTATCGTGTTCGGCTTGTATCCGCAGGCCCTCTTGGAGTGGATTGATCAATACCAGGACAGCTTTGCCCCGGGAACCCGGATCACCGATGTGACCGGCGTCAAGGAACAGATCGTAGCGCAGGTGCAGGAAAAATTGCGTCCGGATGTGGAATTCATCGCCAGTCATCCGATGGCGGGCCGGGAGGTCAGCGGTGTGCAGTATGCTGACTGTTCGATCTTTGAGCCGGCGAATTTTATCATTACGCCGACGTCCGCCAATACGCCGGAGGGGATCGCGTGGGTGAAAGCGCTGGCGGAAACGCTGAACTTCCGGCACATTGCCATGCTCAGTCCGGCTGAACATGATAAAATGGTCGGGTTTCTCAGCCAGCTGACGCACGTGATCGCAGTGACGCTGATGAATACCAGCGACAACACGCATCTGGTGGACTATACCGGCGATTCCTTCCGCGATCTGACGCGGATCGCGAAGATTAACGAATCGTTATGGACGGAATTGTTTTTAATGAACAAGGCGAATCTTGTCCGTGAAATCGACGAGTTCGCTGCGGAGCTGGCTCATTTCCGCAGCGTGCTGGAAAATGAAGACACCGAGGAAATGAAACGGCTGTTCCGCCAGTCGACGCAGCGGCGGAAATGCTTTGACAAGTGAGGGGTAGAAAATGAAATTTTTAGTGGTCAACGGTCCGAATATCAACATGACCGGAATTCGTGAACAAGGCGTTTACGGCGCGCGCAATTATACCGAAATCATGGCGATGATCGCCGCGGAAGCTAAGCAGCGCGGGATCGAGGTTGAGGTTTTTCAAAGCAATATCGAGGGCGAGATGATCAATGCGATCCAGCGGTGTTATTTCGAGCACATGGACGGGCTGATCATCAATCCAGGCGCTTATACGCATACCAGCTACGCGCTGCATGACGCAATCAAAAGCATTGCGCCGATTCCGGCCGTAGAGGTTCATTTTTCCAACGTTCATGCGCGCGAGAGCTTTCGTCATGAATCAAAAACAGCGCCGGCTTGCCTCGGTCAGCTGTGCGGTTTTGGAGATTATGGCTATGTGATGGCGATGGACGCGCTGATTCAGCACCTCGCGAAAAAATAAAATAGAAATACAGCTCCGGGAAGGACTCGGGCTGTTTTTTGCGTTTCAGACTGGCCGGCCTGTCCGTCTTCGCTGATAAGGAAAGAATCAAAACGTCGGCCATCAGGCAGAAAAGGACGTCAGGCAGAACCGTGATTTTCAGTAGATGAACTGCGGAAAGAGAGGGGTAACGATGTACGCTGATTTGCATATTCATTCGTGGTATTCCGACGGAACGATGACCGTGGATGAAATCGTCGAACAAGCCCGAATCCGGCAGGTCGGCCTGATTGCCGTTACGGATCATAACCAGTTGGCAGGAAGCCGGGAGTGTCTTCAAAAGACGCGGGGAACCGGAATTCGTTGTCTGTCCGGGGTTGAGCTGGACGCCCAGGACTTCGGAATCAATTTTCACATTCTGGGCTACGGCGTCGATTTGGAGAATGGGCAGTTTCAGGCGTTTGTGGAAGCGAATCGGCTGCGGTTGGAACGGGTGAACGAGTTGTTGATCGAAAAAATGGAACATGCCGGGGAGCCGGTCAGTCTTGACGAATATCGTCAGTTTTCCTATGATCGGCGCTCAGGCGGCTGGAAGGCGCTGCATTACTTTGCGGCGAAAGACCTCGTCGCCGATTTTAAGCAGGGCTTTTCGATATATGCCCGCTATCATCATGATTATTGCTGCGTCGGCTTTCCGCCGGTCAGAGAGGTTGTCCGGCAGATTCATGCCGCGAAAGGAAAAGCGATTCTGGCCCATCCCGGCAAAGTGATTCCGGCAATTAAACTGTCGGAAGTCTTGGCCGCGGTCATGGCGGAGGGACTGGATGGGATCGAATGCTGGTACCCGGCGCAGGATCCTGATACAACGCAGATCTGCGTAAATTATTGCCGCGAGCGGGATCTGATGATGACTTCCGGTGCGGATTGTCATGGCAGCTTTGAAAAAACACAAATCGGACAGCTGGAAATTCCTATTTCTCAGCTGGTTTTAAAACATTGGATATAAGCGGATGCTTTTTGTTGAGCACAGGCTAAAAAATGACAGAAAACGAACTTTTTACCAGAACCTAGAAAAAAGTCTTGCAAAAATTTGAAATTAGCATATAATATAAAAGGTATCGGGATGTAGCACAGCTTGGTAGTGCACTTCGTTCGGGACGAAGGGGTCGCAGGTTCAAATCCTGTCATCCCGACCATTTTAAAAACAACGGCTGAAAGGCCGTTTTTGTTTATATCAGATGTTGAGGATGAACGATTTAGCCTGCGAAAGAAACGTTCATTTTCATGCTGAAGGTTCATCTTCATCCTCGGTAAACTCTAAGAAAATCCGGTCTTTAAAACGGCCGCGAGTCTGCGCCTTCGCGTCTTTAACGGCTTGAATTTCGGTCGCGTCAATTTCAAAGAAATCCATCATCGCGTCCAGGACTTCGCTCAGATCGGCCAATTCTTCAATGAACGCTTTCCGATCGGAGGCTTCCTGAACTTCCCGGGCTTCCTCGACCAGCTTGGCTTTGAGTTCGGTTTGATATTCCGTTGACGTTAAACGCCGCGTCTGGCAATCGCGGTATTCGGATTGAATGATCGCCGGAATGCGGTCGCGGACAAGCTTATTATAAATTTTACGCATAGAATCACGCTCCATTCTAAACTTGATTATATCAGAATGATGAAGCATGGGCAATTTCCATTCTGATTGGAAAGGAAGGGTTCAACAGAAAAAGAAGGCCAGAGCTTTAACGGATATCCCGTTGGAGATCGCGGTTTCGGGTACAATCTGGAAATGGCAATTCCAGGCTTTTGTGTTATAATGTCAGCGATCTCTATCAAGTAAAAATATACGAAAAGAAAGGAATTGAATATGAAAATAGGAGTAGTATCTTTAGGCTGCTGCAAGAACTTAGTCGACAGCGAGCGAATGATGGGCCTGCTGCGGCAGTCCGGGCATGAAATTGTCAGCGACGTTCACGAAGCGGAAGCAATTATCGTCAATACCTGCGGATTTATTGAACCGGCCAAGGAGGAAGCGATCAACACGATCCTGGAAATGGCAGAATATAAGAATGAGAATTGCCGGAAACTGATCGTTGCCGGCTGTCTGGCCCAGCGCTACAAAGCCGATCTGGAAGCGGAAATGCCTGAGGTCGATTGTTTTTTGACAATCAGCGATTATCCAAAGATGGGACAGATTCTGACCCAGGTCTTAGGCGAAAAGGTGCTGGATGGCTATGGAAAAAACACCCGGTTGGTTTCGACCAAGCCGTGGACAGCTTATCTGAAAATCGCCGAGGGCTGCGACAACCGCTGTTCCTATTGTGCAATTCCGGGAATCCGGGGCGGTTATGTTTCCTTTCCGATTGAGGATCTGGTTGCCGAAGCGAAGCAGCTGGCTTCGGATGGGGTGAAGGAACTCGTCGTCATCGCGCAGGATACTTCCCGTTATGGAACTGATTTGTATGGCCGCCGGCGGATCTGGGACCTGCTGAAAGAACTGAATGCGATTGACGGATTGCATTGGATTCGTGTTCTTTATCTGTATCCGGATGAAATCGACGATGAGTTTGTCACAGGGATCAAGGATTTGAAAAAGGTTATTCCGTATTTCGATATTCCAGTTCAGCACGGCAGCGATAAAATGCTGAAGCTGATGAACCGCCGCGGCAGCGTGGAAAGCATTCTGCGGACTGTCAAACTGATTCGAGAGAATTACGATATGCCGGTGCTGCGGACGACGATGATCGTCGGTTTCCCGCAGGAAACAGAAGAAGACTTCCAGATGTTGATCGACTTCATCAAGGAAGTGCGCTGGGACCGGCTTGGCGCCTTCACCTTCTCCAACGAGGAGGATACGCCGGCCTATACTATGGATGGACAGATTTCCCAGGAAATTATGGATGAACGGCTGGAACGCTTAATGATGGTGCAAAATCAAATTGCACAGGAAAACGGCGAAGCGTTGATCGGCAAGAAGCTGGAAGTGCTCGTCGAAAACCAGGATGGATTAACCGGTTATTACCATGGCCGCGGCATCCACAGCGCGCCGGACGGCATCGACGGGCTGATCAAATTTAAAAGCTCGCATCACTATCAGCCGGGCACTTTCGCCTGGGTGAAGGTTACTAAAGCAAAACATCACGATTTGATTGGCGTTGACGTTTTAGACGCTGAAGAAATTGCGGCTTAGCTGGGATTTTTCGATCTGATAATTCAATTCATTGCTATCAAGGAGAATTCGATTCTTCCTGCCGTGATTAGATGAATGTAGAAACTCCGCCTGACGTTTTCGTTCAGCTGGAGTTTTTTTATGGTGAAAAATGAGAAAATCAGTTGCGAGAGGCTTAAGCTTTTTGAAGAATCAGACATTTAATATCCGTTGAATGGAATTCATCTTAGTCTTAAAAGGTAAAGGCATCAAGGCCAGTTAAAGCAAGGCGAGGATAGGGGAGGAAAAGAGGATATCGTGACAGCCTTCGCTGCGATTGAAAAGAAGAAAAATAAGAATTGACAAAGATGGAAGACACTCCTATAATACATTTAGATCAACATCTAAATATGGAAATCAGAAAGGAAAACAGAAATGAACAAATCAATCAAAAAAGGATTTATCGGACTTTTACTGATGTCCGTTGTCTTAAGCGGCTGTCAGAAAACGCCCGCTCCCGCCGAAAGCAATCAACCGGGAACAGACATTCAGGATAAGGTGACGGGCAGCCGGGAGGAGATCGCCAAAGCGTATGTGGAAACACTGGGGGCCGGGGATTTTGACAAGCTGCTGCAGGGATTTGCCTATGATGAACAGATGCAGAAGGCATCCTCGCAGCTGCAGGCTTCGCTGGAACCTTCGCTGAAGCAGCTGGGGGCATTAAAAGAAATCCAGACTGTCAATGAAATTAAGCAGGGAGGCTATATCATCGTTCAGGTTCCCGTGTTGTTTGAAAATCAGAACCTGTGTGTGAACGTCGTGTTTGACGATCAGGATCAGATCGCAGGCGTGAACTTCTCCGAATACATTGAGCCGAGCAACGTCGCGGCGCTGACGCTGCCGGAAGGGGCTGCAGAGCAGGAACTGACGCTGACGATGCGCGATGGCAAGGATTTACCTGCCACCTTAACACTGCCCCAAGGCGATCAGCCAGCGCCTGTTATTATTCTGGTACATGGCTCAGGACCGAATGACCGCAACGAAACACTGTATGGAAACACCGTATTTCAGGATATCGCCTACCGGCTGGCCGAGCAGGGCATCGCGACTGTCCGCTATGACAAACGGACCTTTGTTTATGGCGCTGAATGCGCCGGGGACACACAGTTTACAGTGGAACAGGAAACCATCCAGGACGCCGCAGATATCGTTGACCTGATTGCCAAACAGCCGGAGATTGATTCGTCAGCGATTTATGTTCTGGGCCACAGCTTAGGCGGCTTATGCATGCCGCGGATCGCCGCGGAAACTCCGGAGGCAGCGGGCTATATCATGATGGCCGCACCGGTAACGGATCTGGCTTCTTTAATGAAGATGCAGTATGAGCATTTGGCGCAGTTCATGAATACGGATCAGGAAAAAGCGTCGATGGATGCGATGGTTGCCGAGCTGGACAAGCTGCAGCAGCTGGACTCTTTGCCGGAGGATGAAGCGGTGGCTGGCGCCTATCCGGCCTATTGGAAAGATCTGTTGTCCTATGATCCGATCAAAACCGCGGAAACGATCACCAAACCGATGTTAGTGCTGCAGGGCGAGGAAGATTATCAGGTGCCGCTGCAGGAATTTGAAACGTGGAAAGCGGCTTATGGCGAAAAGGCTAACTGGACATTCCACAGCTATTCCGGGCTGTCGCATTTGATGATGCCGGGCGACTACAATGCCAATCCAAACACCTATTACATGCAGAAAGCGGTCGTCGATCCGCGGGTTACAGACGATATCGCAGCCTTTATCCACGCACAGAAATAAGGCTTCAAACTGTCAAGAATCGTAAGCGGATGCAAAAAGCTTGAAGATTCAGTTGATGAGAAAGATTGCAAATGAAGCGGAGATTCACTGATCAGACCGCCCGGGATGACCGCGGCTTTCTGAATCTGGGGAAATCCGCTTTTTGTTTCGTCAACGACGGCCAGCCGCTGAGAAAGAGAGTTCAACAATTCCAAGATTGCAGCCCTTTTGAAACCCGGCGCGAAATTCCGTGGTTTCCGGGCGGTCTTTGGTTGTAACCCCTTGCAGCTTTCGATATAATTAAACGTAAGGAGGACCTAGAGTATGAAAACATATTTAGGAATTGATTTAGGGGGAACGAACGTCCGCGTTGCCAAAGTGACGCGTGACGGGATTGTTTTAGCTGAAGTAAAACGGCCGTCGCTGGCGCAGGAAGGACCTCGCAGAGTTATGGACAACATGATGGAAATGATCCGGGAGATTCCGGGGTATACTGAATGCGAGGGGATCGGCGTGGGCGTGCCGGGACCAGTCGATACGATCAACGGAAAAATGTTGATGGCAACGAATCTGCCGGGGTTTGAGCTTTATCCGATTGCCGCGAAGCTGACGCAAAATTTCAACATGCCGGCCTACGTTGATAACGACGCTAATGTCGCCGGTCTGGCGGAAGCGCTGGTTGGCGCTGGAAAAGGCCTGCCGATCGTCTATTACGTCACGATTTCTACCGGTATCGGCGGCGCATTAGTCGTCGACGGCAAGGTTGTCAGCGGCAAGCATGGTCATGCCGGGGAAATTGCGAATATCATCATTGACCGCAATCGTCAGAAAATCAATCATTTGAACATCGGTGCGGTGGAGAACGAAGCCAGCGGTGTTGCGATTACCCGCAAGGGCAAAGCGCTGTTCGGCGATCGGATCCGGCATGCCGGGGATGTATTTGATTTGGCGAAGCAGGGCAATCCGCAGGCCCAGGCTGTCGTTGACGATATGGCCTACGATCTGGCTGTAATGTTCTCGGTGATCGCCCATGTTGCCGATCCTTGGATGTTTGTGATCGGCGGCGGCATGATGCAGTCCAAGGATGTATTCCTGGATAAAGTTGTCGCTAATTTCAAAAACCTGGTTCATGTGCCGATGCGCGATACCCTGTTTGAAGTGGCAAAGCTGGAAGAACCAGGAATCATCGGCGCGGCGATGCTGCCGATCTCCCACGGAAACTAACATCATAGAAAGAAGGAATAACCTTGGTTTCAGAAAAATGCCTGCGGCAATATGCCGAACTGGCAATTCGGCTGGGCGTCAATGTCCAGAAAGGACAGCTGCTGGTAATTAAGGCGCAGGTTGATTCAGCGCCGTTTGTCAGAATGTGCGTCGAGGAAGGCTATCGTGCCGGAGCGGGTGAGGTCATCGTGCAGTGGCTCGATGATCAGATCACCAAGCTGGACTATCAGTACGCGGAAACGCCGGTGCTGCAGCGGGTTCCAGACTGGCTGATGGCGCGGGAAGAGGAATTTGTCGACCGCGGATACTGCATTCTGCATATTGACTCGAGCATCCCGGGCATCATGAAGGATGTCGATCAAAAGAAGGTCCAGCAGGTCGTCACCGCGCGTCGCAAAGCATTGGAAAAATTCCAGAACTACACGATGGCCAATCTCGGTCAGTGGTCGATCGTCGCAATTCCAAATCCGGAATGGGCGCTGAAAGTCTTTCCGCAGGAACAGCCGGACACCGCAGTGGAAAAGCTGTGGGATGCGATCCTGGCTTCTGTTCGGATTCAGGATCAACAAGATCCGATCCCGTTGTGGGAAAAACATAACCGGCAGTTGTCTGAGCGCAACGACTGGCTGAACCGCCAGCGGTTTGCGGCGCTGCATTTTAAGAATCAGAAAGGTACGGATCTTATTGTAGAGCTGGCCGAGGGCCATCTCTGGGAAGGCGGCTGTGAAAAATCGCAAAGCGGCGTGGTCTTTAATCCCAATATGCCGACCGAGGAAAATTTCACAATGCCGAAAAGAACCGGGGTACGCGGCAAAGTTCAGGCGACAAAGCCGCTCAGCTATCAGGGAAAGTTGATTCAGAATTTCTGGATCGAATTTGAAGAGGGCAAAGCGGTGCGCTGGCATGCCGAGGAAGAAGAAGCCGCCTTGGCCAGTCTGATCCAGTTTGACGAAGGCAGCGCGTATCTTGGAGAAGTTGCGCTGATCGACGTCGATACGCCAATCTCACAATCCGGGATTTTGTTCTACAACACCTTGTTTGATGAAAACGCCAGCTGTCATCTGGCTTTGGGAAGGGCTTACCCGATGAATATGGAAGGCTCACAGTCGATGAGCGAAGATGAAATGAAAGCGAAGGGTTGTAATTTCTCAATGGTCCATGTCGATTTCATGTTCGGCAGCGACGACATGCAGATCACCGGTGTGCATGCGGACGGTTCGGAAGTTGTTTTCTTTCGCGACGGCCAGTTTTGTATTGAATAAAGATAAGTTGAATAAGAGGGAGGACGTTGCCTGGCAGCGTCCTTTTTCATTAAGAAAAGACAGATCTGGGATATTCGAGGGGACAATAGCCGTGATATACTGGAAACATTGAGATGGATGTATGGAAAAGGCATGCCTGAGGAGCCGTGCTTTTTTACTGTTGATAGGACGTTTAAGCTAATTTTAAACATTTATTAAGCTCATCTCTTAAATGATTAAATTCCCGAGAAAATTCCGGAATGAAATAAATTTGTGAAAACCTGGGATTTATCCAACTTTTCTTGGATTGCACGGAGGGGAATGGTATAATCAAAAAGGTGATTATACATGTTTCATACTTCCGATTGTAAAAAATTTAAACGATGTCAGAAATATTTCTGGCTTTCTAAAAAAGAACCGACGCCGCCATTCTCTCCCTATGTCAGGATGGATGAGGATTTAACGGCGCTGGCCTGCCGGAAATTAGAAATTAAAGAATACTTTCAGGGGGTTCGCGGCGATGATCCGCAGCGGGCTATGACAGCGCTGGAAGAATCAGAATGGCTGGTATCCGCCCGCTTTGAATTCCATCAGCTGCGTGTCAAAATTCCCTTTCTTCACAAAACAGATGCCGGCTGGGAAGTCTATTTTCTGTATGGCGGCCATCTGCCTAAAGAAGACGAAGCATTTAGTTATATGCTAAGCGTCTGGGTGCTGGAAAACCTTGGCCTTGCGGTGAATTCCCTTTCTGTGATCCATCTCAATCCCGATTATATCCGGGGGAAAGAATTAGATCCCCAGGAACTCTTTATTATTTCCGATCGGTTTTATAACGAAGCCGGACGTCCGGCCCGAAGGCTTTCAGAAGCAATCGAAAAGCAGAAGATTGAAGTCCAGCCTATGCTTGACGAAATGGAGCGGATGCTTGAGCTGGAAGAACCTGAATCTGTGAAAACCAACCGCTGCACGCGCCGTAATAAATGCGTTTACTACGAACGCTGCTTCCCGGAAGAAAAAGAACTCGATCCTGATTCAATCCTGACGCTGGTTTCATCTCAATATAAAAATCAGATGGCAGCGGAAGGCCGGTTAAAGCTGCAGGACGCAGACCTTGATCGGATTGAAGGGACCCGCCAACAATTCGCTCAGATCAAAGCCGCTCAGAATGGCGGCTGTTACATTGACTATTTTGGGTTGAAAACCTGGCTCGACGGCGCTCTGCAATACCCATACTGCTTCCTCGACTTTGAGTGGGAAACCTATGCTGTGCCGCCATATGAAGGAATGCGCAGCTATCAGGTGTTGCCCTTTCAGTATTCGCTGCATATTTTAGAAGCAGACGGGACGCTGACCCATCGCGAGTTTATCGGCGTGCACGACTGCCGGGAAGATTTTGTCGAGAAGCTGCTACAAGATCTGCCGCCAAAGGGCAGCGTGATCGCCTACAATGCCGAAGGCGCGGAAAAGATCCGGCTTCAGGAGCTGGCCGCCCGGTTTCCTAAACGCGCGAAACCGCTGATGAAGATTTATGCCCGCATGGTCGATCTGGCCTTTCCCTTCCAGGCCGGTCTGTTCTACGACACGCGGATGCGCGGCTATTATTCCTTGAAAACACTGCTGCCGCTGTTTGATGAAAACCTGACTTATCAGGATCTCGACATCCATCAAGGCATGGACGCCGTCGTCCAATGGCGGAATCTTGATCAAAATAACGATCAGTCCGATCATCAGGCGATTCGTGATCATCTGCTTCAATACTGCGGATTGGACACCTATTCCATGATTATCGTTATGAACGGATTGAAAAAGAAGCTGGCGGAATGGGAAGTCCGTCATCAACAAAAAGAAGCGGCGACAGCCGCCGGAAAGGGGATTGAAGATGAAAATTTTTGATTTGCACGCCGATATCGGCTGGGACATTCTGCGCAAGCACGAACAAGGAAGAACCCATGTATTGAGAGAAGAACATTTGCCGAAGCTGCTGAAGGGCGAAGTGCTCGGCGTTGGGATCGCCAGTTATTTTGAAGGCTCGGAGGACTGGGATCGGATGCAGAAAATGGTGCTTGCAGTCCGGCAGGAAATCGAAGAAAACCTCGATGCCGTCACCTGGGTAAAATCCAAAGCTGATCTGGAAGAAACCGGCAAGCCGCTGGTTGTGATGACGGTTGAAGGCATGTGCGGAATCCGGGATCAGGCTGAAGAAAAAATTCAGTGGCTCTATGATCAGGGCGTGCGCATTGCCTCGCTGTGCTGGAATGATGAAAACGCACTGGCGACCGGCGTGAAAGGTACCGTTACCCGAGGATTAACCGAGGAAGGCCGCAAGGCTGTTCGAAAAATGGACGAGCTGGGGATGATTCTCGACGTATCGCATACCAATGAGAAAACGTTCTGGGATATGGTGGAAGTGGTCCGCGGTCCGTTGATCGCCACTCATTCCAACACCCGCGCATTGTGCGAAGTACACCGCAACCTGACTGATCAACAGATCATGGCGATCGCCGCGAAGGGAGGCGTGATCGGCCTGAATGCCGCGAGGAACTTCATTGATTCCAATCCAGAACATCAGGATGCGCTGCATCTGGCGGCGCACGGCCGTCACATTGCCGATCTGGTCGGCGTAGAGCATCTGGCCGTTGGCTTTGATTTCATGGATTTCTTTGAGGATCACGCGACGTCGATGGGCCGCGATCTGACCAGCGCCCTTCAGGCACAGAATCTGATTCAAGGCCTGCGGGTACAGGGCTTTTCGGAAGCGGAATGTCAGGCGATCGGTTATGACAACGCCTTGCGGGTCTTACGGCAAACGTTGAAACAATAGAATGTTAAAAAAAGGGCTGATTTACTGAAATCAGCCCTTACTGCTTTCAGTATAACATGAAAGAGCCGGCGTTTAAAGACTGATTTTTTTCTTTGAATCCGCTTATACTAAAGGTACATCAAAGGAGGAATTATCCATGAAATTTGAGATTGTCGGAAAAAATGTCAGCATCACGGAAGCAATGAGGCAGAAGATCGAAAAGAAATTGTCCTTTCTGGACAAATACCTGTTGATCGATCCTGAAACAAGAGCCCGTGTTGTTGTCCGCACTTATCCTCTCACACAGAAAATTGAAGTCACGATCCCTACCAAAGTCGGGATCTTGAGAACAGAAGTCGAACATGAAGATTTATATGCGGCGATCGATTTGGCGATTGATAAGCTGGAAGATCAGGTTCGTCGTCAGAAGACCCGCCTGTCCCGCAGGCATCGTGAAAAGCTGGCGCTGAGCTTTGTCGAACAGGACAATGGAAAGCTGGATCAGGGCGATATTGCGGTCAGAACCAAGACGGTCAAGGCGCAGCGTATGGATCTGGAAGAAGCGATCATGCGGATGGAAATGCTCGGTCATTCTTTCTTTATCTATACTGATGAAGAAACCGACAGCATCGCCGTTGTTTATAAGCGCAACAGCGGAGGTTATGGTCTGCTGGAAACGGAAGACGAAGAATAGATTACAGGGAACGGTGAGCACCGTTCCTTTTTTCAGCTTTTGCAATGGGTCTTAAGTGAATAAACTGTCACTTTCTATTCAAGCTGTCCGTCATTTCAAATCTTGATTTTCAGGGTATACTAAAATTTCAGAATTATGTTTATAGAAGGGATTTGAGAACTATGGGAATGGTCATTGGAATCACCATAATTGGCCTGCCGCTTTCCTGCCTGATCGCCGGATTTCTGACGCGCGGCATTCGTCGGCGCAAGGATTTGACAAAGGTGCGCAAAGGATTGATCTGGGCAGGGGCATCCTATGCTCTTCTGGTATTCTTTGCGACGGTAGGACTGGATCTTATTTTATTCGGGCCCTCTGCCTTTCATCCGCCGGTGCATTTGATCAACGTCGTTCCCTTTGTCTGGATTCAGGAAACGTATCAGATGGGGGTTGCCCGGATGATCGAACAATTATTGCTGAACATCGCAATGTTTGTTCCGCTGGGATTTCTGGCGCCGGTCTGTTTTCCGAAGTTCCGCAAGTGGCGTGTCTGTCTGATTTGGCTTATGGGGTATTCTTTGACGATTGAAATCCTGCAGTATTTTATCGGCCGGTCTGCCGATATCGACGATCTGATCATGAATACGCTGGGCGGAATTTTGGGCTGGCTGATCTTTTGCGTGGTACAGCGCACGCGGGCCGGGAAAAATTGCTGAAGGAGACTGGAGGATGGAATTGGAATGGCGGCCGCATCAATCACAGATCGTCCAGTCAGGGCTGTGCATTACATGCAGCGAGGCGGCATGAATCGGATGGATTTGTTGGCCGCCGCTGCTTTCAGGAGGAAGAACAAGTGCTGAACAATTCGTCAATCGGCATAAAAGCGAAATGAACTTTCACAGACGGGGCGTGCAAAACGACAAAAACTGCCTGCTGCTTTTTCTATCATAGAACGTAGAGAAAGGAGAAAAGCGTGAACAGTTATGTGGAAGTAACCGTGATTCTGGGAACGATCCTGAACGGCTCAGTCTGGCTGACCTCGGCGTGGCTGTGCCGGCGTCCGGTCCGCCTGAGAAGAATTCTGATATTGTGCCCACTGGCGCCGCTGGCTGCCTGTCTGTGCTGGTTTGACGGCGCGGTCTGGCTCTGCGCCCTGAGCGAGCTGATCAGCGTTCTGATCGTTTTCTCATTTGGAATGCAGGCGTCGGCCTTTGCCTGGGGCATGCGGTTTCTGATCGAATTCGGATTAATGAAGCTGTGGCAAGGATCGCTTGTGCATTTCCAGCTGTTTTTGCCTGCTTCGTGCTGGCAATGGACGATTGCGGCCGGGATGCTGCTGGCGTGGGATTTTATCCTTCAGCGTAAACTGGGCCGGGGGCTAGCGGAAACCGCGTTTTTGTATCCGGTGACGCTGCAGGCGGGCGCGTGTGAACTGGCGCTCTCCGGTTATCTGGATTCGGGCAACAGCGCCGTCATCGAAGGCCGCCCGCTGATTTTCTGCACCCGCGAAGTCAAGGGGCAGCTCAACTGGGATCCAGCTCGCCCGCTGCCGGTGGAAACCGTTGCGGGTGTCCGGGATGTGGCGGCGATCAGCGCTTCGCTGCAGATTCAGGGCGGATGTGCCCAGCCGGTCTGGCTGGCATCCAGCGAAGCGCTGGATGGCTGCGGTTACGATACATTGCTGAACGTCACGCTGTTTACAGGTTACAGATAGAATGAAACGTTGGTTATTCAAATTAAAGGCTTTTCTGTTCGGAAAACGAAGTCGTCAGGTTCACTTTATTCAAGGTAACGACGTTCTGCCGCATCCGCTTGCCCGCGATGAGGAGGAAGCCGCGCTGATCGCACTGGAAAATGGCGATCAACAGGCCCGCGATACGCTGATCGAGCACAATCTGCGTCTGGTCGTCTACATCGCCAAGCGTTATGAAACCAATCCGATTTTCATGGAGGATCTGATCAGTATCGGGACGATCGGTCTGATCAAAGCCGTCAACACGTTTAAGCGGGATAAAAATATCAAGCTGGTTACCTATGCCTCGCGCTGCATTGAAAATGAAATTTTGATGTTTTTGCGCAAGAAAAGCCGGCGGAAAACCGAGATCTCATTCGACGAGCCGCTCAACGTCGATTACGATGGCAACGAACTGCTGCTCTCCGATATTTTGGGAACGGAAGGCGATATCGTTGCGGAAAGTTTCTATGCCGAGGAAGACAAGCGACAGCTGTTAAAAGCCATGAGCAAGTTAAAAGAAAACGAGCGGATGATCCTGGAAATGCGTTATGGCATCAACCATGAGGAACTGACGCAGAAGGACATTGCCGATCAGTTGGGAATCTCGCAGTCATATATCTCAAGGTTAGAAAAACGAATTATCCAAAAGCTTCGAAATCAGTTGATCAAGCAGGAATAAAGCGCGGATAAACCTTGACAGAGACTAAATGAAAAGGCTACAATGAACACGACGGGGGTGGCATCATGAATCGTGTTCGCGAGACAGTTAATGGTTTGCTGGTTGAAGTATTTAACCATATTTTATTTATTGAAGAACAGTATATGAAGCATCAGGGTGTCACGCTTTCCATGACGGAAGTTCATATTCTGGAGAATGTGGAAAAGAGCGAAACCAAGACACTGGGCGATGTCGCGCGGCTGCAGATGGTCACGCCGGGCACGCTGAGCGTTGCGGTGAATTCGCTGGTGCGCAAAGGGTATATCATGAAATGCAAGGATCTGCAGGACAAGCGCGTCGTGCGGCTGCTTTTGTCGGCCAAGGCGAATGAGGTGCTGCGGATTCATCATCGGTTCCATGAGGAAATGGTCGACAGCTGCATCGTCGATCTGGATCTGGAAAAAGAGGAAGTCATGATTGAAAGTCTGGAGAAGATTCTGAATTACTTCCGCCAGGAACTGGAAAAAAACGAGAAGCCGAAACGGCGTCCAGCTGCGGGAAAAAAAGGAAAACCGAAAGATCCGGCGTAAATTTGTTCAGCTTCAGAAATGTCTGATTGATCACAGGAGATCTGCTGCAAAGCGGGTCTTTTCTTTTTGTTGACAATCATTGCCTCCCTGTTACAATGAAATCATCAAGAGTGAGGGAAGCGAGGGAGAGAGGCATGACATTACCTATCATCACCGTCAGCCGTCAATATGGATCGGCAGGACGGGACGTTGCGCGCAAGGTGGCGGAGGAGCTGAAAATTCCGTATTATGACAAAGAGGTCATTTCGATGACCGCGGCACAGACGGGATTCTCAGAGGAAGTCGTCAGAAATGAAGAAAGAAAGCGTTCCGTGCTGAGCAATCCATTGTTCAGTTTAACGCAGATGATCGACGTTCAGGTGTTTATGACGCAGTCCGAAATCATCCAGCAGCTGGCGGTGCAGCCGTGCGTGATCGTCGGCCGGTGCGCAGATTATGTTTTACGGGACAAGGAGATTCTGAGCGTTTTCATCAACGCGCCATTGCCGGACCGGATCGAACGGGTCAAGACGTTTTATAACCGCAAGGAACGCGATATCCGAGCGCTGGTGCTGCGGACGGATAAGGAGCGCAAGGCTTATTATGAGTATTACACGGATAAAAACTGGGGCGACAGCGGGTCCTACGATCTGATGATCAACAGTTCGATCGGTCTGGATCTGGCCAAAGATCTGATTGTGCTCGCCGCTCAAAACTGGCATGGCTCGCAAACAAAATAATATCGTTTAAAATGCCGGAGGCATGGAATTCCTGCTTGTAAACAGGGAGCCAGCTTCCGGTTTTTACCTCGCTTTTTTTGCGTTGGAAAAAGATGACATCAGCCCGGAAATCGCAGTTGTCCTCCAGACAGTCATGGGTGAATCATCGAAATGGCATCTCTTTGAATAGTCTGATTCGAGCCGCGATCTCGGTGGCGAAAGAAACTTTATTTTCTTGAAAAAGTTCCAGAGATCTTTTCGCCGGGATTTTTCTTCGCTGCCAGACTTTCATGAAATTTGTTCAGATGATCATAATAACCCTCATTCTTCTCTCTGTGTTTTCATCAGCCTGAAATTTCGGGTTCTAGAGATTCGGCAGGAGGATTGCTTTGAACTCCGCCAGGCTGGACGTATTTTTTACCCGGCTGAGAATTTCCGGGTTCTCAAACAAGGACAAAATCGATTCATTGATCGTCAGAAGAATCTGCTTGTCATACTTATTGATCGCGATCAGAAGCATGACGTTGACAAGATTGCTTCCCCAGGTTATTCCGCCGCGGCTGACCGCCACCCCGATCTTGGTCTGATAGGCGTCCATGTGCACCGAATGGGGAATCGCGATGCTGCCGAAGGCTGTGGATGACGCGTTTTCCCGCTTTTTGACAAACGATTTGAACGAAGCGGAAACATAGCCGAGTGCCTCCATTTTATCGCAGACCTGTTGGATGACGTCTTCCCGGCTTCCATCTTCGGTCACAAAGAACAGCTCCGGATGGAAGTAATGATCGAAATGATTAAAAATCAGCTCTTTCTTTTTCGTCTGCTGAATTTCATAAATCTTCTCCCGAATCTCATTTTTCTGTTTATCAAGCTGAAACGGCAGAATCAACAGCGAAGGATAGTTATAATTCCGCTCATCCTGAATCATCGTGATCAACAGATCAAACGTTTGTCTTTCCAGTTCTTCATAGCTGGAAACAACGGCATCAATCGTGATCTCATCGGCGTAGTCCTGCATCAACTGATCATAGATCTTCTTTTCCAGACCCAGATAATCGGAACACAACAGGACACATTTCAGCTTATCGTTCGAGGAATTCTGGCGGTCGATTTCCGTGCCGACATGCAGGAAGATAAAGGCGACCTCATCCTCCGCAATCGCAACCTGGTAAATCTCCGAAAGCCGCAGCGCGATAAAAATAGCGATGTCATAGATGATCGGACAATCCTGCTTGATTTTCTCCGATAGCGGGTTGCGGTTATATTTTCCTAAGGAAGCCCGCGTGATCAGCGCTTTGATATGCAGGCCGAACGGGATGATAAAGCTCTCATGCTTCAGGTCGATCGAATACAGCTGTGAAACCTCCGCCATGATTTTCACGATCACGTCCAGCACATCTTCGCCGATTACTTCCCGCAGTTTGTCATAATTGGAATCGACCAGATAATTGATATTCGTCTTAAAAAAGATATAAATCTCATTTTTTTCACAGGCGTTCAGCGTGATACTGAAATCCTGCTCAATCCGGTCGGAAAGTTGTCTGACCAACGCCAGCTCGTCCGGATTTTTCGTCATGATCTCGCGGATTTCCGATAAAGAATTGCCGGTTTTCACCCGCTCGATCAGAATCGCAAAATGCAGAAGCAGATTGGTATAGGAGAAGTTATTTAGATTGTACGTCCCCTGCTTGAAAAAATCGTTGAGAATCTGCGAGATCTTTTCGATTTCCGTGGGACTGAACGACTGTTTCAGCGTGTCCAGATCCAGAATCCGGCTGTGCGTTTCCTGCCGGATGATGCTTGAAAGCAGGGTGCGCTTGTCTTTCTCCGAACCTTGAATCTGAATCAGATCGTTCTGCGTCGAAAAGTGCACGTGAAAGCTCTGATACAGCGTGTTCATTTTCGCCAGGTCGCTTTTCAGCGTCGAATAGCTGATAAACAATTCGTCGCACAGATCAAAGGTATTGAGCGGCCGGTGTTCGATCAGAATTTTCTTAATGATATAGACGGAACGTTCTGCATAGCTCATCGCGAAAGTCTGCGGTTCATCCAGAAATGACAGGTCGCTGATTTTCAATGCAGTGTATCCCTTGTTGGAGGAGAGCACCACCTTATGATGCGCAAGCGCGTTGATCTCCTTGACGTACATTTTAACGGTTCTGACGGAGACGTTTAAGACGTCGGCCAGCTCGGCGGCCGTGCAGGGGACGTTCTGTTCCCATAAATAAAGAATCAGATTTTTCTTTTTGTTGATCGTCACACTCTCACCGGCCTTTTTCCTATGATCTTATTATAAAGGTAAAGATATTCTTGTTCAATTCATTCCCCTTCACCGCAGGGTGCAGAGGTCCTGGCCTGAGCTGTCGGACATGCACCTCAGCGGGCAAAGGACTGGTTGAGGGGAAAGGACAGACAAATTATAATGAATTTGCGAGTGAGGGAAGGAGAAAAAATATGGAACCCATTCAAGTCTTATTGTGCTGCGGCGCTGGCTTGTCCAGCGGCTTTCTGGCTCAGGGCGCGCGTAAGGTCGCTAAGAAAAAAGGCCTTAACGTAAAAATTGAAGCCAAGAGCGAAACCGAGGCGGTCTTGTATCTGCCGAAGATCAACGTCCTGCTGCTGGCCCCGCACTATGAAAACTTCAAGGCTAAATTCACGGAATTGGCTAAGCCCTACAACGTTGCGGTCGGCGTCATTCCGCAGAAGGTCTACGGCAGTCTGGATGGCGAAAAGCTGATCGAGCTGGCGGTAAAGCTGCATCAGAACCGACAGGAAAACCATTGATTTCACCAGGGGAGGAAAAAATATGAAACGATTTATGAACTGGCTGACGAATTCCTTTACGCCAACGATGAACAAGTTCTCACAGAAACCAGTCGTCGCCGCCTTATCCAGTTCGATGCAGAAGATCATCCCGTTTATTCTGACCGGATCCTGCATCCATCTGTATAATGTTCTGCGCTCGACCATTCCGGCGCTGCCGAACTTCATCCGCATCATCAACTTCTCCTTCGGCATGCTGGGGCTGCTGACCGCCTTCATGGTCGCCAACCAGATGATGGAGAAGCTCGGCCATACCCAATATACGATCAATGCCGGATTAACCGCGATTTCCGTGTTCATCATGTTTATCAAGCCGGTCATCGACGCCAACGGCATGTTTAGCGTCGAGTTCAACCGCTTCGGCCCAACCGGCATCATCGTCGGCATCGCGGCCGGCTACATGGTGTCGATTCTGTTCCACCTGGTCGGCAGACTCAATCCGCTGGGCGATTCCAGCCTGCCGGATTTTGTGATCGGCTGGGTTCAGAATATTATTCCGATCATCACCTCGATCGGCCTGACCGTCTTCTTAACGTTCTATCTGAATATTGATCTGTTCGCATTGGTGCTGCTGGCCTTCTCGCCGATCCAGAACTTCGGTCAGACGCTGCCGGGCTTCGTGCTGCTGATCTTCTTAATGACGTTCTTCTATACGCTGGGCATTTCGCACTGGCTGTGGAACGGCGTGAAAACGCCGATCTTCATGGCCGGCATCGCTGCCAACATCGCCGCGGTGGAAGCCGGGCTGGCGCCGATGAACATCGCGACCAACGAAGCGGTATTTACGGCCGGTCTGATCACGATGGGCGGCATGGGTGCAACGCTGACGCTGAATCTGCTGATGTGCTTTTCGAAATCCAAAAGCCTGAAAACGGTCGGCCGGCTGACGATTCTGCCTTCGATCTTCAATATTAACGAGCCGATCATGTACAGTGCGCCGATCGTCATGAACCCGCTGTTGATGGTGCCGATGTGGATCAATGCGATCACCGGGCCGCTGGTCGTCTGGTTTACGATGCGCAGCGGGTTATTGAATATCCCGTCCAAAATGATTCAGGTCGGTCAGATTCCCGCGCCGCTTTCAAGCGTGATGATCACCGAGGATCTGCGGGCGATTCTGGTCTACGTCGTATTATTCCTGATCTATCTGGCAACCTGGTATCCATTCTTCAAGGTCTATGAGAAACAGCGGATCGCCGAGGAACAGAGTGAAGCGCTCAACGGCTAAATCTGCGGAACTGACCGGCAATCCCTTCAAACGGAAGGCTGATATAACTTCAAGCTCCGACCATTTTCATAAAGAAAGGATCGACATGATGACATATTCAAACGAGGAACAGCTGGAATCGACGGAGGTTTCAGAAATTGATTTAAATCAGGTGGCGATGCAGATTATCCTGCATTCGGGCAGCGCGAAAACCCTGGCGGACGAAGCGTTTCAGCTGGCCAAAGAAAAGAAATTCAAAGAAGCCTACGCAAAAATGGAACAAGCGGAAACCGAAGGTATCCTGAAAGCGCACCAGGCTCAGACGCTGGTGATTCAGGAGGAAGCCCGCGGCCTGGCGCACGCGCCGTCGTTGTTGTTTACTCACGCCCAGGATCATTTGATGACGACGATGTGTGAGGTCAGCCAGATCAAGCGGCTGATCGAGCTGTACGAACTGATCGTTGGTCCGCAGTAATTCAAAACAGGAGGAAACCCGATGGAAAAAGAAAAATATAAGTTTCCGCAGGACTTTCTGTGGGGCGGCGCAACGGCGGCCTGTCAGATCGAAGGGGCTTACGATGTAGAGGGACGCGGTCTGTCCACGTCGGACATCCATCTATACAACGATCAGCTGGACCGGATCCGCTACCGGAAGAAGCTGGTGGAAAACGAACATACCAGCGCGACCCTGGCGGCGGCTGTTGCCGATCAGGAAGGGTACTATCCGAAACGTTATGGGAACGGCTTCTATTACCGCTATAAGGAAGACATTGCGCTGATGAAGGAAATGGGCATGAACAGCTTCCGGTTTTCGATCGCGTGGCCGCGGATTTTTCCCCGCGGGGATGAGCGGGAGCCGAATGAAAAGGGCCTGCAATTTTACGACCGGGTGATCCGCGAGGTGATCGACGCCGGCATGGAGCCGATCGTCACGATGTTTCATTACGATATCCCGCTGCCGCTATTGACAGAATACGGCGGTTTCAAGAATCCGCAGCTGATTGAATTCATGGTGCGCTATGCCAAGGTGCTGTTAGACCGCTACGGCTATCTCGTCAAATACTGGATTCCGTTTAACCAGACGAACTTGGTTCAGTATTGTTCGTTTAAGTCGCTGGGAATTCTGCGGGATAAAACCGAGAATCTGATCGAGGATCAGTATATCGCGATTCATCATCAGTTCCTGTGCAATGCCCAAATCAAGGCGTATGCGAAGAAGATCAATCCCAATATTCAAATCGGCATCATGCTGGCGGACTGCACCTACTATCCGGCGACCTGCCGGCCGGAGGACATTGTGTTTGCGATGAAGCGGATCCGGATGCAGTATTTCTATGCCGATGTGCCGCTGCGCGGGGAGTATCCGGGCTTCATGCTGCGCTACTTTAAGGAAAATGACATTCACGTGGACATTACGGAAGCGGATAAGGCGCTGTTAAAAGAAAATACATTGGATTTCCTGGCGTTCTCGTATTATTATTCGCGCACACTCGATTCGCAGAAGAACACGATGGACCCGGCTTCGATCAGCGAGAATCCCTACTTAAAGGCGAACGCCTGGGGCTGGACGATCGATCCGCTTGGCATGTACAACGCGATCAGTCAGTATTGGGACCGGTATCAGAAACCGATCATGATTGCGGAGAATGGCTTCGGCTATGAGGACGTCTTTGTCGATGGGACGGTGCATGACGATTACCGCATCGATTATCTGCGTCAGCATATCCAGGCGGTCAGCGAAGCGCTGCAGGATGGGGTGAAGGTCTTGGCCTATCTGCCATGGGGCCCAATCGATCTGGTCAGCTCCGGAACGGCAGAGATGAGCAAGCGCTATGGCTTCGTTTACGTCGATCTGGATGATCACGGAAAAGGTACGGGCAACCGGTTTAAGAAGGATTCCTTTGCCTGGTATCAGAAGGTGATTGCCAGCCGGGGATCGGAGCTGTGATAATTTTCAGATAAAAGAAGGCCTTTTGTTGACCACCGATGAAAGGAAACCGAGATTGGCGGCGTGAGGCTGCCCAGCAGAAACAACCTTGCGGGAAGACCGCAGGGTCTTTCCTTTTTCAAGCTGATAGTCAATGAATTTGAAAAGAAACAGAACTGCGGGATGAAAGAAATCGGATTAAGAAAAATCCGAAATAAACGGCCGAATGAAAGAATAAAGAATCGGGGATAAATTTTCCTGATTTTCATTTGAATCTGACAGACAGATGTCAACTTTCATATTGTATGATAAACTTACTAATAGAAAGCGTTCCCTGAGCTTTAGGGCAGGAACGGATGAGGAAATACGATGAGCCGGCCAACAACGAAACAAGACTTGATTCTCGCTGCGGATACCAATTATGAAAAGCTGCTGAACCTGATCGATACCATGACGGAAACTGAATTGAATACGCCGTTCCATTTTGAGCATGACGAAAAGAAAAAGGAAGCGCACTGGAAACGGGATCAGAACTTGAAAGATGTATTGATTCACCTCTATGAATGGCATCAGCTGCTCTTAAACTGGGTTGACGCAAATCAAAAAGGCGAGGCCAGGCCGTTTATCCCTGAACCCTATAACTGGAAAACCTACGGCGTGATGAATGTCGGCTTCTGGAAAAAACATCAGGCAACGACGCTGGAACAGGCCAGGAAACAGTTGGATCAGTCGCATAAGGCTGTCATGGCGCTGGCCGAAACCTTCACCAACGAGCAGCTGTTTGCCAAGGGCATCTATGCCTGGGTCGGCGGCAGCACGCTGGGATCCTATTTCATCAGCTGTACGTCCAGCCATTACGACTGGGCGATGAAGAAGCTGAAAGCCCATATCAAAAACTGCAAGGCTTGATTTTTCCTTGCGTAATGCAACTTTGCCGGCTTTGACTTCGACTGTGATACAATAGAACACAGAAGGAAGGCGAAAGCATGAAAGTGATTTATCATGTCGATGCGATGGAGGCCTGGGCGATGGCGCTGGGCAATGTCCGCAACATGCTGGACTGGCTGCAGCACAATCAAAAGGACTATGAAATTGAGGTGCTGGCCAACGGCCCGGCCGTTCGGGGATATCTGCCAGGGATTCTGTCTGATTCGCTCTATGTCATCATGGCGCAGGCTAAAGCGGAAGGCGTTGTCTTTGCGGCCTGTCATAATGCTCTGCGGGCTCAGGCGCTGGACCCAAAGGATTTGATAGAAAAGACGCTGGTGGTTCCCGTTGGGGTTATTGAGCTGGCTCAAAAGCAGCAGGCCGGTTTTGCCTATATCAAGCCATAGCGCCATCGTCGCTGGGAAAAACGGAAGAAAGAACGGATCGCGGAACTTCGCGATCTTTTTCTGTTGGCGGACGGCGAATCGCTTAGAAGGAATGATCCGGCGATCATACGATGGGATAGGAAATCATGGATTTCTAAAGGAGGATCTCATTATGATGAATCATCTGCACAACGCGCAGTTTCGTCCCGGTCCTGACGATTCCCTGTTATATTTCACGCATGAGGGAAATGTCCGCTGGCAGGACCCGGCAACTCAGGGCTATCATGCGTGCGTGATGTCGCATACCCGACGCAATGGAAACACACAGCTGAACTATGCGCTGCCGATCTGGGTCAAAGACCGCAGCGAGCTGCATTTGAGCGCCTGGATGCGGGCGAACCGCAGGGTGCCGGTTCAGATCAGGCTGCGGTATCAGAAACAGAACGGAAGGCTGGTGAAGGAAGAACAAATTTCCCTGATCGCCGGCCCGGATTGGCAATGGAAATATCACAGCCGCCCTATCCCGGCGGGGGCGGAACAGCTTCGTTTGTCGCTGCATCTGGCGTCTGCCGCGACGCTGCAGCTGCGCGGCCCGCGGGTCTTTTTCTGGTGGTAACGCCTTTTTTGGGATGAATATGATATAATCCTGATGATACTCAGGAGGCAATCATGATCGAAGAAATCAATCCGCATCACTTTTACAATCAATACGAACCCCGGACGCCCCGGGCAACCGACCGAATTTTGACGTTTCAGAACGATCAGGCTGCGATGATCCGGCGGCCAGCCGGGCTGGACTTTCCCCAGTTTGCGGAACTGCCGTTTTCAGCAGCGGCGGCGCAGTCGTTGGTTTATCTGTTCAGAATTGATGAAGAGGCCTATTTTTTAAATGAAACTGCGTTAGAGCTGCCTTCTCTGGAGTGGATCCCTGCAGCCCGATTCCGTGAGCTGAAGCCGAATTCACTGGCAATGGCCGGAATTACCGCGCTTCAGCTGCAGCGCTGGCGGAAAAGCCGGCGCTTTTGCGGTGTCTGCGGCTACGCGTTATGCGACAGTCAGCGGGAACGGGCCCGCGTTTGTCCGCATTGCGGCCATGTCGAATATCCGCAGATCTCGCCCTGTGTGATCACGGCGGTGATCGACCGCAGCCAGAACCGGCTGCTTGTCGTGCAGGGCCATTCGACAGGGCGGCGGATGGCCCTGGTTGCCGGCTACGTTGAAATCGGCGAAACGCTGGAACAGGCGGTAGTGCGGGAAGTCGCGGAGGAAGTCGGATTGCGAGTGAAGAACCTGCGCTATTATGGTTCACAACCCTGGGCGTTTTCCTCGACGCAGATGATGGCGTTTACCGCTGAATTGGACGGCAGTCCGCAGCTTACGCTGCAGGCGGAGGAAATTGCCGCTGCCCGCTGGATGAAACCGGAAGAAATTCCGGAAAATCCGGATCCGTTAAGTCTTGGCCATCAGATGATCGAAACTTTTCGGCAGGGACGATTATAGACGCTGACACTGGCGGCCGGACAGTTTACGATGCCCCGCTTGATCGCCAGGGGAAATTGATCCGGAAAAGAAGAACGACCGCAAATGAAAACAGGGACTTAACCCTGTTTTCATTATCTCGATTATGCCAGCTGAATTAAGAAAAGCATACTCCTGCCGGGCACGAAAGCGAAACAGAATGGAAGCGTTGCTTCCGCCTGGCTTCCAATCCGTCCGCACATCGTCCAGCCCGGATCAGCCGTTCTTACCGTATCCCGCCGGATTCGGCGTTTTCCATCAAACGGAGCTTTTGCTCGACTTCATTCTCAAGCATTGGCTTGCCAAAATAATACCCCTGGATCGTATCGACGTTCATCGGATATAAGATCTGGAATTCAGCTTCCGTTTCCACCCCTTCGGCACAAACCTCAATGTTGACTTTGTGGCAGATTGCCACGATGAACTGAATAAACGATTCATCGAAATTGCTGGCGTCGACGTCGTGCACGAAGGCCCGGTCTATCTTCACGATATCCGCCGGCATCTTCTTCAGCATTTCCAGACTGGAATATCCGGTACCGAAATCATCCATCGCAATCCGAATTCCCAGATCATGAATTCGCTGGAACAGATGTTCTAAGGCATGAGCGCGCGAGGCGATCACCGATTCCGTCATTTCAACAATGATCCGGTGCGGATCGACCTGCGTTGCGGCGAGTGTCTCTTGCATATAATCAATGAAATCGGGTTCCGTCAACTGCAGGTAGGATAAATTGATGCTCATGGTCAGCGCCGGTTCCCGATTGGACCATTGTGCACATTTTTCACAAGCCTGCCGGAAAATCCATCGGCCGACTGGAACGATCATGCCGCTTTCTTCCAATAACGGGATGAATTCGTCAGGCGGAACATAGCCATACGGCGCCTTCTGCCAGCGGGCCAGCGCCTCAAAGCCAATCCACTGGCCGGTTGTGACGCTGACCTGCGGTTGATACATGAGAAAGAATCCGGCATATTCCTGCGCTATGGATTCGCGCATCTTTTCAATGATGCCCAGGGAGCGGATTTTGCGCGCCAGGATCTGCCGGGTGAAAAATTCCAGCCGGTTTTTTCCATTAAGCTTGGCCTGCTCCAGCGCGTAGCCGGCCGCTTTGACCAGCTCTAAAAAAACTTTGGCGTCCTGCGGATAAACCGCGCAGCCGGCTGAAAGGGTGCAATAGTAGCGCTGGCCTTCGTAGATCATCTGCTGATCAAAGGCAGTTTGCAGTTTTTTATAGATTTTGCGGATTTCTTCAGTCTGACAACCGCTGATCAAAATGCCGAACTCGTCGCCGTCCAGCCGGTAAACTTCGGCGTTTTCCGGAAGCAGGCTCATGATCCGCTGAGCGCTGATGCGCAGGACTTCGTCGCCGAAGCTGCGGTCGTATAAATCGTTGACGTGTCTGAAATCATCCAATCCGAGCTGCATGATCGCTAAGGGCGTATCCGGACGCCGGCTTAACAGCCGCTGCGCTTCCTCCCGGTAGACCATTTTATTGAACAGACCGGTAATCCGATCAGTTTTGTTTTTCCGGCTCAGGTTGAAGATCAACCCGGCAAACAGCACGGGATTTCCATTATCATCAAAGATGACCTTGCCGCGGCAGCGGACCCATACCCATTCCCCGCGCTGGTTCAGGGCGCGGTATTCGACATTATGCGAGGTGGCGCGGCCGTCCAGAATGATCTGGTTGGCTTCCAAGAATGCCGCTTTGTCGTCGGGATGCACCTTTTCACCCCACACCGCCGCGGCGTTGCGTACAATCTGACCGGGCAGGCCGAATTCTTCAACCATCGCCTGGGGATAACGAAACACATCGTCGTGCATGTTGTTGATAAAGATATAATCGTCGGTGCTTTCCACCAGCGCATCATATAAATAAGCGGAATCGTAGCGGAATGAAACTTCCCCATGATAATCGGCAAGCTGCATCTGCGCTTTTTCCGATTCCTTGAGTTGGATGTGAAGCAGCCGCTTCTGCGTATACATCGCGTCGTCAACCTGTGAGAGCAGCGTGCTGCAGGATAGCTGGGTGCCGGCATTGACCGGAATCAATCCAAAGCAGAAGCTGCAGCGGTAGGCTTTCTTTTCCGTTTCTCCCCATTGACGCAGCCGCTGCTGAGCCTGATTCAGTAAGGCGGATCCGATATCCGTCGTCTGATTGACGAAAGCGAGGATAAACTCATCGCCGCTCAGCCGGAAAAACAAATCCTCCTGGGGAAGCAGGGACGCGATCGTCCGGCTGATCTGGCAGATTAAAAGATCGCCTTCCAAATGGCCGAATTGATCGTTCACCATTTTAAGCTGGTCGATATCCAGCATCGCCGCCGTCATGCTGAGCTCGCCTTGTCCGACCTGTTCAAGCAGTTCTTCCAGCTTGCGCAGACCAGCCCGCCGGTTGGGAATCAGTGTCAAGGCGTCGGTATCGGCGTCCAATCGCAGACGGTGGGATTCCGTGACGTCGATCGCATGCTGAAAATGGACAAGCCGTCCGTCGATCCAGGGGATCAGACTATCATGATTGCAATAGATGCGCTGGTTTAGCGTGTTTATCTGATCCCCTGTTTCTGCGGCAGGGCTGTCTTTGACTGAGAAAGCAGATCCGGCAGAGGACAAAAGCGGCAGGGGCCATTCATTTCACGCTGAAGGATTTTCCAGCACGGCTGACCTTCGGGAGAATCCAGCTGAAAAGCTGCTTTCATCGCCCGATTCATAAATAGAATTTCATACGTCTTGGCATCCGCGATCCATAAGTGCGTGGGAATCTGATCCAGGATCTGATGAAAAACGCGGATTTCATGATGCCGGCTTTGAAGCTGCCCGAAGGCGTTGGCATGAGCGCAGGCGAGAAAGCGCAGCGGATCAATCCAGGCGCAGTCAGCGGCTGACCAGGGCTGCGCGCGGCAAAGCTTGAGCAGCGTCGGCGGCGTCTGTGACAATTTCAGCCAGATCGTTTTACCGCCGGGAAGCAGCGTTAAATCGGATAAGGTATTCCAGGCGTTATCGGGCGTGATTTCGTCCGGCCAGGATTTTCTGTCTGACCCTGCCCAACAGCACGTCCAGACGGAATCTGAACGGCAAAACAGCGTGATTTCATCAGGAACCAGCGGTTTGAGCATCCGCTGGAGCGCCGCAAGTTTTGCGGGCGCATCCTGAGCGTGCAGAAACGTGATCCAATCGTTCCAATCCACGCTGAGAATGGAGGCGGGTAAACGGTGTTCATCATTGAAAGAGGATGTTGTCATGAGCAAGCCCTCCGGTCATCAATACGACTGGTTTCATTATAGCAAATTTCCCTGAAAAAGGGGAATTCCTAACAATTCACGCTTCCTTATTTGTGCTTATTTCAGCGTATTTCTTTTATCGGACAATAAAAAAACAGCGGAAATTCCGCTGCTTTGCAAGACGAGGGTAAATTAGAGCAAAATCAATAGAATGTTCCCAAGCAGAACAAGCGAATAGGCCAGCGTCATCGGGATGATCGAATGGGTCTGGTTGTACGCATAGGAAGCCAGCGTGGAGGTTAAAAAGAAATAACCAAACTGCCGCACAAACAGATCGAAGGTTGCAGGAAGCAGACTGGCCGTGCACAGAAAGCCGAACAGGAAGCCGGAGATCAGAATTGTCATCGACTCGCTGACCTGCAGGTGAATCCGGTCGACAAAAATCTTAAATGCCAGCGTAAAGCTGAGGGCGTAACAGACGGAATAGGCCAGGACCATCACCGGGATAAAGAAGGTGTAGTGAAGCAGAATTTCGCGTTCCAGCTCTACTGGTCCCGGATGCAGGACGAAATGAGAGGCAAACTGCAGAAGAACGATTGTGATGAAGCAGATGACCGTAAACAACAGGCCGTCTTTGATATTTCCGGTAAACCGGCGCAGGTGCAGACTGAAAACATCCCAGTTCAGACTGACTAAAACCAACGCGGCAGCGCTGAAGATTAACGTATACGTGATCGTCATGGAATCGACGAACTGGTTCAGCCAGGCCGCACTGAGCGGCAGGGTGAAGTAAACGATTAAGGAAATGAGTATTTTAGGTATGGATATCGTTGTTTTATTCATGTGAAACCTCCGTCATTATTGTAATCTAAACCGGAATAATTGTCACGATGAAACCGTATTGTAAACTGTACAGGAGCCGGAAAATCGGCAATTTGTAAAGTTTAAGCTGGAAAATCAGTGAAAAAGTCCGCGGGAAATAAAAAAATTTACGATAAACGAGAAAAAACAAGGAATTTCGCGAAATTGCGCGAATAAGTATAATAGCGGGCATAAAATCCCGGAAGGAGGATACGCCATGAACAAACCGCTCAAAAGCCGCGAACAGGAAGGGGTAATCCGATATCTGACCCAATGTTACCGCAAATCATGCCAGCGCCTGAGACTGAGCCGTTTTCTTGCGCCGGAGAAGAAGCAGGAGCATAAAGATCAGCAGCAATGCGATGAATTGACCGTTGCGTTGTACGAAAGCGCGCTGGAAGCGATGCCGGAAACCTATCGTGAAATCATCGTCCGGGAATTTCTGGATGAAAGCGCTGACGGCTGGTTCTATAATTACTATCCGAAAAGCACGTTTTACCGGCTTCGCCAGCGGGCGATCCATGAATTTATGGATTGCCTGAACGTGTAAAAAATGATATCATTTCCTGTAGAGGTGGAAAGATGGAAACGTTTGAACTGTTGAGGTCCTTGTTGGCTGAAAAGGTGAAAGACAACGCCGAAATTACACCCCGGACCAACCTCAGAGAGCTGGGCATTGATTCCGTGGATCTGGTGGAAATTCTCTTAAATTTCGAGGAAAAAATGAACCTGACCTTTGAGGATGAAGCCATGCTGAAACTGAGTACCGTTCAGGATGTGCTGGATTTGTCGCAAGAGATATCAAATTAGGAGGAAGCAGTATGTTAAAAGGTATCGCAGCATCGTCAGGAATCGCTATCGCAAAAGTGTATAAGCTCCAACAGCCGGTCTTGAATATCGAGAAGAAGGAATGTGACAGCGCGGCGGAGGTCGCGAAGTTCCAGGCTGCCCTGGTCAAGACGCAGGCAGATATTGAAGCGGTCAAGGCGAAAGCGGAAGGAAAACTTTCGGAGGAAGAGCTGGCGATTTTCGACGCTCATCTGATGATGGCGAACGATCCGGAACTGTCCGGACAGATTGAGGAAATGATCAAGAATGAAAGCTGCAACGCGGAATTCGCTACGGAAACCGTCGCGAACATGATGATTTCCATGTTTGAGTCAATGGACAATGATTATTTCAAGGAAAGAGCTGCCGATGTCAAAGACGTTACATTCCGTCTGAAATGCAACATCGTCGGCGCGGTCATCCCGGATCTGACGACGATTGATGAAGAAGTCATCATCGTGGCGGAAGATTTAACGCCGTCCGATACCGCCCAGCTGAATAAGCAGTATACATTAGGCTTCGCCACGGCGACCGGCGGCCGCACGTCGCATTCCGCGATCATGGCGAGAAGCCTGGAAATTCCGGCTGTTGTCGGCTGCGCCGGCATCATGGAACAGGCCAGCCAGGGCGATCTGCTGATTCTGGATGCGGTTGCGGGTCAGGTTATTCTGAATCCGACGCCGGAACAGGTCAAAGAATATGAAGCCAAGGCGGAAGCGTTCAAGGCTGAAAAAGAAGCGTTAAAGGTTCTCAAAGACGCCAAGAGCGTGACGATGGACGGTCATGAAGTTGAACTGGCCGGCAACATCGGAACGCCGAAGGATGTTGAAGGCGTTTTGAACAACGGCGGCGAAGGCGTCGGCCTGTACCGCACGGAATTCTTATACATGGACAGCGAACTGGACTTCCCAAGCGAGGAAGAACAGTTTGAAGCGTACAAAGCGGTTCTGGAAGGCATGGGCGGCAAGAAGGTCGTCGTCCGGACGCTGGATATCGGCGGTGATAAGAAGCTGCCATACTTCACGTTCCCGGAAGAAATGAACCCGTTCTTAGGCTACCGTGCGATTCGGCTGTGCTTGGACAGAACTGATATTTTCAGAACTCAGCTGCGCGCTTTAATCCGCGCTTCAGTCTACGGCAAGCTGTGCATCATGTTCCCGATGATCGCGACGCTGGATGAATTCCGTCAGGCCAAAGCCCTGTTTGAAGAAGAAAAGGCGAAGCTGGTCAGCGAAGGCGTTGCCGTTTCCGATCATATCGAAGTCGGAATGATGGTTGAAATTCCGGCAGCTGCGGTTCTGGCCGATCAGTTCGCCAAGGAAGCCGATTTCTTCTCGATCGGCACCAACGACCTGATTCAGTATTCCATGGCGGCCGACCGGATGTCGGAAAAGGTTTCTTACCTGTATCAGCCGCTGAACCCGTCTATCCTGCGTCTGGTCAAGATGACGATCGACGGCGCGCACAAGGAAGGCAAGTGGGTCGGCATGTGCGGCGAAATGGCCGGCGATGAGCTGGCGGCGCCGGTATTGTTAGGCCTGGGCCTGGATGAATTCTCCATGTCCGCTTCCAGCATTCTGCGCACCCGCAAGATGATCCGTTCCCTGTCCAAAAAGGAAATGGAAATCATGGCGGAAAAGGCCCTGCAGTGCAGCAATCTCAAAGAAGTTACAGAATTAGTGAAAAACAGCTTAAAATAATGTAAAATAAAGAGTGGAACTCCACTCTTTATTTTTATGCGCAGGTGATAGACCATGAAAAGAGTCCTCTTTATTTCTTCAACAGGCGGCCACTTAACCGAGCTCTTGCAGCTGGAGCCGCTGTTTCAACGCTACGAAGCTTCGTTAGTTACGGAAAAGACAAAATCGAATGCTTCCTTAAAACAAAAATATGGAAAACGTATGCATTATCTGGCTTACGGCACAAAGCAGCATCTGCTGCCGTATCTGTTTATTTTTGCGTGGAATATCCTCAAAAGCTTCGCGCTGTTTATCCGCATCCGTCCGGACGTCGTGATTACGACCGGAACGCATACCGCGGTGCCGATGTGTTTTATCGCACATTTCTTCAAAAAGAAAGTGATCTGGATTGAGACGTTCGCCAATTCCACGACGCAGACGGAAGCCGGCAAGCTGGTTTATCCGATCGCCGATCTGTTTGTCGTCCAATGGGAATCAATGCTGCAGCTGTATCCGAACGCTGTGATGGGAGGGTGGATTTTTTAATGATATTAGTAACATTAGGTACGCAGGACAAAGCCTTCCCGCGATTGTTGGAAGCGATTGAAACACAGCTGGAGAAGGGGACGATCAACGATGAAGTCATCGTCCAGGCCGGCTGCACGGTCTTTGAATCCAAACAGATGAAGCTGTTTGATTTGATTCCGATGGAACAGTTTGATCAGCTGCTGGCCCAATGCGATCTGTTGATCACGCATGGCGGAGTGGGGACAATTATGGCCGGACTGCGGCTGGGAAAAAAGATCATCGCCGCGCCGCGGCTGGCACAATATCACGAACACCACAACGACCATCAGACGGAGATTGTGTCGAGCTTTGAGCGGCAGGGGTATCTGCTGGCGCTGCACGATTTCGACCGGCTGGGCGAGGTGCTGAAGCAGGCTGAGACATTTCAGCCGAAGCCCGTTGTCAGCAACACCGCGAACATGATCGAATTGATCGACAACTGGATTCAGACAAACGCGTAAGCAAAAAACAGGACGGTAGAACGTTGTTTTTTTGCGGCCTTCGGTGGAAATGAAATGTGAATTTCAACCATTTTAAAGAAAACGATCGGGCAGGCGAAGACTGTAAAAATTCAACGACAGGGGGAGAAACTTTTATGAAATTTTTAGCATCGGATTATGATGGAACGCTGCGGTTAGCGCCGCAGGTGGACCCGGGGACCGCCGCGCGGGTCGCCCGGTTTCAGGAACATGGACATCGCTTCGGGATTGTGACCGGCCGCGCGTTAAATACGATTTTTGACGAAGCGCATCACAATCAGGTCGACCCGGACGTCTTCATCTGTTCCAACGGCGCGCTGATTGCGGATCGTGAAAAGAACATTTTAGCGGCGCACTGGATTCCGTTTGACCGGGCCTGCGCTTTAATTGAATATCTGAAACAATCGGATTTTGAATCATTTACCTTCTGTAATGGCGAGGACAGCGGTTATCATGTCAACGAGCACATCGTGCAGAGTCCGCGTTCGTTAGAGCGGCGGGAAAAGTTTTTCGCCAAAACGATCAGCGAGGCCATGGTGCTGGCGAAAGGCCGGATGATCTCGATGGCGGCCTGGATCAGCGACCGCGGCCGGATGGCGGAGATGCAGGCGGAAATTCAGGAGAAGTTCGGCGACGCGGTGGAAAGCTATCTCAACCGCGGCACGTTGGATATCGTCGCCCGGGGTGTATCGAAACAAACCGGCGTTGAAGCGGCGGCAGCCTGGCTGAAAGCAAACGAAGTGTATGTCATCGGCGACGATTATAACGATCTTCCGATGATTGAAGGATTGAACGGCTTTGCGATGAGCTCGGGTGTGGAAGCAGTCAAAGCCGCCGCAAGCAGACTGTTCGATACCGTTGACGCATGTCTGGACTATCTGGAAAGTCCGTCTCGATCAAATTGAATTCCGGACCGGAGCTGATCATTCAGATCAAAATCCGGTCTTTTTTTGGGAGATCTTTGTGTTCACTCCATGAATGAGCGGACAACGAATACTGCGAGGACGTGTATTTTAAGGGCCTCAGCGATTTCAGACATGGGATAGTATGCGTTTACAAGGCCCTGCAGGCGCAGGCTGAGCGAACGTTTTGAATCTTAAGATAAAAAAAGCAGCGGCCTGATGCAGACCGCTGCTTTGCTTCCTGGAACAAGATCAGAAGCTGAAACTTATTTTACCTGAGCTAAAGCGTTGTTGACCGCTTCGATGATTGCTTTGGAAGTAACCGTCGCGCCGGAGATCGTATCGACTTCTGTTCCGTTAGCTTCAACGATCGCCTTTGGCAGCTGTTCGATAGCCGGATCAGAAATATTCTCGGATTCGGAATGTTCAACGATTTCAACGTTAGCGATCTTGTCGCCGTCCATCGTGACTTTGACGACGAGCTTGCCGCCCATGCCGGTGCCTTCGCCGATATATTCGTTATCCTTGGTTTCGTAGCTGGTTTCTTTGTTCAGATCGGTGACTTCGCCCAGCTTGGTCGGCGTGGATTCCACCTTCGGCGCGAGCGTGTATTCCGGCAGTGCGTCCTTGGCCGCTGCAGCGTTCTTGCCTGCGATCTGACCGAAGATGATGCATTCCGCCAGGTTGGTGCCGCCCTGATAATGTTCAGAGGTGATGCCGCCCATTTCGCCCGCGGAATACAGATGCGGAATCGGGTTGCCCTTGACGTCCAGAATTTCGGCGTTTTCATTGCGCTTCGGACCGCCCTGAGTGTTCAAAATTTCGGCTTTGACCGGGAAGGCGTAATACTTTGTGCCGTCGAACGGCCGCATCGTTTCCCCATCGCGGTGATACTGTTCGTCAACACCCTGCTTGGCGTAATCGTTGAAATTCGCGATCGTCGCTTTCAGCTGATCCACTTTCATGCCGGTCTTTTCCGCCAGCTCTTCCAGCGAGGAAGCCTCGACGACCTGAGCACGGAACTGTTCCGGAATGGCTTCCGCTTCCGCAATCAGATCGGCCTGCGTCTGATCGTAAACCGTCCACATTTTATCTGGATACGTCGGGTTATGCCATGTGCCGTTCATGTAGACATGACCATGCCGGACTGGAACGGATTCGTTGACGAACCGGTCGCCATCCATGCCTAGCAGAACCAGCGCGCCGGTGTTCAGCGGCCCCTGGCTTAAGACCTGAATCTGCGAAGCGCGCTGGCCTTCTTCGACGTTGAAAGAAACGCCGCCTAAGCCGAAGCCGCCTTCGTAAACATGCATGTGCCACAGATCGGCGCCGACGGCCTGCGCCATCTTGATGCCGTCGCCGGTGTTGTATAGACCGCCGATCGGGGCATAGTCGGTCAGACCAATATAGTTCTGAACCATTTCTTTGTTGTCTTCAAAGCCGCCGGTGCATAAGACGACGCCATTGAGGGCGCGGATATGACTTTCCTGGCCGTCACGGGTTACCTTCACGCCGATGATCGTGCCGGACATCGGATCCTGAATCAGTTCAGTTGCCGGTGTTTCAAACCAGACGTCGATCTTGTCTGCGTTTTTAACGACCTGTTCTTTTAAGATCTGATACAGATGAGAATCGCTGGTTCCCATATGCGTCGTCCATAAGCCGACCGTCTCGGAACCTTCAAATTCCGGATATTCCGGGGACATGACGCCGATGACCGGGAATCCCGTCCAGTCGACAAAATCGTCTTTGTTTAAACCGAAATCGTTGACGAGAATTTCCGCCATGTTGGCGACGCCGTTAACGATGACGTCCAGCGAGGCTTCCGGAACTTCCGTATCCCCGGCCAGCGCCTGATAATATTTCTTCGTTTCTTCCACATTGCCGTTGCCATAGGCAAACAGCTGGCCGGCGACCTTGGAGTTGCCCCCAGCTTCCCCCTCGGTGCATTTCTCGACGATCAGAACGGATGCGCCGTTCTCTGCGGCCGTCTTGGCAGTTACGGCTCCGGACGCTCCGAAGCCGGCGACGACGACGTCATATTCCGCATCCCATTTCACGGTATCCGCGAAGGTATAACCGCCGGCTGCCGGGGCAGACGTGCCGCCGTTGGTGGTTGCGCAGGCGCCTAAGCTAAGAACGCAAAAGGCCGCCGTTGCGAGTGCTAACAGCTTTTTCATTTCATTTTCCTCCCTTTATGTTCATATTTTATCATGATAAAAATTGAACATGACCTGCGAAAAATTTTGCGTTGGCAAAAATTTCCGTTTGTCTCTTCTGCAATTCCTGAAATCATGGTACGATTACACCATGGAAGAGAAAAGATTGCTGGAAAAAGCGTCGACGGACTTTGTCCGCGACAACATGCTGATCAACTATTGTCTGTGGGATGACAATGAGCTGTTGATCGAAAGCTTTGTAAAAAACAACCGGATTCCGCTGCGGTTTGATCTGACTGATTATTATTTCTGCATCACAGGGATTGACAGGAAATATAATCTGATCGACGATTCTGAAATTTTTCAGCGGCAGGTGGAAAATACGTACGTCATCTATGATGAAATCGAGGCGTTGTTAACGGAAAATCATTGCCGGGGAAACAGCTTTTTGATCAAGGTCGATAATTCCAAACAAATGGCGGTGCTGTTCAGCCGGGATTCAGACTGCACGATCCGTGCGGAACAGGTGTGTGAACAGCTTCACCGGCATTTTATCGCGCGTCCGCCTTATGCCCCGGGAAATCATCGTTTTATCGCGACGTCGATGGCCGGGCCTTACCACGGCTATGAAGGCATGCATCCGGCTTATTTAAAAGCCCGGCAGCTGAACGATCTGCGTTTCTTTGAGGTCGCGTGTCCGGTGATTACCGAGCAGGTGCTGCAGCAGCGGATTGATCCGGGGGTGTTGGCGATCTATGAAAACGGCCGGCGGCTACGCAACGAGCTGTGTACGGGGAATCTGCCGGCAGTGCTGGAACAGGTGAATTATGTGTTTGATCATCTTGTCCGCAGCTCGCTCGATATGAACTGCTGCCGGGCGGCGCACACCTTTGTGATCGCGACGCTGAGCTTGTTTGTCAAGGTGTACGGGATAACGCTGGATCTGAATTTCGGACCGCAGGATTTTTTCTCACTCAGCGAATATCAGGCGCATCTGGAAAATCAGATCCGCAGGCTGTATAAGGACGGAAACGGCGGGCCATGGTATTCGCCCGAGGTGCTGCTGGCGATGGGATTTATCCATGAGAATTATCGTAAGGATATTTCGCTGAAGCTGGTCGCGGAGTACACCAATACCAACGTCAGTCATTTAAGCAGCGAATTCAACCGCCAGACCGGCAGCTCCCTGCCCGATTTTATCTCCGGCCTGCGGATTGAAAAAGCCCGTTTTTATCTGAAGAATTCCACGCTGACCATCGCTCAGATCAGCCGCGAGGTGGGCTTTAGCAGCGAGCGGTATTTCACGGAGATCTTCAAGAAACGCTGCGGGAAAACGCCGATCCAGTATCGCGCGCAGCTGAACATGGAGGAAAGTGAGCCCTTTAGAGAATAAGCGGGGGATGGATCAACTCCGATTAACACAAGGAAGGAAACAAATCGAAACGATGAAAAAGAATTCGGGCCATGGATGAGCGGTGTTGGGGAAATGCGGCTTATTACTGCGGCAGCTGTCCGACCTGTATTCAGGGAATCTGTCCTGACTGTGTGATGGCGCATAAGCCGGAGGATGGTTTTACCCGCGACGGTGTGCTTCATCAGGAATTGACAGCCTGTGGGGAATGCGATTTCCCATGCGAGACGATTATGACCCGTTCGCGCTGCACGGTGCTGGATAAAGAGGGGCTCTCGATGGAAAAAACGGACAATTTTAGTAAAATAAAAACGCTTCCGGCGGGTGCCGGAAGACGTTGCTCTTGTGTTCTATCAGGATTATCCGGTGCGGGGAAGATCATTTCCTGTCCGGATTTTTTTATTTGGAGGCAGTCGGTCAAACGTTATTGGATCAAGGATAAATCGGAATTGAGGAAAGCGTCAGACTTCGCAGTACTGGAACGCTTCGGCAGTTGGCAAATCCCGCGCCAACAGAGGACCGCCGCCAGAACAAACCCCAGTCCGCCGATCAACCCCGTCAGATCCGGACCGACTAACGGCATAACGCTGCCCGCGCTCAGCAGGGCTGAAGCGGCGTAGCGGTCAATCCCGTTTAAGGACGCATGCCACAGAGCGCAGGTCCACACAGATTCACTTCGAAATTGCAGCCAGGCCAGGATGATCCCCTGAATCAAACAGAGCCACAGCTGCATCAGCACGCCGAGCAGCGGATGATCGGTTCCATAATTGTAGCCCAGCAGGATGATCGGCGCATGCCATAAGCCCCAGATCAAAGCCGTTACAACGACGGATTTCCGCGTGCCCAGGACATCGCGCAGCCGGGGAAGCAGCCAGCCCCGCCAGGCCAGTTCCTCGCCCAACGCCGGAATCAGTCCGCCGAAGGGATTGACGAGAACCGCAAGCAGCACGACTGGAAGCAGCTGTCTTCCATACGCACCCGGCTCCGCAAGGCCGTTATTGACCGCAAAGCGCGAGGCCAGCGGCTGAAACTGCGATGGGAAAATCAGGAAGTAGAGTCCGGCTCCGGCAAAGGCCAGCAGGGGCGGAAGAAACCAGCTCAACGCATAACGGGAAAGGTTGCGCTTGAATTTTGGCCGCAGAAACAAGGAGCGGCGCTCATGCGTCAGCCTGTTGACGATCAGCGCGCTGAGCGCCGGCGTCAGCATCAGCAGCGAAAGCAGCGTGTTATCGCGATTGCGGGCGTATAAAACGGTAAACAGGCTGAGAAAGGCGAGGGTCAGCATGGCGAACAGGCCGAGCTGTTTTTTCTGATATGCAGTAAATTGTGTCATGAGGATAGTCTCCTTTCTGTTTAAAAGCGGATGTGAAACAACGAACCGTTCAGGAAATCCAGACTGACGACAATCTTTCCATCTTCAATCCAAATCGTCTGGTACCATGGCTTCGAGGGACCGGCGGCTAACGCATCACGACCTCCGGCTGCCAAGCCCGCGCCCACGATCAGCGAACCGGTCAGAACGAAGAACAGGCCGGCGATCAACGCCTTTTTTCTAAAATTTCGGATTACCATTTTTTTACCTCCTGGAAAAACAGAGAACGCAGATTCTGCGCTGTTTTCATCACCGCGGATTTAAACCACGGAATACTGAGCGACGCGCCTAATGCCGCCAGAATTAAACCGCCCAGCGCCATCATTCCGACGCCGAACTGAATGATGCCGGCCGTGAACGAGACGGTTCCCATTACAAACGGGCTGGCGCTGACGCTGACCAGCGCGACGAATAACAGGCTGACCGTCAGCACGACGCAGAGAAACGGCACGCAGCCGGCGATCAGAAAGCCTGCCAGCAACACCATCAATCCCGCCAATAACAGGGCGCCCCACAGGGGGAAACCCAGCACGAGCAGAATGACGGTCAGTCCGCTGTTCAACGGCAATGAAAATTTAAATTTCAGACTGCCGCGGTCCTCGAGAAAAGCTTTCGCCATCTGCCCGGGCGTTTCCAGCTGAGCGACGGCCTCGGCTTCCGAGAAGCCGTTTTCGATTCGATCCTCGATCATCTCCCGGGCGTAGTTGAAACAAATTTCTTTTTCCGGCTTCGGCAGCCATTTCAGCGCTTTGTTTAAAGCATCAAGATATTCTTTTTCAGTCATGGTGAACTTCTCCTTTTATAAAATCGATCACGGTCATCACCGCTTTCCAATCATCCAGAAAATCAGCGATGTGCCGGCGGCCGCTGTCCGTCAGCCGGTAATATTTACGCAGCCGGCTGTTATGCTCGACGGAATAGGTTTCCAGATCGTGACTGGCTTCCAGGCGTTTAAGAATCGGATATAATGTGGATTCAGAGATCTCAATGACCTGGGAAACGTCTTTGATGATTTGATAACCATAGGAATCCTGCTTTGCCAGCGCGGCCAGCACGCAGATTTCCAACAATCCCTTTTTTAGTTGACTATCCATGATTACCTCCTTACGTGTTATACTATATATCGCGTAGTATAATGCGTCAAGCAGTATTTTGAATTTTTGGACTATTTTGTTTTTCGGCTGCCTTTTTCTTTCAACGTCATAAAGTGGCGTCAAGTCAGACTGATGCCGCGGAGCGGAAAGTTGCTTCCCTGGAGGACCGGCTGCACGAGCTGGATTATCTGAAAAATCCTGCGTCAGATTGACGGAAACAAATGATGTTTAAGCAAGTTGAATACTCCCTGAAACGGGAATTTATCGGTAAAGGAAAATTAATCTTTTTGGAAATCAAAAAGAACAATCCCCGGCAGCCTTTAACCATGCCAACCGGGATGATGCAGCCTGTACAGCCGCCATTTGCGCGCACAAAAAAAATGGAACAGGCTCCCATGGAGTTCTGTTCCATTTTTGATCGGTATACGGCAGGGATTTGTTTCGGAGGGAAATTCTCAGCGCCTTCTGCAATTTTGTTACAGCGTGCAGTGCTCGATTTTCCCGTCGATGATCGTGGTCAGACAGGATGTCAGATTTTCAAACGGCATGCCGTCGAAGATCGCGACGTCCGCGTCTTTGCCGGCTTCTAACGAACCGACGTGGTCTTCCAATCCCAGCAGCCGGGCTGGACGGATCGTCACGGATTCCAGCGCGGTCTCAAAGCTCAGCCCGTAACGCATCGCAATGCCGATATCGCTTGGCAGCCAGACGGTGTCGGAAGCGCCGTCCGCGGTCAGGCAGAAGTTGATGCCGGTCTTTTCAAAGACCGCTGGCGTGTCCTGGCGGCAGCCCCAGATTTCAAATTTCATCGGTCCCATTTTTAACGGTCCGACAACGGCCGTGATGTTCTTTTCTTTTAAGAATTCCTTGATCTTATAGCCTTCCGTGCAATGCTCGATGGCATAGCTCAGCTTAAATTCCTCAGCGATCCGGATTGCGGTGACGATATCATCCGCCTGGTGGCAGTGAATCCGGCAGCGGCGTTCACCGCGGACAACCGGGACCAGCGGATCCAGCCGGAAATCCGGTTCGACGTAAAAGCTGGAGTCTGTTTCCGCTTTTTTTAATTTATCCGAGTAGACTTTCGCTTTGAATAACGTTTCCCGCAGCACGGCGCCGGTCCCCATTCGGGTCATCGGCATTTTCTTATCCGGGCCATAGCAGCGCTTTGGATTTTCGCCCAGCGCCATTTTCATGACTTCCGTGCCCGGAATCATCATTTCCTGAACGGTCGCCGCGTTTTTCAGCTTGAAGGAAAAACCGACGCCGCCGATGACGTTGGCGCTGCCCGGCAGTGTGCAGCAGGTCGTAAAGCCGGCGTTTCTGACCTTCGGGATCGCTTCGTCAAACGGATTGAACGCGTCCAGCATCCGCACCTGGGCAGTGACGGGATCGGTAATTTCGTTGGCATCCATCGTCGAAGGCATCCAGGCCGGTTCGTTTAACCCCGACAGATGGCTGTGAGCGTCAATCAGACCCGGCGTCACCCATTTGCCGGAAGCATCGAGAATTTCCGCGCCTTCCGGAACGGCGATATTTTGACCGACCGCCGTAATTTTGCCCTGATCAATCAGCAGCGTGCCGTCTTCGATAACGCCCTGTGTGACAGTCAGCAGCTTTCCATGAATAATGGCGATCATAAATCACCCTCCTGCCGGACAAATTCCGGTTTTCCGTCAATGATGACCTGTTCGCACAGCGTCAGATTGGAGAACGGCATGCCGTTAAAGATCGCGATGTCCGCGTCTTTGCCCACCTCCAGCGAACCGATCCGATCGTCCAGCTTCAGAAGCTTCGCCGGATTGATCGTCACGCATTTTAACGCCTGTTCAAAGCTGAGGCCATTGCGCATTGCGATGCCGACGTGAACCGGCAGCCATTTCGTGGCGGAGGAATCGTCCGCCATCAGACAGAAATCCTCAATTCCGGCCTTTTCAAAGACGGCCGGGGTATCCTGACGGCAGCCCCAGATCTCAAATTTCTGCGGCCCCATTAACAGCGGACCGATGATAACCTTGGTCTTTTTCGCCTTTAAGAAATCCAGAATCTTATACCCTTCGGTGCAATGCTCGATCGTGTAATCAAGGTTGAATTCCTCGGCAATCCGGATCGCCGTGACGATGTCGTCAGCGCGGTGGCAATGGATCCGGCAGCGCATTTCGCCGCGGACGACCGGAACCAGCGCTTCTAAATCAAAGTCACGCTTGACGTCTTTGCCCGCAGCCAGCGCGTCGCTGTATTGCTTCGCGTCGAATAACGCTTTGCGCAGCACCGCGCCGGTGCCCATCCGGGTCATCGGCATTTTCTTTTCCGAGCCGTAGCAGCGCTTCGGGTTTTCGCCCAGCGCCATTTTCATCATTTCCGAACCTTCGATCGCAATTTCCTGAACGGTCGCCGCGTTTTTCAGCTTGAAGCTCAAGCCGGTGCCGCCGATGACGTTGGCGCTGCCCGGCCCGGTGTAGCAGGTCGTAAAGCCGGCCGACCGCGCCGCACCGATCGCCATGTCGAAGGGATTCAGCGCGTCGATGCCGCGGATCTGAGCGGTGACGGGTGAGGTGACCTCGTTGCCATCGCCGATGTGCGGCATCCAGTGCGGTTCGTTAAAGGTAGAAATGTGCGTGTGCGCGTCGATCAAGCCCGGAGTCACCCATTTTCCGGAAGCGTCGATGACCTCAGCTCCCTGCGGGATCGCGAGATCCTTGCCAATCGCTGTGATCTTGCCGTTGTCGAGAAGCAGCGTGCCGTCTTCAATCGTACCGTTGACGACGGTCAGCAGCTTGCCGTGTGTAATAGCTATCATTGTATGTCCCCCAATCTCTATGAACTCATTGTATCGTAAAACCAGTGAAAATCAATCCGTGATCCCAATCATTTTCATTAAATATCGAGCGTTGCGCTGCGTACAGCGGCCCGGCTTGAGCTTGTAATCAAAGAAAATCTTCTGATTCTGGTAATGTTCCTCAAAATGAACGTTGACTAAGGAAAGTCCCGTTTGTTCCTGCAGGGCGCACAACTCAAAGTCGTGCGTCGTGATCATCGCGCGGATCCATGGGTGATTCAGGTGGCGAAGTACCTGAGCGCTGCCGTCGATCCGATCCAGCGAGTTGGTGCCCTTGAAGATTTCGTCGATCAGCACCAGCAGCGGTTTTTTCTGAGGCACGGCGTCGATGATCCTGCGGATTCTTAACAGCTCGCCATAGAAGGTGGAGATGCCCTCGTTGACGTCGTCGCGGATCCGCATCGAGGTTAAAACGGTAAAGCCGGACGTATCCATGCTTTGCGCGCAGACGGGACCGCCGGCTGCGGCCAGAATCTGATTCAGACCGATCGTGCGCATGAACGTCGTCTTGCCGGACATGTTGGAGCCGGTGACCAGTGTCAGCGAATGATCGAGGGTGAAATCGTTGCCGATTGCCTGATCGGGATCCAGCAGCGGGTGAGTCAGCTGCGTAAATGCCAGAACCGGCGTCGTTTCCTCATGCAGCTTCGGCATGCAGGTCTGCGGATGCGTCAGCGCGATCAGCGCCAGCGATTCCAGCGATTCCAGCTGTCCCAGCAGTTCCATCACGGCGATCCACGTCTGCCCGGCCTGAGCCTGCCATTGATTCCAGGCCCCCACGCATTGCAGATCCCAAAGCAGCAATAACTGCGCCGGCAGATAGAGAAACGGATTGGCCTGCAGCGACAGCCGGTTTAACAGCCCGTCGAGCTGCTTTACGCCCTGAAGCAGTCCCTGCGGCTGACGGATCCGGGTTTTCAGCGTGTCGATCAAGGGGCTGGACAATTCCGACTGATCCAGCTTCTGACAACGGGTCAGGCAGTTCTGCAGCCCCTGCCGGACCTTTGCGACGGTCTGCAGACGGCTGTGCACGGTCCCAAGGGAAAACAGGGCGAGCGCGGACTGGACAAAAAAGATCAGGATGAAGCACAGCGGCGAGATCCAGCGCAGCAGCGTCAGCCCCAATAACGTCAGCGTCACCGCCGGCATCCAGCGGATAAACCAGCCGGGAATCGGCAGCGTGATCGGCTGGACAAGCTCATTGAGCTTGTCGGAAGCCATTGCGGCGGCTGTCTGCGGCGTCAGACCGTGCGTGCAGGTCCAGTCCGCAAGCATGAATTCCGAATGCTGGGCCAGAACGGTCACGGTTTCCTGACGCTCGCGGATCGTTTCGGCCGCGGCTGAATCTTTAAAACAGGACGCCAGCGCCGTCTTTCCCTGCGGCAGGACCGCCATGCAGCAGAACTGATATAACGAACGCGGTCCGAACACGTCGAGATCGGCCAGCGCGGGCTGATCGTCGTCTAAAAATTCCGCGCCGGTTTCCGGCGCCTGCTGCCAACGGCCGTCAAACCGCGCCAGACAGCGCTGGAGCACTTCGATTTGCGCCTGCGCTTCAAGATAGAGCCGGTTGTTTTTCTGATGCGCCAGCATCGCCAGACAAAACCCGGTCAGACTCAGGATCAGGATCGGCCCATAGCCCCTCCAACCGTCGACGACTTGAAAAAAAGCCCATGCCGCGATTAAAAATAAACCGAAGCGAACCCCGGCGATCTGTGAGTTTTTGCGATGGAGCTGAGCGCTTCGTCGTTGCGCCTGAGCCAGCTGCGTTTCCCATTGTTGTTTGTGCATCGGATTCCTCCTTTTTTAATTCTTTGCAATAGCTTTAGTATAAGCCAGATGTCGTTGAAAATCAAAGTAGGAAAGCCTCGTTCGCACCTCAGGTAAACCTTGGATGGAAATAAAATCACCGCAGAATTTCTAAATCTGCACGCAAAGCGGCAAGGGTCGCTATTTCCATTCTTAAAAAAATATGCGATAATAAAAAAGCATTCAGCGCAGCAAGTGATTTTTCCCCGACCTCTGTGGCCGAGGGGAGAAATCGTCAAAAACAAGTTTTACTGTGAAGCGCACAGAGAAATCGGATTTCTTCACAGACAGGAGATCCAATCCTGCCGCTTTAGCAGAGACCGCCGTACTCCGGTTAATAAACGGGGGATGGAAACAATACAGTTCTGAATCAGAGAACAGGAGCGATGCACTATGGAATCAATGGTCGTCTTTCATCGTTGCCGCAGTCTGGCGGCAACCGATGCTTTTTATATTCAGCAATTAGGGCTGAAACTTTGGCATACGCAGCCGGGCTGTCATATTTACGACAGCGGTTATGGCTATCTGGGCTTTGTGGAAAGCGTGGATTTTGAGCTTCCGGCCTATTCGTGCATTTCCTTTAACTGCGCCGATGAGGCTGAAGTCGACGCGCTGTACGAAAAATTCAAAGACATGAAGGGAGCTTCCGCTCCCCGGCGGCATCCGCAGTTTGCCGTGTATTCCTTTTTTATTCAGGATCCGGACGGCTACACCGTGGAATTTCAGAAGATTGAAAAGGAGGGGGAACAATGAGCGATCGGATTATTCAGACGGTAACGCCGCGTCAGCTGCGCCGGGAATTCAATGGCGTCGGACTGACGTTTCTGGTTGTCTTTGCGCTGGCCGTCGGCGCGGCCTTTGGCTATCAGCGGCTCGTTCCGCTGCTGGAGCCGTATTATCAAACGGTTGACCGTCAGGCAGCGGAAGCTGGAATCCGGATCGCCGTGACGCTGATCGTCATGCTTCTTCCCTTTCAAGCGTATGCCGCGATAAAGAAAATGAAGACAGGGCGGTTTTTCGGGCGTTGTCAGGGCGAGTGGCGCGATATTCTCGAATTGACATTGATCGGTCTGGCACTGAATCTGCTTCTGACTTTTATCGTCGGAATTCTCTCGCTGGTGCTCAGCTGGTCCAATATTCAGTTCACATCATCACAGCTGATCCTGCAGGGAAAATTACCGGCGGTCATCCTGAATGTGATCCAGACGGCAGTCGTGTTCCCTTTTTGCGAGGAATTTATTTTCCGCGGCGTCTGCCTGCGCAGTTTTGGCCGGATGGGTAATTATTTCGCGATCTTCGCCAGCTCGCTGTTGTTTTCTCTGATGCACGGTAATCTGATCAACATTCTGCCCTCATTCTTTCTGGGCGCTTTTCTGGCGGTTGTGACGATGCGCTTCAATTCAATTCTGCCGGCGGTGATCATCCATATCGCAATCAATTTGCAGACGGTCGCTTTACAGCTGGTGCCGGTGCAGTATTCATGGGTGATCGGATTAAGCTGCGTCATCATTTACGCCCTGGCGCTAATCGCGCTGATCCGGCGGCGGCATAAGCGGATCATCGTGCGCCGGGAAGCAAATCCGTGGATTTTAATCCAGCAGTTCTTCCTGTCCTGGGCGATCGTGATCACGCTGATCGTCTACGGCGTACTGAACATCCTGACGCTAAAATTGTAAGGGAAAACCGGCCTGTCCGGTTTTTTTGTTTTTTCAGCGGGGAAATGCGAAACACGAAGGAGGGGAGCGGATTTGTTTTGCGGATGGAGAAAAACGGTGCTACACTGATTTCATCAGAAACGGAGTTGATGGGATGAAAACGACTTTTACTTATGATCATTATGCGGATTATGCCGAGCTGACGGCGCGGCTGGTCTATTTTAGTGAGCATTACCCGGACTTTGCCTGCTTAAGGAGCTTGGGAAAAACCCCGGAAGGGCGCGATTTGTGGGCGATGGAGGTGACGGACTTAAGCTGCGGGGATTTCGATGAGAAACCGGCGCAGCATATCGACGGAAACACGCATGCCGGGGAAGTGACGGGGTCGATGGCCGCGCTGCATCAGCTGGATGTGCTGTTGACCGGACACGCTGAACCGCAGATCGCAAAACTGCTTCGGGCTTATACGTTTACGTTTATCCCGCGGATTTCTCCGGATGGCGCGGAGGTTTATCTGAAAACGCCCCAGCTGCTGCGCTCCGTCAACCGGGTTTCAGGGAAAGAACAGTCCGGCGTCGTCCGGCAGGATCTGGATCAGGACGGTGTGATTCGCTGGATGCGGATTCCCGACGAAACCGGAGCGTGGGCGGCGGATGAGGAAGAACCGCGGTTATTGCGCCGGCGGCGGCCGGATGAAATGGACGGCGTGTTCTATACAGTGATGCCGGAAGGCATGCTGCGTGGGGAGAAGGGGGAAATTCTTAAAGCGGCCCCAGCCCAATGGGGGCTGGACTTCAACCGCAATTATCCGTGCTGGTGGAAGCCGCAGCAGCCGGGAGCGGGAAACTATCCGCTGGATAATCCGGAAACCCGTGCGGTGGCGGATTTTCTGATCGCTCATCACAATATCGGCGTGATGGTTACTCATCATACCAGCGGCGGTATGATTCTCAATCCGCCGGGACCGTTTTCGGAAGCTGAACAGGATCCGCTGGATCGGAAAATCTATCATGCGATTGGCGCGCTGGCAACCGAAGAGATGGGTTATCCGTTATTGAATTTATACGATGGCTTTCACTGTACGGAAACCGATTATGCGGCCGGCGCGGGCGATGACTGGGCTTATCTGAACCGCGGAATTTTCGCAGTGACGGCCGAGCTGTGGGATTTGCAGAGCCGGGCCGGGATCAGCGTGGAAGATCAGCTGGATCCGGATTTGAGCGAGGCGCAGCAGTTGCAGCAGCAGAAATTAACGTTGGCCTGGATCGACGCTCATTGTCCGCAAGCCTGGAAGCCGTGGACGCCGCTGAAGCATCCGCAGCTGGGCGAGGTGGAGATCGGCGGGCTGGATTATAAGTTTACGATCCAAAACTGCCCGCCGGCGTATCTGCGCGAAGAATGCGAAAAAGCCACGCGGTTTGCGCTGCGTCAGGTCTGCCTGCTGCCAAGACTGGCGATTTTGCGTTTTGAGGCTCAACCTTTGGGGCATGACTTCGTGAAAGTGACGGCGGAGATCGTCAACCGCGGCTATCTGCCGACATGGATCAGCCGGCAGCGCCAGGCGATGAAGCTGGCGGAACCGGTTCAGATTGAATTGACAGGCGCTGGGATCTTCCAGGGACAGGCTCATAGTGAAATTGAAGCGCTGGAAGGTTATGGACAGGATCAGACCGAGCTGTCTTTTTCCAGCGTCTATGGTCAGACCGCGGCGCTGCGCCGAAAATTAGAATGGATTGTTCGTGCGCCTGCGGGAACACGCGTGCGGTTAAACGTTCGCTGCACCCAGGCCGGACAGGCTTCGGCAAGCTGTGTGATTGATTGAAACCTTGAAATCTGTGTGGATAATTCGATAAAGGAGAAATGAATGGCGGAATTAATGAAAGCAAGAATCAACGCTGACTCGCTCGGCGAACTGGCGCGCAGAATCAAAAAAAACCATTCTGCATTTGAGAGCGAAGCCTTTGTGAGCGAGATTCTGGATATGGACTGGGACACGCTGGAACTGAAAGCCCGGATCCGGAAGATGGCGCTTGCCCTGGGCAAATATCTGCCTGCGGACTATTCGCAGGCGGTGACGATTCTGCGGCAGACCGCGGCGAATTATCCAGCGGACAGCGACGGGTTAATGTTGATGTGCTTGCCTGATTATGTCGAAGTATTCGGCCAGGCGGAAGCGGATTGGGAACAATCCATGGCGGCGTTGGAACAAATAACGTCGCTGGCTTCGGCGGAATTCGCCGTCCGCGCGTTCATCCTCCGCGACGAAAAGCGGATGATGGCGCAGATGGCGGTTTGGGCTGAGCACAAAAGTGAGCATGTGCGGCGGCTGGCCAGCGAGGGCTGCCGTCCGCAGCTGCCCTGGGGCCAGGCGTTAGCGAGCTTCAAGCAGAATCCGTTGCCGGTGCTGCGAATTCTCGAGCTGCTGAAAGCGGATCCCTCGCCGTATGTTCAGAAAAGCGTGGCGAACAACCTGAACGATATTTCCAAGACGCATCCCGAGCTTGTGCTGGAAACGGCGCGCCGCTGGCAGGGGCAGAACGCGATCACAGACGCAATCCTCAAACATGGCTGCCGGACATTGCTGAAAAAGGGAAATCCGGAAGCGCTGGCGCTGTTTGGACTGGCGGAGAATGCCAGTGTAAAGACGGCGGAATTCACTGTGACGACGCCGGTCGTGCGAATTGGTGAAGATCTGGTTTTTTCCTTTGTGCTCAGCGCGGAAACCGACGTTCGGGTACGGCTGGAATATGCGGTTGACTACATGAAGGCCAAAGGAAAACGCAGTCGGAAAAACTATAAAATATCCGAGCTTACCTTAAAGGCAGGCGAGAAACGGAAATATGTAAAAAAACAACACTTTGCCGACACAAGCGTCAGAAAACATTACCCGGGACGCCATTCGGTCACCCTGATCATCAACGGCTGTCCGCAGGAAAGCGCGATTTTGAGGTCACAGCGGCAGAATAACCAAAACGTCTTCCCCGACCATTTTCCATTCACGAGAGATCGCAGCAAGGTTGTCTGAGCAACAACGATAAAAAAAACAGGAACAAGCTTCATCCGGGCCATAGCGGCGCAGATTTGGCTTGATTCCTGTTTTTATTTCATCTTCCTGAGCCGGTCAGATTTCAGAATGAACTGGAATCAACCTCAATTCTGGCTCAGATTCATCAAAGAATTAGGCGCTTAGACGGCGCGGCCGGCGTCGTTGCCCGCATGGATCGCCTTGGCGATATTGAACGGATTGGCACAGTCGCCGACGGCATAGGTTTCCGCTACGGTCAATCCTTCCAGCAGGCTGGTGTTCGGCAGCATGTCGGCGGCGTTGACGATCGCGTCGCAGGCGATTTCCATCTCCACGCCGGTTTCGGTCAGGATGACTGCTTTGTTCTGATTGACCGACTTCAATGAAGCCTGCGGCCAGGCGCTGAAGCCCAGCGAATACAACGCCGTGGTCATCATTCGCATCGCGTGCTGCGATTGCTGCATATCCATTTCCGCGGCTGTATTCGGCGTGATCATCGTGACGTGCTTTTTGTGAACGGTCAGCCACAGAGCGGCGTCGAAGGCCTGGGCATTGGAGCCGTAGATGAGGACGTTTTCCCCCATTTCCGTAAACATGAACGATTCCATGTCGATCACCGGAGCACTGCCGTCGCCTTCCACCTGCAAAGTGTCGCGCAGCCCCCCGGCAGCCAGAATAACGGCATCCGGTGCTTCCGCGTTGATCTTGGCGGCGTCGACTTCCACGCCGGTTTCCACTTTGACGCCGGTGATTTCCAGCTGACGGATCAGATAGTTCTTGAAATCCTGCAAGTTTTCATGCGGACCCTTGACGGTATGTGCGAAATCCAGCAGGCCGCCCAGCGTCCCTTTCTTTTCATACAAGGTCACGTCGTGGCCGCGGGCTGCCGCAATCCGGGCCGCTTCCATTCCAGCCGGGCCGCCGCCGATCACCATGACTTTTTTCGCTTTTTCGATCGGCGGCAGTTCATACGCTGCAGGTCCGCCTTCACGCATGACGCGCTGGGTCAAAGCGTTGACGCGGCAATAGCCGGCCATTGCGTTGGCTTCGTTGCTTCCGATATGGCAATGCAGACAGCGGGTGCACGGCGCGATCTCATCAATCCGTCCCTCACGCAGCTTATTGACATATTCGGTATCGACGGTTAACGGCCGGGTCATCAGGAAGAAATCTGCCTTGCCGTCTTCCAGCGCCTGTTCGAAGAAATCCGGAGCGTGCGCCGGGTCCATGTAAGTGACGACGCCGCAGGGAATGCTGACGGCGGCCTTGTAGCGGGCCGCGACGTTCAGAAGCATGCCGGCGCCCTGCGTATCGCCGATCAGCTGGCCCTGCCAGTGCTTTTTGAAATCATACTGCGTGCCGAAGCCGGACGCGCCTTCGATGCCGTTTAAGATAAAGTACAGATCGCTGCCGAACTGCGCGACGTGATGACCCAGCGGACCTAAGCGCAAATGCATGGAATCCGCGCCGGCGGCCTCAAACAGCTTCGCGAAAGCGATGCCTTCCTCTACCGTCGTGATTTTTGTGCGCGGCGTTGTGACCGCGTTGTCCAACGTCATTAACGTCGGATTGTTGGCGACGTTGTCGTTTTCCTCAATCGCGTCGATTAAGATCTGAACATTGAAGTCCGCACCGCAGGCTTCCTTGATCTTGGCGATGCACTCCGTGACGAAACGGGCGCGGTTTTCCAGACTGGTGCAGCCATATTCGTCCGTGCGTACGTTGTAGAAACGGGACAGGAAATGTTCGCCCATATTGAAGCCGGCGGCGTTGATTTCAAACGCTTTGAAGCCCAGCTGCTGCATGCCCTTGGCGATCTGCGCGCCGCGGTCTTCGATCGCCTGAATCTGTTCGACGCTCATTTCATTTTCCCCGGCGCCGAACTGCGCCCACTGATAGCCCAGGCTGGCGCCATACTTCGCACATTCCGCGACCAGCTTCTGACCGAAGGCCAGGGTTTCAGCGTCGTAGCCGCTGCCGTCGGCAGGAATTTCCAAAGCGGAAATCCCTTCCACATAAATCATCTCAACGCCGCCCTTGGCGAAATTGATATAATATTGAAGCAGTTCATCCGTTAATCCGGCCAGATAGGTTGCGGATCCGGCTGCCGATTTGACCATCCGGTGGCTGAGCTGAAGCGAGCCGATGGTCAGCGGCGAGAACAACGTTTTCAATTCTTTGGTGTTGCTGCGGTAGTCGTCGCGCTGCGGATTGAGATAAGCTGCGGCGATTTTGTCGTTTTCCGGAGCCGGCGAAGACGCAGGGGCATCGGGGGTTTTTTCATTTTCTGCCGAACAGCCGACTAATCCGGCTGCCATGAGGGTTAATGCGGTGGCGCCGCTTCCTTTTAAGAAGTCGCGTCTTGAAATTTTAACCATAGGTATTGATCCTCCTCTTATGCTATAATTTTAACAAGGCAATGGAACCGTATTCATCATCCGATTGCTAGATTATTCACAGAGTATTTCGTGCAAAATGCCGAAAAACCGGGAAATAAGGGGAAATCAGGCGGGACATCCGCTGAAAGGGGAGAATTAATGATGCAGAGTCAGGCGTTGATCGCCGCTGTCGCAGGCGGTTATGCCATATCCATTCCGCGGGATTTGGGCGAAATGCCGATCACCTGCTGTCAGCTGATCTTTGAGCTGCCGGCTGTGCTGACGCCCGCGACCTTGTATATCCAGGCTGAGCCGTTTGCGTTGGATCCTTCGGCCTATCCGCAATGCTTCTTTCTGTTGATGGAAGCCAGCGCGCCAGCCTTTAACGCCGCGGTTTATCATACCGGCAGCGCGCTGGATTTATACCAGACGCTCTCTGCGCTGCTGACCGACACCGACGTGTACGCGCAGGCGCTGTCCGCGCTGGGACGGGCGGCGAGTTCGGGCGAGGGCATTACTGCGCTGGTGAAAACCGCCTGTCAATACATTCAGAATCCGATCCATGTTCTGGATAAAATGTTTTCCCTGATCTGTTCCTGGCCCGATGAACCCTGCGGCAATCCGGTTTACGATTATTTCCTGATTCACAAGGAACCACATCCGGAATATCTGCGCCATGTCGAAACAGCGATCATGCGGTTCAGCCAGCACCATATCCGCTGCGCTCAGCTGGTCGATTACAACAAAGAGCGGCTCAAGTTGATCAGCTGCTCGATCGGCGCTTTGCCGCATCTGTTAGGCGGCATTGAGGTATTGCAGCTGAACCGTCCGTTTACACAGACCGACGTGCGTCTTGTCGATCAGCTCGCGCTGCTTTTACAGATCGAGCTGTTTAAAGCGAACAATGCGGCGGAAAAGGCGGATACGCAATTTGAACTGCTGATTCAGGATATACTGCACGGCCGGTTTTTCCATCCCGAAATTCTGCGCTCGCGGCTGCAGGCGTTTCCGCACTTGCTGAACCGCAGCTTCTGCCTGTTGTTAAGCCAGATTCCAAAAAGCAAAACCTGCACGCTGAAATACTACAATGAGGAAATCAACCGCCGCGTGCAGGTCATTGAAAGTTTTCAATATCAGAACGATCTGTATTTTCTGCTCGATCCGCAGGATTGGAACGAAGACCGGCAGGAAGCGCTGAATACGCTGGCGCTGCAATCCGAGACGTTGATGATCGTCAGCGATCCGATCGAAACCCTCGCCAGCTGTCCGGTCGTCGTAGCGATGCTTCAGGGGGGATTGACGGTGACGGACGCCCTGAGCGGTCTGGTTGCTTTCCGCGATCTTTATTTTAAGACGCTGCTGCACACTCTGTCCTGTCACAGCGCGTTAGCGCTGCACGATTTTGTCCATCCTGGAATTCAGCGCTTAAAAGACTTTGATCAGACGCATCAGACAGATTTTCTGGCGACGTTTAAAACCTATCTGCAATCCCAGTGCAGTCCGACAAACACGGCCGCCGCACTGCATCTGCACCGCAACTCTCTGGCTTACCGGATTCAGAAAGCCCGCCAGATCAGCGGATTTGCCAGTGAGAATCCCAAGGATTGCCAGAATTTTCTGTTGTCGATCCAGATTGACGAATACCTCGGCCCATGAATTTCAGCGCCGCTCAGCCTCTGCACGCCGGATTATCCCTGAGAAGTCAATCAGAATATTTTCCCGCTCTCTTCTTAATCTTAACGGACCGTTTCTTTTTCGATCCGCAAAGACGCTGATTTTGAAGCTTTCAGGGAATCTGCGGAAAGTCGGGAATTTTGATCGGCCGCGTGAACCTGTCTTTGAATTTATCCGGTTCGATGGTAAAATAACAGGAAAGAGAGCGCCGGCCGGTTTTGGCGCGCAAGGGTTCAGCAAACGGAGATAAACTATGATGTACTATGAAGATTTAATGGGGAAAAATGCGATTGCGACGATTAAAGTATCCAAGGAACTGCTGAAATATTCAGTGGGGGAACGAATCCCGACGGTCAGCGAATTTGTGGATTCGTTATGTCTGGCCCGCGGCACGGTTCAAAACGCGATCAAGACGCTGGTGGATCATGAAGCGGTGCGGATTGAATCCAAGGGCCATCTGGGTTCCTATCTGGTGAAAAAGAACATGCGGGTGCTGCTGAAATTTGCAGGCGTGCGGATGTTGTTAGGCACGATGCCGCTACCTTACAGCCGCCGTTATGAGGGACTGGCCTCCGGTTTGATCGCGTCGATGGAAAATAATTACGACCTGCCGATCAATCTTGCCTACATGCGCGGCTCCGTCAACCGCATCAGCATGGTTTTGCAGAAACGTTATGACTTCGCGGTCGTTTCCCGATACGCCGCCAATTATTTCATCGAAAAATATCCGGATAAAATTGAGATCGTCGTCGGTTTCGGCGCAGGCTCTTATTTAAGCAATCACGTAATCATGTTCCATAATCCGAATATTCGGGAAATTCAGGACGGGATGAAGGTCGGCATTGATTCTGCCTCGATTGACCAGAAAGAGCTGACGCAGTTTGTCTGTCAGGGCAAAAACGTCGAATTTATTGAGATCGAATATTCGCGGATCATCGAGCGCGTGATTTCCGGCGATATCGACGCGACGGTCATGAATATCGACGAAGCCAACGATAAACATGTCAAAATCCATACGAAATCAATCCAGCAGGTCAACAAAGACAACACCGAGGCCGTACTGGTCGTTGCCCGAGAGAATGAAATTTCGACGTTGATCAAAGAACTGGTCGACGTGGAAACGGTGCTGAACATCCAGCGCCTGGTTCTGGAAGAAAAAATAACACCGAGCTATTAAGCCGGTTTCGATCGTCTCTCAGATTCTGACGCGGACGAAAGAAACTGGTTTTTTTTATGTCTTGCCCTGCTTTAAATCTCGGGAATCAGAATGGAAAAGTGAGAAATTCAAGAAGAATTGAAAAACGACAGGAGTTGTCAAACGCCGAAGGCGGCAGTGGAAAGGTAAGAAAAATCAATCGAACTTCAAAATACATAAAAATGTATTTTGCTTGTTGACTTTCTCACTTGCTGGGGCTATACTGAATTTGTAAATACGGAATAGTGTATATTGGGTGGGATGAGATGAAAAAAATCAAATGTTACCGATGTGGCAAGATCCATGAGGTTAGTGAGATGAAGCTGCGGAAGTCATGGGAATGCACGCATTGCCACGCGGTGATGGTGCTGGATCCTGCGACACAGCGCAAACTGAAATACATCCGCATGTTGTTCGTCGCGGTCGTCGTCAGTCTGCTGATGTACGGCTGCAGCCGGCTGGGGACATTGACCAGCTATGTCGCGTTGATCGTCACCTGTTCGATTGCGATCGTGATCACGCAGTTTTCCGATCAGCTCTGTCTGGCGCTGACGGACAAGCTGTTCGGACTTCGGTACATGCCGGTGGAAACCGCGAAAAATGCGCCGGTAAAAAACAAAAAGAAAGGAAAATGAGGAGAATGGATTTTACGGAAAGATTGAATCTGTATCTGGAGGGCGGCATGATTCAGCCGGCCGACGTTGACGACATTCAGGCGATCATCGCGATGTTTGACCAGAAATATCACATTCAGCTTCAGGAGGAAAACGCCGATACGTTTATCGCGCATCTGTGCGCGGCCTTTGGCCGCAATGCGACGGGGGAGAAAATCGAACCGCTGCCGCCGGAGGTGAAGGCGGAGCTGGAAGGGTTGGACAGCTATCCGCAATCGCTGCAGATGCTTCAGGATGTTATGGCGGCGACGCGCAATCATTTCAATCAAACCGAACAGGATTACGCGCTGCTTCACATAAATAATTTAATCGCCCGGTTGGCAGAAGGCTGCGGCGATTAAATGAAGGGGAATCATGTTAGTAAGAGGAGGTAAACATGGAAGGAATCATTACTAATTTTGAATTTTCACTGCCGTTTCGCGCGATCGTTCTGATTGCGATCTGTGCCTGGGCAAGCCTGCTTTCGCACAAATGTATTTCCAACTTCAACGACGGCGCGCGGCCGGTTTTTCCGGAATTAATGGAAGGCCGGATGACGCGGGCGGAGTTTGCGGTCGTCGTTACCGGCATGGGTTTCGGCTGGGTTCTGGCCGGTTTCAGCCAGTGGCTGGGCACAGGCCTGATCGCCTGTCATCTGACGTTAATCGCTACCGACTGCCTGGGCGCCTGGTCGCCGAACAAGTGGGTCGCGTTAATCATCGGCGGTGCGTATGGCGCGCTGTGCGCCTTCGGCACCAGCTTTATCAATTCTGCATTCACAGCGCTGCCGTATAACTTCTTAAATGATTTGACACAGATCAGCTCCCCGGCGCTGCCGGTGTTCTGTATGTTCCCAGCGGTTGCGATCGCAAGCCAGTTCGGGGCTAAAAAGGGAATCACAACCGGTCTTATCGAAGCGATCGTCTACATTTTCTGCACAGTGGTCGGCGCTGTCAATTTCGGTTCGATCTCCGTCAGCCTGTATCCGTACACCTTTGCGATGCTGGCCGGCATGATCTGCCTGCTTGTCTATTCCATTAATGGAAGCAAGAATGCGGAAAGCGTGGAAAATGATTCGGAAACCGAAAACCTGTTTACGAAGAATGCCAATCGGATTAAGAGCAACTGGGTTTATCTGTGCATCCAGGGCGCGCTGAACGCGTTGGGGATTCATGTTCTGGCTCAGGCTTATCAGCCGTATGTCCTGTCCTCAGCTGTCTTAGCGGGCAACATGGGCACGTTTGAACTGGCGATGATCGGCGTTATTATCGCGTTTATCCCATTGATCGTTTCCACGGCGCTGGCAACCGGCGTTTATCAGGCTGTCGGTCTGACGACGGTGATGCTGGTCGGCTGTCTGGCTCCGACCTGGTGGCTGGCTCCTGTCTTCGGCTTTGTTGCGGAATTTGTTGAAATTCAGCTGTTAGGCTTATTGGGCAAGGGGCTATCGAAGTTCCCGGAACTGTCCAAATGCGGCGATTATATCCGCGACGCGATGGTTTCCTGCATCGGTCTGGCATTGGTTGCCGGTTCTTTCCTGGCGGCAAACGCAACCTGGGGTGCAGTCGGTCTTATGATCGTCGGTGGTTTCTTCGTCCTCAACGACGTCACCGGACAGCGGATTCCGAAGTCGGCAGTCGGCCCGTTAGCGGCCGTTGCAGTCGGTATTCTGTACAACATCATGATCTTTCTTGGACTAGTCCTATTGTAATGGAATGAAAGAGGAGAATTGCTTATGTTAAAAATTGAATGCTGCGGATTAACCGCGTTACAAACGAAACAGATTATTGAGAAGAAATTCCCGGGGCTTGTTGAAGCTTCGCTGGATCCGGATATGATCGCGGCGCGGAAAGTGAAAAGCGGTGATGTGGATTTTTACTTGGGAAGCTGTATGACCGGAGGCGGCGGCTCGCTTGCGACGGCGATCATGGTTTTGGGCTATGGGAACTGTCTGACCGTTTCCAAACAAGGCAATTGTCCGAATGAAAAACAAATTCGTCATCTCATTTATTCAGGAAATCATAAGGCGTTTGGCTATGTTAAAACTCATACTGAACAAGTAGTTCCGGCATTGGTGCAGGCTCTGATTGATAAATCTGAAGGAAAACCTGAATAGCGGGTATTCATTTAGGGGCATCTTCGGATGCCTCTTTCTTTTTAAGGAGGAAATTTCATGATCCGTACGGTTTTAAACGATATTGAAAAAGAAAAGCTGGGCGTTACGATATGCCACGAACACTTCATTGTGGATCTGGATCGGGTCCGTCATGACGGCATCAGCATGATTGAAACGCCGGCGGAAGTCGAGCCGGAAATCAAAAAGATGATGGCGCTGGGCGTTCAGGCGGCAGTGGAGGTCAGCACGATTGATTTAGGCCGCGACGTCCGTAAATTGAAACAGATCAGTTTGGACACCGGATTGACGATCGTGGCGTCCACCGGTTTTTATTTAACGCAGTATCACCCGGAGTGGCTGAAAACAGCTTCGGCTCAGCAGATCGCGGAAGTGTATGTCAGGGAGCTGACCGAAGGCATCGAGGATACCGGAATCCGGGCCGGGATCATCGCTGAGATTGCCTCGTCCCCGGAACGCTTCGAGGGGGAGGAAAAGAAGATTCTGAAGGCTGCCGGCATCGCTTCCCAGCTGACCGGGGCGGCGGTATCGACGCACACCGGCCGCGCGACCGCCGTGGAAACGATCGAAACGCTGCTGGCGGAAGGGGTCGATCCGGATAAGATCATCATCGGGCATCAGGACTTGATCGACGACACAAAGTATCATTGCCAGCTGTTGAATTACGGCGTGAATCTCGCGTTTGACACCTGCGGCAAGAAAGCGTACATGCCGGATGAAACCCGCGCCCGCAATGCGCTGGCGATCATGGAAGCCGGCTATGGCGATCATCTGCTTTTCAGCAACGATATATCCCGGCGGACATATTTCACAAGTCATGGCGGAGACGGGTATTTGAGCGTGATGAAATGGGTCGTTCCGCTTCTGAAGCAGGCCGGCGCCTCAGAGCGGCAGATTCAACGCTGTCTGACGGATAATCCGGCGCGGATCCTGGATAACGAGTGGAGGTAGACTATGTTTTTGAATCAATGCCTGCAGAATAATTCAAAACTGATCGAATTTGCTTTTCATGCGCATCAGCAGGGTCTGATTCTCCCCGACACCTATCTGTTGGATCTCGATACGATCGCTGAAAATGGAAGGCGAATGCTGGAAACCGCCCGTCAAAATGATGTGAAATTGTTTTTCATGCTGAAACAGCTGGGCCGGAATCCAATCGTCGCAAAACGGCTGATGGAGCTGGGCTTTGCCGGCTGCGTCGCGGTCGATTACAAGGAAGCGCTGGTGATGATTGAGAATGGAATTCATCTGGGCAACGTCGGTCACCTGGTTCAGACGCCCAAGGCTGCGCTGAGGAAAATCATTGCGGCGCGTCCGGATGTGATGACGGTGTACAGTCTTGAAAAGATTGCGGAGATCGATCAGGCAGCCGCGGAAATCAACCGGGTACAGCCGCTTATGATCCGGATTACGGATGACGACGCCAGCCTGTATTCCGGTCAGATCGCCGGCTTTTCCAGCGCTCAGCTGCCGGAAATCCTGGCGAAAGTCAAGTCGCTCAGGCACGTGCGGATCGGCGGCGTGACCGTGTTTCCAGCGTTGCTTTACAGTGAAAAAACACAGAAGATAGAAGCCACAAGCAATGTCAGCGGCCTGCTTCGGGCGGTGGATTATCTGAAAGATAAAGTGTCGGATGAATTGTTGATCAACATCCCCAGCGCGACCTGCTGCGCCTCCATTCCCACAATCCGGCAGTTAGGCGGCAACAACGGCGAACCCGGCCACGGGCTGACCGGCACGACGCCGCTGCACAAAGCCAGCCGCGAACCGGAGAATATCGGCTATCTTTATGTTTCGGAAATCTCGCACAATTATAAGGACAAGGCGTACTGCTTCGGCGGCGGACACTACCGGCGCGGACACATGGCGCATGTCCTGGTCGGCCGAGATCTCGCGCACGCGCGGATGTTCAACATTCAGGCGCCCGATGACGATTCGATCGACTATCATTTTGAAATCGACCGCAACTGCACGGTATCCGATACCGCGCTGATGTGCTTCCGGGCTCAGATTTTTACAACCCGCAGCCATGTCGCGATCGTCGAAGGACTCAGCCGGGGCTGTCCGCGGATCAGCGGGCTGTTTGACAGTCAGGGCCGAAAAATTCAGGTAAATTGGGAGTAAAACAGGATGAAAGACAACTATTCGCTGCAGCATAAAACCGCATTGCTAAATCCCTATGGATCCATTGTCAAGGTATTGGACGGCGATCCGGAAAAGCTTCTGGTTGGAATCAAAAACGTGCGTTCCATTCCGAATACGCTGATGCACAGACTGGAACCTGCGGGCTTCACGCTGCACACAATCGACAAGAAATCTCAGCTGGCCGGCCGGGCTGTCGACACGGAGCTGATCAATCCGATCAGCGGCCGTTTCATGTCAGGTTCCTCCTCCGGCACCGCGATCAACGTATTCGCGGGCATCAATGATCTGGGCATCGGCAACGACGGCGGGGGCAGCGTTTTGGCGCCGGCGATCAGCGTCAATATTTTAAGCTTCATTTCCAGGCTGATCGAAGCCGACCGTCTGCAGCAGCTCAAACCCAACACCGACAACATCACATCAGCCAATTCGATCGGCTTTATGGCCCGCGATAAAAAGATCCTGATGAAGGCAATTCAGGCTGCCATCGGCATCCGTCCGGCCTCCGGCGCTGGAAGGGTTCTGGCGGATCGGGAATATCCGGGAATCGACGCGCAGGTCATTGCGATTGAGGATCCGGCCGCACCGCGCGCCGTACTGACAGCGTATTTACAAGCGCTTCTGAAACGCTGCGACGTCTTTATGATCACCGAAGGGCCGATTGATCTGGACGGTTTCGGCGATTCGCTGTTCGGTCATTTCGATGCGCGGACGCAAAGGATTCAGCAGGCCGCGGGGAAGGGCTATGTCCGCGTGTGCAATCTGGCCGGTGCAACGGCGCTGTCGCTGCCGCAGTCCGGCTTGGGCATGGCGACGCTTCTGATGTGCGAAAGTCAAAGTGAAAAAATCGCGCGGCTGCTTTATCTGGCCGAACAGATTGAGGAAGTTCATGACGAACTGATCGAACGGTATTTTTTGGATCTGAACAACTATTTTATCGAAGGTTACGAAATATAGGAGGACAACAATGAACGTTTACCCATTAAAAAATATGACTTTGGAACAGGCGATGCAGAAGCAGTTTAAGCTGGTCGACTGCATTACGCGGCACTTTCGCGGCACTGAAAGTTTAACGCGCGGGGATCTGGGAGTCCATCAGCCGGGCAATCAGCCGGTGACGACGCGGAAAGCAGAACAGGCGATTGCGGAGTTCTTCGGTGCTGAGGATTGCATCTTGGTCCGCGGCAGCGGAACCGGCGCGATTCGCTACGGCTTGAGCGCGATGATGGAGTGCGGTCAGAAGATTCTGATTCACGAAGCCCCGGCCTATTCGACAACCCAGACCAGTTTTGAAATGTTTGGTCTGGTCCCGGTGCCATCCAACTTTAACGACTTGTCGGCAATCGTCAGAACGCTGCAGGAAAATCCGGATATCCGCGGGGCGCTGGTACAGCACAGCCGGCAGAAAATTGACGACAGCTATCATCTGGCGGAAGTGATCGCCACGATCAAGCAGACGGCGGATATTCCAGTGTTGATTGACGATAACTACGGCGTCATGAAGGTGGAAAAGATCGGATGCGAATGCGGAGCGGACGTCTCCTGCTTCTCGACGTTCAAGCTGCAGGGACCGGAAGGGATCGGCTGTGTCGTAGGACGCAAGGTGATCATCGACCGGATCCGGAAGATGCACTATTCCGGCGGATGCCAGACGCAGGGCTGGGAAGCGCTGGAGGTTCTGCGTGGTCTGACCTACGCGCCGGTGATGCTGGCGCTGACGGATGCCGCAGCAAAAGAAGCGCTCAAACGCATTCAGGCCGGGGAAGTCAAAGGGATTAAGCAGGCCTGCATCGCCAACGCTCAGTCGAAGGTGCTGTTAGTCGAATTTGCTGAGCCGATCGCGAAAAAGGTGCTGACGGCGGCTGAAAAACGCGGCGCTCTGCCTAATCCGGTCGGCGCGGAATCCAAATATGAACTGGCGCCGATGTTCTACCGCGTGTCCGGAACGTTCTTAAAATCAGACCCTCGTTATGGTGAATATATGATCCGCATCAATCCCAACCGCTCCGGTGCGGATACGGTATTAAGGATTCTGGCAGAAAGCATTCAGGAAGCGAATGAAGCCTGAATGCGGGGGTGAAGCGGATGAGTAAGCGATTTATCATCGTCGTGCTGGACGGTTTCGGGATCGGCGCGATGGAGGATGCCGCTACGGTGCGTCCGGGCGATGAGAAGGCAAACACGCTGCGCAGCATCCTGCGCGATCACCCGGATCTGAAGCTGCCGACGCTGGAAAAGCTGGGGTTGATGAACGCGTATGGCAGCGAAAGTGCGCAGATGAAATTCAATCCTCAGGCCAATTTCGGCAAAAGCGAATTGATGCATTTCGGAGCGGATACGTTCATGGGGCATCAGGAAATTATGGGGACTCTGCCAAAGCAGCCGGAAGTCCATCCATTCCAGCAGAAAGTCGACGTCGTCGCAGCGCACTTGAAAAACTGCGGCCATCAAGTTGAAATCATCGAACGACAGGGACTGCGGTATGTGGTCTGCGACAAGTTCGTCACGATCGCCGATAATCTGGAAGCAGATCTGGGTATGTGCTACAACGTGACCGCGCCGCTGGATTTGATTTCTTTTGAAAAAGAAGTGGAAATCGCGGAGCGGGTCCGCGAGGTCGTGACGGTCGGCCGGGTGATCGTATTCGGCGGCAGCGGCAATACGATGCAGGATTTATATAACGCTGAGGAAATCAGGCAGGGCAGGTTTATCGGAATCGCTTCGGCAAAATCCAAATCCTACGAACAAGGTTATCAATGCCGTCATCTGGGGTATGGCGTCAACAAGAATGTCCAGGTTCCAACAATCCTGACCAAAGCTAGAATTCCGTGCGTATTGATCGGCAAGGTCGCGGATATTGTCGCCAACGATCTGGGTACCAGTCTTTCCTGCGTGCCGACGCCGGAGTGCATGAGGCTGACGTTGGACGCCGTGCGCCGCATGGATACCGGGTTTATCTGCACCAATGTTCAGGAAACTGATCTGGCAGGGCATTCACAGGACAGCGCGGAATACAGGCGGATTCTGGAACAAGCTGACGCGGGTCTGGCGGAAATCCTGCCGGAACTGACGGAAGACGATATATTAATCGTTCAGGCGGATCATGGCAATGATCCGGATATCGGCAGCAGCCGGCATACCCGCGAGTGTGTTCCGTTGTTGATTTATCGGAAAGGTCTGAAAGGCGTGAAAATCGGAACACGGCGCACGATGTCCGACAACGGTGCGACGTGCTGTGATTTCTTTGGCGTGGATGCCCCGGAAAACGGGACTTCGTATCTGGATTTGCTTCAGCTGCCGCAAGGTTAAATCGAAGTTAGCATATTGCAAAGAGGATATGCTGACTTTTTTATCGGTGGGAAGATTGATCGGCACAGGCAGAGAGCACCGATAAAAAAAACTTGAAAATAGCCAATACCTGAACTTAGAGAAAGTTATAAGAAAGATCATCCAATAAGAATAGAATTGGCATGATTCGAAAGAAGACAGGTCAATCCTTTTCGTTTCAGGAAAATCATGTTGGCATTTTGGTCAGTTAAAACTAAGGTGTTCTATACTTATTGCAGAGAAAGTGATAATACAGAAAATGCTTGATGGTTAAAGGGAGAAGGAAGGATCAGCCAAAGCGTCAGATCTGGAATGCAGTGAAAGAAGAGGGGATAATCCGGCGAATTGTGCTTTTGCAAGTGAGAGCGGGACAGGAAAATACGGCCGGCAGGGAGGCTGCACAATCCATGATATTGCTTCGTGTGGGACAGCGGGGCAAGCCATGAGATAAACGAAGGGAACATAACCCGCCACATTTGAATAAAGAAAGTTTTGCCCAGACCTTGAACTCAGCAAGCTGAGTAAGAGAAGGAAGCATACAGGATGGGAAGAAAAGAAGCAGATTTCTGACAGAATTTGCCTTTTCGAATGCGCGGCGTCAGTTCCCTGCGAACATTGACTTTGTTGAAAATATTTTCAGAGCAGACGATTGTTTTTGATGCAGAAAAGGGATGGTTAACCGAATTCGGGTATAAACCTGCCTTTTGCTTGTTATGATAAGAATCAAGTCTTTCAGAAATGGGGAAGACGGGGATCAAATCATGAAAGGAGTCGGCTATGGAATATTCTGAAATGCTTATCCACCGAATTAAAGATCTGTGTCGTCAGCGAGGAGGCATAACCGTTCACCGCCTGGCAAAAATGTCTTCTCTGCGGCAATCGACGCTGGATAATATTATCCGCGGCAACACCAAGGATCCGCGTGTCAGCACGCTGCATCGCATCGCTCTGGGCTTTAATATGACGCTGACTGAATTTCTGGATTTTCCGGAACTCAACGATTATGTATTTGAGGAGGAAGAAGAAATAATCAATCCGGCAGAGCTGAAAAAGCATAAAAAAACGGAAAGGCCGGCATCAAATGCTGTTCTTCCGTAACGATCAGACTTATTTGTCTTTAAATCGGCTGAGGAGGTAATCGGCAACCTCTTCTTTTTTTATTTTGAACGATAATGAAATTTCCTCATGAAGCAGGTCTTCTGCCCGGGCGAGCATTTCAGCATCCGCGCGGGACAGCGATTTACGATCCTTCAGCTTGTCCTGTTTCTGAGTGTAAATCGAGATGATCATCTGCGCGAGCTTGCGGCCGTCGCCTTCTGCCAGAATTGCCTGGTAGGTTTCCTCGCGTTTGCGCTTATCATCAATCCAGGCGGATTCCAGCTGCGGCATTTCGTTGATCATCTGTTCAATCTCTTCCCGATTCATGACCGGGCGCAGTTGTGAATTGGAGGCTGGCGTTACGATCTGCGTATGGATGCCATAAACGGAATTGAGCACGTAACACGTTTCAGGACGGCGCGGTTTCAGTTCTTTTTTGACAATCTGATCAACCTGGAATATTCCTCGCGCACCATAACGTACATAATCCTTTTCTTTAAACATGAAGCTCATTCCCCCTTCCAAAAGGTGAATCTATACCTTTATTCTACCATTTTTAAGGGATTTTCGTAAGTAAAATCGTCAACGGCATCCAAAAGGGGGAAAGTCAGGGTTAAAATAAGCGTGGAAAACAGCGGCCCAAGCATCGCAGTATAAGGCTTGTAAGAACCAGCGGCAGGATGATCAGAAGAAGAAAAACGAATACATTCAGCAAAAAGACATCAGGGATGATTTTTTCCAATGTCATAGCGCAAAGAATCAAGGTCAGCCGGAAGGAAAGATAATAACCAGGCAGAGCACAAATTCAAAATCTGATTTTTTAAGTTTGTTCATCGCCTCTATTTCCTTTCATCATTGAGAGGAATCGGTAAAAATAAGTGTTAAAGGTTCCCAACTGTTGTCAATAAACTGATAAACTTCAATTTCGGAAAACGGAGTTTCGGGCGTAATCTGCAGATCCCTGACGGCCCAGACTTCCCGCAGACCGCCTTGATAGCCAAGGATCGCATAAGCATCGGGTTTTACTTGATATGAATCGTCAGACAGATAAACTAAATAGGACTTTCCAACTTCAATGTCGATATCTTCGGAAACTTTTTGCTTGATATAAGCAGGTTTTTCAGTGGCTGATGCCACAGCGTTCCTTTGACTGGGCTCTAAGGTTTGAAGATATTCTTCGTAAGCGATGATACCGCCAGAACGTGTGAAATGGATCGTTTGACCGGCAGAAAGATCACCTTTCAGGCTTTTGAGAATTGTCAGAGTGCCATAAGTATAAGGCAGAACAATCTTATGTTTGATCTCATGAACGGTGCTTCCTCCCTCAATGGAACAAACTGTCGCTAAAACGACATCGGTGCTGGCCTGAATAAGCGTATCCTGATCCAGCGCGTCAGGGACAAATTCCAAAAGCAGATTCTGAATTTGAATCGAATCCGGATCCAGTTGGGCATAGGCGTCGGTATAGGAACAAGCCTGCAGATCAGCAGAAGCGGAAGATTCGTCAAGCTGAACCTGAGGGGCGGCGTTATTCCTGTCGACGGCGCAAGCAGCAAGCAGAAAAGCACAGAGGAGAACAGTACCGGAATTCTTCATTGAAACACCTCCTGAAATTAAGCAGAATACATTATTTAACTAAAGTATAACAAGAATAAGACGGGAAGGGATCCAAGTTCATAAAAAGTTAAGAAAACAGGGATAACATTAGTCATATTAAGAACGTTAAATTGATAAGATTAGAGGACGCTGATCTGAAATGTGATTCATGAAAAAATAGTGATTCTGACGTTAAAATCATCCTGTTGGACTTTCTATTTATGAAGTTGACTATTTCCTGCATCTGATATTTCCTTTTCTGCCGAGGCAGGTGCTGGATAAGCTCAAAAATCGTCAGTTATCACCGCTAAGATTCAAATACAAAAAAATCAGACTTTCGTCTGATTGTCTTTTTCATGGTCCCCGGGGCCGGACTCGAACCGGCATGGTATCACTACCGAACGATTTTGAGTCGTTTGCGTCTACCAATTTCGCCACCTGGGGAATTCATGTGCTTATTTATTATATCTGATCCCCAGAGTGAAATCAAGTAGAAATTAACACTTTTCCCCGTCGGCCGGTGTGAGCTTAACGCTGCGTTGCTTCATCAATCGGACAAGCCAGGCGCCAATACACAGACCGACAAGACAGCCTGCCAGAACGTCCGAGGGGTAATGTACGTGCAGGTAAATCCGTGAGAAAGCGATTAAAACAGCTCCGCCTAATCCCATCCATTTATAAGGGCCGCCATAAGCGAATAGAATCATCATCGCCGCAAAGGAAGTCGCGGTATGACCTGATGGAAACGAACTGGACGTCGGCATCGCAATCAGAGCCGGCAGTTCGGCATGCGTCATAAACGGCCGCGGCCGGTCGACCAGCTGTTTAATTACTAAATCGTTTAACGACCAGGTCAGCACGATGGCCAGAAGCAGAAAGGCGGCAGTCTGACGATCCTTCTTAATAAAGTAAAAATAAAATGCAAAGCAAATCCACAACGCGCCTAAATTTCCCCAACCGGTAATAAAGCGCATGACCGCCGTCATGGCCGGAGATTGGAACACCTGTGTGATCCATTCCATAATCATGAAATCCAAAGGGAATCCCTCCTTTTTGAAACTATCCCTAGCATAACACAAAAGGGCGGTACTGATTCTTAAGAGTTGTTGAAAAAAACTTAAGAAAATAAAGAAAAAAGGCTTGGTTAAGCCTTTATTTACACATGGCGGAGAACATGAGATTCGAACTCACGGAAGCGTTGCCACTTCGCCACCTTTCCAAGATGGTGCCTTAAACCACTCGGCCAATTCTCCAAGTGCTTTTATATTATAGCGGATCCATATCGGGATGTCAAAGGTTTTAGCAAAATTCATAAGAAAAAGACGACTCAGCAGCCGTCTTTCTTACTTGCGTTTCAGATTTTGTTCAACGTTTCCTTCGTCTTTTCAATCATGGGATTGATCAGTCCGGCATATTTCGGAAAATGGTATTTGCAGTCGATCAATTCCTCGGTCAGCGTCATCAGCTCCTGTTTCAATTTGACAGTATCCATTGTGATCTGGGATTTTTCCAAGGCCATGGAGATCCGCGTACTGACCGCTTCAGCGAATTTGCGGTCCATCGCCTGCCGCAGATCGCTCTGATGAAACGGAGGTTCAACGTCGATATCCTGCGCCAGATCCCACATCTGTTCAACGTCTTTATTCAGAATATCAAAACGGCGCAGGTAATCCTCTAAATGCGGCTGGCCTTTTTCCACTTCGTCGATGACGCGGGTGAAGTGTTTGGAGATTTGTAAATAATCCTGTTCCATTTGTTCCTCGCAATGCGAACAAAAGGTAGACTCGCGGTTCGGCTCCAGGCGTCGTCCGCACTGACGGCAATGTCTTCCGTCATTTTGCGGTTCGCTGTTTGTTTTGAACATTGTAATGAAGGCGCGGATCGTATCAATCAGCCAGCCGATTCCCATGACCCCAAATGTAAAGAAGTATAAAACTCCCAAGCCATATTGGCGGCGAATAAAGTGGTGAACGCCAAAGACTCCAAAAAAGAAGGTGATAAAAAACATAAGTATCGGATCATATTCTTCATGATCATTCATAAGGTAAACCTCCTGTGCAGCATATTTGCGTTTGTAAATACAGTATATCAGATTTATTTAAAAACAATCGGAAAAACTTATGAAGAATTTCGTAAGAAAGTGACTTTTCGGCGAAGCTGCAAGAAGAAAAGCGTTGTTCGCTGAGACAACCGTGACTGAATCCATTTGTCCTTTCTTTGGATTGAACTTTACTGAAAACAGAAACAAAACCTGATTTCGCCAGACGGGTTAAAAAGACCACAGACAAAGAAAAGTTGATTTCCGCAAGAGACCCTTAAGAGAACTGTTCGCGTTCTTTTAGCTATGCGAACAATCTTTTTATCATTTCCTTTAGGCGGATATTGATCTTCAGCGCCAACTTACACATGGAAAGCGGCACATTGCGGATGCCCGTTCCGATAGAATCGTCTTTTCGTTTTTCCATAATCGGCTCAAACAGACACAATTCAACCCTGGAAAATGAAGATAATTTTATGCTTGAACTGGATTGCCGCGGGAATGGAGAAAATGAAAAACAGGTTGTCTTTCATCTGCCGGATTTTTTGCGCCTGGTTTTCAGTAATCCATTGCTCGCCATGCAAGAAACATAAAAAACCAAAACAAGTGAAAAAAGCAATGATTATTCTGACCGTTTGTTTTACTCTGAAAATTCAGCTTTCCTGTAAAATGAAGACAAAGCATAAAGGAGGAGATTATTATGCAGAAAGTCGCGGTTATTCATACCAGTCCGGTCTCGCTTAACGAGCTGAAAGCCTTGTTTGCGGAGTTGTTGCCGGAGGTGGAGATGATCAACATCATTGACGACAGTTTACTGGAGGAGGTCAAGCGCAATAATGGAATCACGCCGGGCATCGTCTCAAGGATGTGCCTGTATGGTCAGGCGGCGCAGTCGATGGGCGTGGACTTGATTCTGAACCAATGCTCATCCGTGGGTGAAAGCGCGGATATTGTGAAGCAGACTGTAACCTGCCCGCTGCTTAAGATCGACGAACCGATGGCCGAGGAAGCGGTGCAGCTGGGAACGAAAATCGGCGTGATCGCTACGGTGGGTTCAACGATGAAACCAAGCTGCAATCTGATTCGTACAAAAGCACGGCAAGCAGGCAAAGCCGTGGAAATGAAGGAGTATCTGGTTGCCGGGGCACTGGATATTTTGATGAAGGAGAAGAATCAGGAAAAACATAATGAACTCGTGCTGAAAGAAATTAAAAAGGCCGAGCAGGAGTGCGATGTGATCGTTTTGGCTCAGGGGAGCATGACGGTGATGCTTCCCTATCTGGAGGGAATTTCCAAGCCGGTGCTGACCAGCCCGCGTAAAGCGGTGGAACGCGTCAAGCAGATGCTGGCGCAGCAGGCATGAGTTCTTTCGTTGACAAAGCACCTAAGATCGTCGTGCTCGACGACGATCCGACCGGGATTCAGATGGTTCATGACGTCGCGGTATATACATCGTGGGAGGAAGAAGCCTGTGAAAACCTCCTGCAGCAGAGTGAGGCGATGGTCTATATCCTGACCAACACCCGTGCGCTCAAGCCGGAAGCCGCGCGCTGCCTGCTGCGGGAATTGACGCAGAATCTGATCACGGCGTCCCGTCGAAGCAACATTCCTTTTTGGCTGGTACTGCGCTCGGATTCAACCCTGCGGGGGCATTATCCGCTGGAATCCGAAACGGTTCGCGCAGGACTCAGCGAGCATGGAATTGAGGTGGAGGGAGAAATTCTGTGTCCATATCTGCAGGGGATGCGAATCACGCGGAACGATATCCATTATCTGAAACAGGGAGGACAATGGCTGCCCGTCGGGGAAAGTGAATTTGCCCAGGATAAGACGTTTGGATTTCATGCCAGCGATCTCAAAGTGTATGTGGAAGAAAAGACCCAGGGACGCTATCCGGCTTCTTCCTGCCTGTCAATTTCCCTGGAAATACTGCGAAATCATGATGAAGCGGCAATTATGCGAATTCTGCGGCAGGCGCACGGCTTTCAGAAGATCATTGTCAACGCGGAAACGGATGACGATCTGCGCGCGTTGATCCGACCATTAAAGACGGTGCTGAAAGAGAAGGTATTCCTGTTTCGGACCGCGGCGTCTTTCTGTAAACTCTTTGCACAGCAGGATGACAAACCGCTGCTGGATCCGCGGGTTTGCGTGCAGCCGCAGAATCACAACGGCGGATTGATCGTCGCAGGCTCGCATGTCCAGAAAACGTCGCGTCAGCTGGAAGTGCTGCGCCAGAATTTATGCCTGGAAACGATCGTCTTTGATCAACATCAGATCCTGCAGGGCTCGCTGATGGAAGAAAGCGAGCGCTGCGCCAGACTTGTAAACCAAAAACTGGCGGAGGGAATCACGGTAGTTTTGCAGACGCGGCGGGAACGCGTGGATCTGCCGCAGGGGAGCGCGGAGGATCAGCTGCGGCTGACGCAGGCGATCAACGATCAGTTCATCCGGGTTGTTGAGCAGCTGAACGTGTGGCCGCGGTTTATGATCACCAAAGGCGGGATCACGTCCAGTGATTGTCTGACGCGGGGGCTTCGGGTCCGGCGGGAATGGGCATCAGGCCAGATTGAACCGGGAATCGGCGTGATTCGCTGTGATCGTGCCAGCCGGTTTCCCGAGCTGCCCGTTGTGATCTTTCCCGGCAATGTCGGGGAAGACAATACGCTGGCGAAGATCGTGGTAAAGCTGAATACGGCGCAGGCATAAGCCTTCTGTTCCCGTTCTTCGGATCATTCGCATTTGCGGGAAAAAAGCAATGCGGAGATTTCTCGATCAGAAGCCGCTGCCTCTTCCTTCCATAAACAAAAAAACAAGAAGACAAATAAAAACGGGAATCGAATTGCCGGATAACTCCTCCAGGCTAGATTCCCGTTTTTCCCGAGCTCTGCTTTATTTAAAAACGATTTTCATGATCCAGGAACACGCGCGATCCGGTTGCGCCTTTCTGCCCCTGGTATTTTCCGTTATACGGATTCAGTGCAGGCGCATCCATTTTCGCGAACACGAGCTGACCGATCCGTCTGCCGGCCTTTAATTCAATCGCGCAGCGGTTCGCGTTATACAGCTCTAACGTGATTTCACCCTTGAAGCCCGGATCAACCCAACCGGCATTCTGAATGAACAGGCCCATTCTGCCTAACGAGCTGCGGCCTTCGACAAAGGCGGTGAGATCGTCAGGCAGATCGAAAAACTCCAGCGTCGTCGCCAGCACAAATTGATTTGGAAGCAGGATGTAGGTGTCGCAGGTGATCGTTTTATAACGGATTTCGTTTTCCATGTTGATCATCCCGGAAGGGGAATCCTCAACGACGCTGAAAGTATTTCCCAAACGGATATCCACGCTGGCGGGTTGAATCTGGTTGGGATCCAGCGGTGTAATTTTCAATGTTTCGGCGCTCAGCATGGCCTGCAATGTTTTGTCGGACAGAATCATTGGCTAACCCTCTTTCTTTACGGTTTTCAATCTGAATTCCGATTGTATTCATCATAGCACAGAGAACAGGGAGTTTTGACCTGTTTTTTTTCGAAATGTCTGACTTTCTGGAAATTGAATGCGGATTGGTTTTATGCAATGAGCGGAATAAAAAAGTCCGCCGTTGTTCAGCGAACTTCTTTTTCTGATTCAGCGGCGGTTTCTTCCGTCTTTGAATCGGACAACAGTGTCAGATGAATCTTGCCGATCCGCTTGCCTTCCATCGACTGTACGGTGAAGCGCAGATTGCCGATCTGGATTTGCGGATGTTCATCGGGCTGCGGAATTTGCCCGAGCTGCTCGATCAGATAACCGGAGATTGTATCGTAATATTCGGTTTCCAGCTTGAAGCCCAGTGCTTTGTTCAGTTCGTCCAGATTCATCAATCCGTCGATCTGATATTCGTTGGCATTGAACTGAATCAGCTCTGGTTCTTCCTGTTCATATTCGTCATGCAGATCGCCGACGATTTCCTCGACGAGATCTTCCGTCGTCGTAATTCCGCTGAATCCTCCGAATTCATCAATCAGGATCGCCATCCGGTACTGCGTCTTCTGCATTTCCCGGAACAGTTCGGCTGTCGGCTTGCTGTCAGGGACAAAATAAGGCTTTTGCAGCAGCGATTCCAGTTTTAACTGATCGGTGTCGCCTTCGCTGATCGCGATCATTAAATCTTTTATATTCAAAATGCCGATGATGTTGTCGCTGTTTTCGCGGTACACCGGAAACCGGCTCAGACGCGTGCTCAGCAGGGCTTTCAACTGCGGACGAACGGGCTCGTCCATGTCGAGCATCACGACTTCCTGACGCGGAACCATGACGTCGCGTGCGGTTTTATCGTCAAAGGTGAAAACCGAATCGATCATTTCCGTCTGCGTGTCGTCAAAGACGCCGCTGGCCCGGCCGCTGTGGACCAGCGAACGGATTTCTTCCTCGCTGACTTCTTCCTCCAGATTTTCCGTTTTCATGCCGATCAGCCGCAGGAAACCGTTGGTCGACAGGGAAAGCAGCTTGATAAACGGCGAGAGTACGCGCGAGATCACCAAGATCGGCTGGACGCACATCAAACTGAACTGCTCCGCTTTCTGCAGTGCGATGCGCTTGGGCACCAGTTCACCGAAGACCAGCGTGCAGTAGGAAAGAATAATCGTGACCAGCACCACCGCGATCGTCGAACTGTACGGGATGCCATACTGTGCCATCCATCCGCCCAGCACCTGCGAAATGCCGGTGGCGGCGGAGGCGCTGGAGAAGAAGCCTGCAAAGGTGATCGCTACCTGAATAGTAGACAGAAACTTCGTCGAGTCGTCAAACAGTCCTTCGATCAACCGGGCTTTTTTGTTTCCTTTCTCGGCCAGCATTTTAATTTTGTTTTTATTCACGGAAACGATAGCCATTTCCGCGCCTGCGAAGAACGCGTTGACTAACGTAAGAAGTACCAGCAGCAACAGCTGCATGGCGATGGCGTTACCGCCGGGATCTGATGCCATAATCATCCTCCTAAACTGATAGCCAGTATATCAGAATTGCGGCTAAACCGCAAATACAGCGGAGCCGGTTTGTCTAATTCAGACAAAAAAAGACGTTTCCCAAGCGGTGCGGGAACGTCCTGAAGAGACACGGAAGGTTAAGCTAAATTGAATACCGCCAGAAGAAATGCGATTCCCAACAGGAGGTAACCACAGTAAAGCGTCAGCTTTTCCTTTTGATTATAGGGGATGCCCTGACCGGCGACGCAGCGCTTGTTATAGAAGATCTTGGAAGCGATCACCAACGCCAGACCGAGGCCCAGTAAAATAAATGCCATGTGTATTTTCTCCTTTTAAACTATTCCGATGAACCATACGGCCAAGACGAAAACCTGAGGCAATCAGGCTGATCTACGGCCGGCGTGGTTGGCAGAAGCAAGCGGAACACGAAACGCGTTGTCCGCGCAGTCCTGTTTATTTCTTCGATACGTTTTCAAATGCAGTCAGAATTTGCGGCTCACTCATTTGTTCCGGCTGGTCTTTGATCCAGCTGACGACGTCTTTGTAATGCAGCAGTGCAAACTCGCTTCGGGCATGCGTCAGATCCGCGGCGTCGGGAAAGGCACAGAGGCCGGTGCAGTCCACGCCGCCCAATGCCTGACGCTGATATTGGCAATGTTGACGCAGTCCGTCGGCAGGATTGGGAATCCGGAAGTTTTTTGTCGTTTCCGTCTGCGGGCGGCTGACGATCCAGTGCTTGTCGTTCGGCTTGCCGCTGATCTGACCTTCGCTGCGGACGTCGCGGATTACGAAGGCGCCGCGGGTGCATAACAGGGTAACATAGGTCTGGGCGACATGCCCATTTTGATCCAGCACGGAATTGTAGAGCAGCCGGTGGAAGCCCAGCTCCTGTTTCAGCCAGCTGCTGACGGACAGGTTCTGGCGGAATTGATAGCGCCAGAAGTATTCAAGATAGTTAGCGAACAACGCCGGATACAGCGTTTTGGTATAATGCTTGTGCAGCCGGAACGCCTGGAACACAGCCAACGCCAACAGAACGGTGATCAGGCCATACAGAATGACATCCATTTAACAGATTACCCCCTGTTTGAAGATTGCGATGCTGCGCAGATCGCTGATTTCATTGCGTGTTTTCTTTCCTTCCAGCACGGCGATCAGATCTTCGACCAGCTGGCTTGCCGCCTCGTCCAGCGTGACGCCCTCCGTCAGGATTCCGGCGTTGAAGTCGATCCAGTGCGGCTTTTTCGCAGCCAGCTCGGAGTTGGTCGAAACTTTGTAAGTTGGAATGAACCCACCAAACGGCGTACCCCGGCCTGTCGTGAACAGCACGATCTGACAGCCGCTGGCGCCCAGCGCCGTGGTTGACACGAGATCGTTGCCCGGCCCATACACGAGACTGACGCCTTTTTTCTGGATCGGCTCGCCATAGTCGAGCACATCGCGGATCAGCGCGGTTCCGGCTTTCTGGATGCAGCCCAGACTTTTTTCCTCCAGCGTCGTGATGCCGCCGGCCTTGTTGCCCGGGGATGGATTTTCATAGACAACCTGATGATTGGACAGGAAATAATCCTTGAAGCGATTGATCATCGCGACGAGCTTATCGAATGTTTCCTGATCGGCGGCCCGGTTCATTAACAGCTGTTCCGCACCGAACATTTCCGGGACTTCGCTGAGCACGATATTCGCACCATAGCTGGACAGAATATCGGAAAACCGTCCCAGCAGCGGATTGGCGGTGATGCCGGAATAGCCGTCGGAACCGCCGCACTTCAAACCGAAGGAGAAATCGCTGAGATCGCAAGCTTCGCGCTGATCATGACGCATGACCTGATAAATCTGTTCGAGCAGCTCCACGGCGCTGTGAACCTCATTCTCGACATCCTGACAGTTCAGGCAGCGGATACGCTCCGGGTCGATCTGTTCCAGTGTATCGTAGAATGGTTTCAGCTGGTTGTTTTCGCAGCCCAAACCGAGCACGAGCACGCCCCCGGCATTGGGATGGGTGACGATGTCCTGTAAAATTTTGACGGTGTTTTGATGGTCCTGTCCCATCTGCGAACAGCCGAATGGATGATCAAACGTGAAGATGCCGTCGATATCATCGAAGGGATGACGCTGGCGGAAGGTGTTGACGATGTTGCGGGCGGTGTCGCCGATGCAGCCGACCGTGACGATCACCCACAGCTCGTTGCGGATTCCGACCTTGCCGTTGGCGCGGCGGTAGGCCATGACGGAACGGCCTTGAGGACGTTTGACAATCGGATCAACGATGGGGTTGTATTGATAGTTAAGCGTCCCGGACAATAATGTTTTCAGGTTATGGCTGTGAACCCAGCGTCCAGGTTCAATTCGTTCAGCGGCCTGACCGATCGGCTGACCGTATTTGATGACCGGCTGATTGGCCAAAATGGGTTTACAGGCAAATTTATGTCCGGATGGGATGTCGTCCAGCAACAGGATCCCATCGACCGATTCTCCGGCGGACAAGGGTTCCAGTGCGACGATCACATTGTCGTTGGACTGGATGTGCAGCGTTTTCTTCATGCAAGTCCCTCCTTTTTTAACGCTTCGCGAAGGCCGAGCGTCGTGAGCGAACGGATGATTTCAGTCAAACGTTCCGTGATGTTGTCCATCGCTGCCAATTTGCCCTGCCAAAGCGGCAGCTGGAGCAGCGCGCTGATCGTTGCCTGCGGCTGGCGCTCATCCCAGTTTTGCCAACAGGCCAGGACTTCCGGGCTTTCGCTGATCAACGGCGTGCCGTCTGATTTCCGCCGGCTCAAAAGGACGATCAGCGCGGCGAGCGAGAAACAGGCATGGGGGGCCAGCGCTTTATGCGTATCGTAATAATGCCGCATCGCCGGCAGATCACGGGTATTGAACTTGGCGATTGAATTGAGCGAAATGCTCATGAGCTCGTGGCGGATATCCGGATTTTCAAAACGTTCAAAAACGTCGTGAGTAAAGGATTTTAATTCACTTTCGCTGAAATTGAGCGAAGGCCATACCTCTTCCTTTAAAAAGGCTTCAAGGAAACGGCGAATCTGCGGATCCTCGACGGTTTCCTTTACGGTTTCCAGTCCCCCCAGTAATCCTAAGGGAACCATCGCGGTATGCGCGCCGTTGAGGATCGCGACTTTGCGGTCGCGGTAAGGGGCCAGATCGTCGGTAAAGATAATGTTTTGATTTAACTGATCCAGCGGCAGCACGGAGCGCAGCGCGGGATCGCCCTGAATTACCCAGCTGTGATAGATTTCACCCTTGACCAGACAGGCATCGTGATAGCCGAGCAGTTCTTCCAGCGCCCCCGCCTGATCTTTCGGATAGCCCGGTACGATGCGGTCAACCAGCGTATTGTAAAATCGGTTGGCGTTCTCAATCCAGTCCAGAAAAGCCTGCGGTTCGCCTTGTTCGCGGGCTTTGCGGCAGACGATTTCTTTCAGCGTGTCGCCGTTGCGTTCAATCAGCTCGCAGCACACGATATCCATGCCGCTTTCCGGCGTGCCCTTTAACGACTGGAAGCGATGCTTCAGCACGGCCAGAACTTTGCCGGGGAAGCTTTGCGGACAAGCGTCCAGCGTCACGTTTTCGTCTGTATAGGCGATTCCCGCTTCGGTGGTGTTCGAGATGATCACGCGGCATTGCGGATCTGCCGCACCTTGCAAAAGCGCCGGGTAATCCGTGTAGGGATCGATTCCCTGTTCGATCACGTCGATGATCCGCATCTCACGCGTTGCCGTGCCTTGTTTTTTTCCTTCTAAAAGCAGCGTATATAATCCATCCTGTTCCATTAAGTTTCTGACCCGCCCATGCGGCCGCGGCTGAACGACGCAGACGCCGCCGTTGAAATCGGTTTTCTCATTCAGCTGAGAAATGAAATCATCGACAAAGGCCCGCAGGAAGTTTCCTTCGCCGAACTGAAGAATGCGCACCGGCCGCTGCGGCTGGGGATGATTTTGACGATTTAAAGATTCCATCATTGATTACTCCATTCTTTTTTTCCATTTTATCATGTTTAACAAGCGTCCACGGCAGGCAAACAGGCAGTTTATTCCGGTAATTTTTTATGTTTTCATTTTAACGAAGTTTTTTGCCTGATTTTTGTTTTCATTCTGATGAAGTCTTGAGAATGAACAAATGGGCAGCCGCTGCGGAATAATCAGAAAAATGATCAAAAGTCCCTCTTTATCCTTTATAATAAAATCATTAACGTAAGAATGAGAAAATCAGAACAGGAGAAAAAGATGCTTGGACAAATTGTCACGGTCACAGTCGATCGAAAAATGGGAACGCGCCATCCAAAGTATCCGGATCTGATCTATCCGGTAAATTATGGTTATATCCAGGGGATCCCCGCGCCCGACGGGGAAGACCAGGACGCGTACATTTTAGGCGTTGATGAACCTGTGAATGTGTTTACGGGAAAAATCATCGCGATCATTCACCGAAAAGACGATGTGGAAGAAAAATGGGTTGTGGTTCCCAGGGAACAAACCTTATCCAAAGAAGAAATCATGGAGCAAGTCAAGTTTCAGGAACAATACTTTACGACTTATATTGAAATGTAGTTTATGATTTAAAGCCTGGAAAAAACGAATTTGAAAATAACTCAGGACAGAATAGAATGGTTAATCATACGGACAATTCTATGAAGTGTTTAGGGTTTACGATGAAGAAAAAAGATATCCCGTATTTCTGAGATATCTTTTTAACATAGGAAAGTTTAAGCCTGAACGAGGCAGAATGGATGCCCTGCCGGATCAAATAGCGTTACAAACTGAGAACCGCCAAACTGCGTGTCGGCCTTCCGCGCGCCCAAGGCTTCCGCTTTTGTGATCATTGTATTCAGGTCGGAAACGAGAAAATCAAAGTGGACTTGTTTCTGTTGCCGGCCTTCAACCTCCGGCCAGACCGGCGGTACATAATCGTCTTCCTGCACGAAGACCAGCATCACGCCGTTTTCGCTGACAACCGCGGGATTGCCGAACAGTTCCGTAGTTTTCCAGCCCAGCAGTTCATGGTAGAACTGACTCAACTTTATAGCGTCAGGACAGTCGACGACCAGATCGGCCAGACGAATTTCATTACACATAAGATGACCTCTTTTTCTTATTTTTAGTTTCATAGTAAACGATTTCTTCAATTTAAGCAAGCGTACCAATTATTTTTTCAGCAGCTGAGCGGCAGCACTTTGAGCGGTGATTCGCGCCCAGACCAGCCCGGATGTCAATTCCCATCCCGGACATTTCGTATCTTCTCCATAAACAGAGTACAGGCCGTTGAATTTATTATTGTCTGAGGCGTAGCTCAGAACTTCCCCTTTAAAGGACACCGGCAAAAGTGATTTGTTGAGAGTCGGGCGGGATAGGGAAGTATGAAATTCCACGATAACATAAGGAGGTATCAGCTCGCTCATTGTCGATCCCTCACGCTGAAATTCTAAATCAAGGCCGGTCCGGGCGTACTGATTGTAATCCGTGATCGTTTTTTTTACAATTCCGGGGTATTCCGGATTGATCATGTCAGCGAGGAAATCAAGATTATCCACTTCGAAATAAAAGGTTCGCGGTGAAATTCCGGCCGCTTGAACGTGATCGAGATCGCTGATTCCATAGACCGGTTCCTGTTTGGCAATCCAAATCAGCTGATCCTGATAGTTCATCTTCGGATCCTTTTCATTAAAGAACCGGCGGCCGTCAGAATTTAAAAAAATGATATTGGGCAGGGTAAAGTAATCGTAGTCTTCCTGCAGTGAAGCCACCGATTCCCAATCCTCTAATTGAAGCGGTGTGTAATCGGAGCTTAAATGTCCGCGAAGGAAAACGTCTTGCGAAAGAAACTGATCCGCGATGATTAACGCATTTGTTTTAATTTTAGGCGAATAATTCAGAGGTTGGCCTGTTTCTTTATTGCTGAAGGATTGCACAACTTTGACGCCTTCTACACCATCCTGTGCTTCATTCAGTAGAATCTGAGTCAGGTGTGAATTTTCCATGAAGGCGATCCCCAGATCGGCGGCGATCTGGGTCAAGGCGGATAGAACGACAGGGTGTCCTTCAGTCTGTCCATCATTGGGGGTCATCATTAATTTATAATCCGGCAGTAAACCCGGTACTGGTTCGGCAAACGGTACGCCGCAGCGTTCGATCAGCCAGTCGACGTCCGCTCCGGAATGTTCAACGGTTGTTCGGAAAAGAGAAGAATCGGCACTCAGCGTGAGTTCCGAAAAATAATCTGTATAAAATTGTTCAATTTCGGTTAGCGTCCAGCGCCGCTGACTTTGGTCAGCCCGCTGAGCTGCGGCGCCTAACGCCGCATAGCGATCGGTTTCCTCCGTCAGAATTTCGACGGAATGGGGCAGATCGGCGCTGTGAAATGAAGTGTAGTCCGGCTTGAGCGAAGATACGATGACAAGGATATCCTCAACCCCCTGATCATGCGCTTCAATCGCGGCGATCAGGCTGGGAATCGCATCGCCGATAATGACCAGGTCGTTTTCCCAATCATACTGTGAATTTAATTCTGAATCGTAGGGAAGGGAAGTCGGCTGACAGCCCGTAAAGAGCAGGACGAAACAAAGCAGAGCGCAGCGAAAACCGTGTCTTGTGAAAGGAAAACGCATGGAAGATCACCTCTGTGATTTCAGTTTACTACCAGAGTCTACGTTTGTAAACCTTTTCGATTGAATGACTTTGGCTTGTCAAGACTGAACGAAATTGAGGATTCATCAAACCAGGCATTAGATTTCGCTGGCATTCAAGGATGAGTAAAAAAGAACCCCAGCCGTCAGACTGGGATTCCTTGGAGGGAAATTGATTTATTTCGCAGCGGCTGCGTTGCGGCCGGCGATCCGTCCGAAGACGGTGATATCGGCGATCGCGCAGGTGCCGACGCGGTTGTTGCCATGGATGCTGCCGGTAACTTCGCCTGCGGCGAACAGACCTGGCATGACATTGCCTTCAGTATCCAGAACTTCTGCATTTTCGTTGATTTCAACGCCGCCCATTGTGTGATGGACAGAAACGACGCCTTCCAGAATGAACCAAGGGCCTTCCTTCATCGTGACCATGCTGGTGGTACGGCCGAATTCATCGTTGTTGTTTTCGATGCCTTCGTTGTACTTATCCATCGTTTCAACGAGGTTTTCAGCGTTGATGCCATAGTGTTCTGCGACTTCTTCCAGCGTGTCGGCTTTGAAGAAGACACCGTCTTCCAGGCAGCGGGCATATTCATCGGCGAATTTTTCTTCCAGATTCAGCCGGTCAGCGACTTCCTGATTGTAGATCGCGTAGACTAAGCCGCCCTGAGCCAGAATACCTTCAGCACGAACGTCGCGCATTGCAACTTCGTTGACGAAACGCTTGCCGTCTTTGTTGACATAGATCAGACCTTCGCCCGACCAGCTTGGTGCTTCGATCCCATAGAAGACGCCGGTGATCGGATTGTTGAACGGATAGAGCTGGATGTGTTCCATATTGATCAGATGAGCGCCGATCTTTTCAGCCATGACGATGCCGTCGCCGACAATCGCCGGGGAGTTCGTCGTTTTAACCGATTCGTCCAGCGTTTCCCAACGCGTGTTGTAATGTTCGCGCATTTCGACGTTCGCGCCGAAACCGCCGGTGGCCAGAACGACGCCATTGTTCGCGGAAATTGTCGCGGTCTGATCGCCCTGGGAGACCTTAACGCCGACAACCTTGCCGGTTTCATCCTGAATCAGTTCTTCAGCCTTGGTGTTCAGCATGATTTCAACGCCGTGACCTTCAGCGTATTCCTTTAACGGATTGATCATGCCCGGGCCTAAATCAATCGGTTCAACGGCACGGGCTACGCTGTGGCCGCCTTCCCAAACGAGGTAATCCTGATATTTGACGCCGATCTCATCGCGCAGCCATTCCGCTGCCGCCGTCGCGTCGTTCGCGACGATATCGACCATTTCCTTCTTTGCGACCTTTCCGCCGCCTTCCCACATTTCCTTCGCCATCAGTTCCGGGCTGTCTTCAATGCCCTGTTCTTCCTGCAGCCAGTTGTTCGGGCAGGCCAGTTCGGCATAGGACAGAATCGTGTTGCCGCCGACATATGGCATTTTTTCAATGACAACGACATTTGCTCCTGCTGCCTGTGCTTCGATCGCTGCAGACAAGCCCGCTCCGCCGGCGCCTAAGACAACGACGTCATAGGTCTTATCTTCTAAAGTAACGGTCGTCTTCGCCGCGCCCTCGCCGCTCATCAGCGCTTCGATATCTGCGCCGGCTTCTGTCAGCGCCGCTTTGACAGCGTTCAGAATCGCGTCGGATGTGTGCGTTGCGCCGGATACCGTGTCGACGTTCAGCGACTGGGATTCAACGATCGAAGCCGGGATGTTGGCGATCGCCGCATCGGAGATGCCAGCCGATTCCTTGTGTTCCGTGACTTCGACCTTTTCAATTTTGTCGGCGCTCAAGGTGACTTCGACGGTAACGTCGCCGTTATTGCCCTGGGCGGTGCCTGTGTAAGTTCCTGCTTTGAATTTGCCTTCGCCGCCTTGATCATTCTTCGGTGCCGAGCTGCACGCAGCCATCGAAGCGATCATCATGACGGAAAGCATCAGTTTAACGATTTTTTTCATAATTTTCCTTCCTCCTGATTCTTATTTTATAGAACCGGCCGAAAGGTTTGAATGGATTATCTTCTGCATTTTTTGTAATATTGTCCATTTGTGCACAAAAACAGATAATTTAAACAAAATTTTTTCAGGGAGTTAACCGAATCCATGAGGGACAGGTGTTCTCATGGCTGTTAATTTCAATGGGATTCTTCTGTTTTTATGCGCTGGATCTTATGATCAACAGGCGGAAAGACGCGGGACGGAATCTATTGGCAGAAAGTTGGAAGAATCTTCAGCGATAGGAGCTTTCAGGAAAGACGATAATCAAATTTCCTGTAAAGCAAAGAGCGTCCCGGCTTTCCATATTCAGTATAACTCAAGAATGGTAATTAAACAACTCTTTTGAGTTTTTTTGACATGAAATAAAAACGCCGGGCAATCCGGTCCCGGCGTTTCTATCAACAAACATTTCGTTTTGCGTAATTTCCTTCAACGTTGAGCTTCAGCGTTGAAATCCTTCTCCCTTACGGAGCCCTCATTTTTCTCTAAGGAAGAAGAACCGTGATACAAGGCGGTGAGCAGGGAATCAGAGCTGATCCAATCCCAGCCGTGCGATTTCCGCGTCGATTTGCTGCATTTGAGCATCGCTGAGCTGCCATGTGAACGTATTGAGATTTTCCGCGACATGACGCACGCTGCGTACGCCGACCAACGCGGTGGAGACGAATGCTTTCTGCGTCGACCAGTTGATCGCAACCTGACTGACTGGAACCTGATGTGTCCGGGCAATTTCATCCAGCGTTGCCATCAGCTCCATGACGCGGGGGAAGATCTCCGGCTTAAAGCCTTTATAGAAGGACAGCCGGACATCGTTGGCCGGCCAGTCGGGAACCTCGCGGAACCGGCCGGTCAGAATCCCGCCGCTTAAGGAACCATAGGTCATCGTGTCGATGCCATGTGCGGCACACCATTGCATCAATGGCTTATAACGCTGATCGATCATCGAGAAGGGCGGTTGAACGACGTCGATCTGACCGTATTTCATCGCTTCCTCCAATAACGGCTGATCGCAGTTGGACAAGCCGATATAGCGGATTTTTCCCTGCTGCTTTAAGAAGTTCAGGGCACACATCGTTTCCGCAATCGGCGTGTGCGTATCCGGCCAATGCAGGAAATAAAAATCGACGTAATCGGTCTGGAGGTTGCGCAGCGAGCTGGCCATTTCCTCCATGACTGTACCGAAACGGGCGTCGCGGAATACGCCGCCGGTGAATAAATCATTGTGCGTGCCGAACTTCGTGGAAATTAAAATCTCAGACCGGTTCAGACCCTGGATCGCTTTGCCGACGATCTGTTCCGAGCTGTGGTTGCCATAGTTGGGTGCTGTGTCGATCAGGTTGACGCCGCCCTGGATCATCGCGCGGATTGCTTCGATCGCTTCGGTTTCGCTCATCGCGCCGTTCCAGCGCAGGCTGTCCAGCCCCCAGGTGCCGACGGCCAGCTGACTGACGTCGACGTTGGCGTTTTTAAAATGAGTCATGCGCATAATTTAGATCATCCTTTCATCATTGATGCCGGAAAAAAACGGGAAGTCCTGGGCAGGGGAGAAACTTAGGGGCTAAGAAAGATCTGAAGGATTTACCACAGCTGTTTATACAGCTCGATCATCGCCTGTTCCGTTATCGGCTTGCGGGTGTTGGCCGGGGAGCCGGAAACGTTGGCGTCATGGGCCATTTTTTCCAGCGAATTCATGAACTGATCCCGATCGACATTCAGCTGCGCCAAGGTTGGCACGTTCAGCCGGGCTAACAGCGCGGACAGATTTTCAATAAACAGATCGGCCGCCTGTTCATCATCCTCACACTGTGTCATATCGCAATAACGCGCCAGATCCGCAAACCGGGCCACTGCGCCATCCTTAACATATTTCATGCAGACTTCCAACAGCACGGCGTTGCTTAAGCCATGCGCGATATGGAACAGCGCGCCGATCGGACGGCTCATGCCATGGACGATCGTTACCGAGGAATTGTTGAAGGCGATCCCGGCTTCCAGCGCCGCCAGCGACATCTGGATCCGGGCTTCCTCATTGTCGCCATGCTCATAGGCATTTGTCAGATTGTTGAAAATCCGCTTGACGGCGCTGAGCGCGAAGGTGTCGGAAAGTGGCTGGGCCAGACGGGAGGTGTAGGCTTCAACCGCGTGGCACAGGGCGTCGATGCCGGTCGCGCTGGTCACGCCCTTGGGCGCGGTCATCGTGAACTGCGGGTCGATGATCGCCAGATCCGGAATCAGACTGCCGCCTTTTAAAAGCATCTTCACGTCGTTTTCCGTGTCGGTGATGATCGTGAACTGGGTTGCTTCCGAACCCGTGCCGGCAGTCGTCGGGATCGCGACCTTCTTCGGCAGCGGCGTTTCCACCGGCTGACCCATGTAGGAATTCAACGGCCGGTTTGGATCGGCGCTCATCATCGCGATCGCCTTCATCGAGTCGATCGGCGAACCGCCGCCCAGCGCGATCAAGAAGTCGCAGTGTTCCGCCTGATATTGCTTCAAGCCGTCGATGATCATCGTATCGCATGGCTCACTGTTGATTTGAGCATAAATCGAATATCCGACATGATGTTGATTCAGCACTCTCAGCACCTTGTCCAGATTGCCGAGCTTGATCATCATCGAATCGGTGACGATCAGCGCCTTTTTGCCTAACGCGGCCAATGCGGGACCGGCCATTTCCAGAGCGCTTGAACCGTTGATGATTTTAGCGGGTGTTAAAAATAGATTTGCCATTGTCGTTCCTCCTTATTTGATCATGTAGCCGCGGATGAGTTTGACTAAATCGTCATAGCCGCCCAGAAACTGATTCATCGTCGCCAAAAACGCGCCGTAGTGCTCAAACGCTTCCGGCTTTAACCCATCCTCAAAGTATGCTTTTTTGAATTCATCCAGCTTCATCAGCTCGTTGATCAGCTCGTCTGCGACCGGCGTGTCGATGTTGTTTTGGATCACGACGTCGCTGCCGTTGTATTTGCGCTGCCAGTCGCTGGTGATCGTCAGAACGATATCCCCGCCGATGAATTCTTCCCAATGATGCTGATTGCGGAAGGCCGCGACCAGCAGCTTTGTCCGATAGCCGCGTTCCTTGTATAACCGGTAGGCGTTTTTGACGACCGCTACGCCCGCCATGTCCAACGCTTCCGCGCTGATCATCACGTCGTGCTGCTTGACCCAGGCTTTTAAGTAATCGTCGGTCCGGCCGGCCATGATCGTGCAGACCGGATGCATTTCCGCCGTGGACAAGCCTTCCGCTTCCCGCCGCGCCAAGCCGCGCTCCACGGCTTCGGCGACCGCAATCGCCTGGGCGCAGGTGAACGAGACTGTCGCATTGATACTGACGCCGCGGTAGGTCAATTCCTCAAACGCTTCGATGCCGGCCTTGGAGGTCGGGGCTTTGATCTGGGAATTGGGCACGGTGGCCGCCAGCTCGCAGGCCTGCTCGACCATCTTGTCCTTGCTGCGGTAGAACTTGGCGTTGGTCTGAAACGAAATCCGGCCTTTCTGACCATGGCTTTCCTCAAACATCGGCAAAAGCAGCCGGCTGGCTTTGGCGCCTAACGCCTTGATCACATCCCAGGCGACCTCATCCTCGGTGTAAGCCGGATGGGTGCTGATGATTTCTCTGATGGTCTCTTCCCATTCGGGCAGTTCCTTCTTTAAGACGTTGCCGACGATGACCGGGTTGGTGGTTGCGCCGCTGGCGCCGTTGTCGATTGCATATTGCAGCTCCTTGCAGCTGCAGGAGTCGTTCCACACTTCCGTCTGCGGGAAGCGGGTGACCATTTCGTATAATTTATTCATGTATTTTTATTTCTCCTTTACTTTAACAGGCTGACCGCCTTGACAAGACTTGGCGTTGTTTTGCAGGACCGCTGCCCGGCAAGGCATTTGCCGCTGTCCTTTTTTTCGAAGACGGACGGATTCTGCGCGATGGCTGAGCGGACCTGAGGAATGAAGGGGTTATGGCTTATTGATCAAGCTGGAAGAATTCGGCATCCGGATCGTTGACCCATTCATGATCGGGGTCGAAGGTGCGCGTCTTGATCCACGGATTGTTTTTTAGATGCGGAATCATCCAGACATAGAACATCGCGTAGCCCGGCGCGGCATTTTGCGGATGGGTCAGACCGCCGGGGATCATCGCGACGCTGTTGTGCGTGATTTTATAGACCTCCTCGCCCATGAAGCAGCTGCCGAAGCCCTGCGGATGATCGAACTTGTAGAAGTAGACCTCCGGCTGGGGATGATGATGCGGCGGATAACTGCTCCAGAAGCCTGGAAAGTTGGTGATTTCCCCCAGCACCATGTTGGAATATGGCGTGCGCTGGTAATCCAGGATCGTCGTGACCTGGCGCTTGGTCGTGGCAGCCAGCTTGCCTTCGCCGAAGAACTGTTTGTCGATGTTGGACTTATCATACAGCACGGCCGGGAAGATCCGCGGGTTTTCCTTCTGTTGGACCAGCACCTCGCCATCTTCCTCAAAGACCAGCGTCACCGGCGTGTTCCGGCAGACGTGCAGGCAGGTCGCGTCGTCGTGGAAGCAATCCTTCCGCACGGCGCTGACCGCTTTGCCTTCATATTGATAGACAACAGTTCCGCTCAGCAGCAGCAGCGCCGTTTCCTGATCCTTTGACTGGATCGGCCAGGACTCGCCTTTATGGGCGATTAACAGTTGAACGTTCATGAACATCCGGTCTTTTTCACTGTCGCAGATCTGATTGAAACCGGGATGCAGATCCTCATTTTTTCTTAGCATTGTGAACTCCTTTCTGCTTGTCACAGGGATTCAACTTGTCTATAATGGAGAAAGTTGAAAGGTCGGGGAAAAACCATGAAATACAATCGTTTGCAGGAAATGGAAGCCTATATCCGTAAAAACCGCTCGGTGAGCAACGAGGAGCTTCAGCAGCTGTTCAATATCTCCGTGCAGACGCTGCGCCGGGATTTGAAGGAACTGGAGGACCGCAATGTGATCACCAAGGTGTACGGCGGCGTTCTGGCCAAACCGGAAAAGATCAGCGCGGCGACCTTGCCGACTTTATCTTCCCGGCTGCGCACCAACGCGGCGGCCAAGGATCGGATCGGTCAGCTGGCGGCGCGGCAAGTGCAGGACGGCGACGTAATTTTTGTGGATTCAGGTTCCACCGCCTATACCATGATCCCCTATCTTCATCAACAGGAGGTCACGGTGATCTCTCATAGCCTGCATGTCATGAACGCGCTGACGGAAACAGAGAATCTGACGGGCATCTGCCTGGGCGGGAAGCTGAGAAGGGAAACCCAGACCTTCTTCTCCGATACCTCGTTTTATCCGTACTACTATAATAAAGCGTTCATTTCCACGGTCGGCCTGTCGATTTCCAAGGGGCTGACGAATACCGATTTCAATGAAGGGGTGATCAAGCGGCATGTGATCCAGAATTCTGCGGAGGTCTGGATCGTCGCCGATCACTCGAAATTCGGTACGGTGGCGTTTAACAAGTTTTTCGATCTTGAAGGCATTACCGGAATTATCACCGATGAAGAACCGAGTGAAAAATACCGGCAATACTTCAAAAATCTCAAAATCCAGTTGATTGATTAAGTCCGGACTAGCCGGGCTTTTTGATTGCCTGGACAAGCTTATCATAGTGTCTGTTGATCAGGTTGTCAACTTGGTTTTGAGAAGGTCTTGGTTAACTTGATCAACTTGTGATTCTTCGAGAAAAGTATTAAAAAAGCTTTTATAAAAGGGATATTCATGCTTTTTCCCCAGCTTCGCGAAACAACAAGCAAAAAATTACCGGATTTCTGTTCCCGTTTTTCTTTCAGCCGGAACAGGAAAGTATGCTATTTTATTGACGAGGGAAGGGCGGTGACAAAATGAATGATCAAAAGTCTAATTACTACACCCAGCTGATCTTGAAGGCGCTGCTGAATAAAGAGATGGTGACCACGGGCCAGCTGGCGGAAGAAATTGGACTGTCAGAAAAAACGATCCGCACTAAAGTGGAAGTGATCAACAACATGCTGCTGGACAACCAGCTGGGCGAGATATGCAAGAAACCCCGGATCGGGATCTGGCTGAATGCGGATGCGCAGCAGCGGCTGAAGCTCAATTCGCTGATCAACAACTCGACGAATATGGACGTACTGCAAAACGATCAGGTCCGCACCGCAACAGCGCTGAAGCTGATCTTGAAAAGCACGAAGAACAACACGCTGACGACCAAGCAGCTGGCCTCCCAGCTCTATCTCAGCGTACCGACGACGCTCAAGGTGATCAACGACTGCCGCAGCTGGCTGAAGCTGTTTAACATCGAGCTGAACGTCGTGCGCAACAAGGGGCTGGAACTGGCGTACAACGAGGTGTCCTACCGCCTGGCATTGAAGCATTTCATTCTGAAATTCGATACCGAGACCAACGTCGAGGAAAGTATCCTGTTTTTTATGCCGGGACTGGATCTTGATGCGATCCGGCGGGGAATCATGGAAACGGAAAAGGAATGGAGCTTTGAGTTCGCCGAGGAATCCTTCAACGAGGTGCTTGTTTACGCATCGCTGGCGATCTATCAGAACCAGCAGGAAAATGGCCGCAAGCTGAAATTTTCAGATGAAGAGCTGGAAATGCTTCAGAAGTACAACGAATACAGCTTTGCCGAAGCGATCTTTAAAAAGCTCGGGGCGCATTTCAACATGACGCTGCCGACTGAGGAAAAAGCGTTTTTGTCAATCCAGATCCTGTGCTCCAAGCTGATCGACAGCGGCTACAGCGCCGACAGCGGCGAGGTGCTGCGGGAATATGACAACAAGCTGCAGGAATTTGTCCGCAAGATCATCTCCGTTGTCAGCAACGTTCTCAACGTCGATCTGACGCATGACGACGCGCTCTATCACGGCCTGTTGATTCACATGCGGCCGACGCTGTTTCGGCTGCGCTATGAACGTGGACATACCAACGGGCTGACCAGTTATATTAAAACGGAATACAAAAAGACCTTCCGGGTTGCCTGGCTGATCTCCGTTCTGTTTGAGGAATATTTCGATCTGAAGGTCAGCGAGGATGAGCTGGGCTATATCGTGCTGTATATCCAATCCGCTCTGGAGCGCAATGAGAATCCGGTCCGGACGATGCTGGTCAGCGCTTCGGGCATGGGCATCAACCAGATGCTGTGCGACAAGATCTGCCGCTCGTCCAGCCTGATTCATTCGGTGAAGGTGGTCAGCGTCCATGATTTCAAGATTGAAAAAGTCACGGACGTCGATTTGATTTTGACGACGCGCGAGCTGCAGCTGAATGACCCGCGGATCGTGGAGATCGACGATTTCCTGTCCGACGCTTCGATTCAGAAAATCAACCACTGGATCCGCAACACGATTCTCAACAAGGTCAGCGAGGCGCAGTTCGACGCGGACTGCCACCAGCTGTTTGAGCCGGATCTGATCTTTACGCATCTGAAAATTGACGACAAGCCGGCGCTGCTGAAGTATTTATGCGATCATCTGGTCCGCAAGGGCTATGTCACGCGCAAGTATGTCAAGACGGTCCTGGATCGTGAAGCGTTTACGCCGACGTCGATCGGCAACGGCGTTGCGATTCCTCATGGCGATCAGAACGAGATCAACGAAGCCCGGGTCGTCATCGCCACGCTGGAAAAACCGATCTTGTGGGACAGCGAAATGGTCGACGTGATCTTTCTGTTAGTCGTGAAAATGACCAATGACTTTGAGATCCGCCGCACCCAGGCTTTCTATAAGCAGTACATCAAGCTGGTCGGAACCGACGAGCAGGTCAACGTCCTGCGGAATTTCCAGACCAACGTCGATTTTTACAAATATTTAATCAAGTAATTTCAGTAAGCAAAGCTACGATAAGGAGAGAAAACAACGTATGGCATTAGCGGATATTCTGGATGAAAACATCATCGACCTGCATTTAAAGAGCACGACGAAAGACGAAGTGCTCCATGATTTGAGCGCGCACCTGCTGGAAGCGGGCTACATTGAAGACATCGAACAGTTCGTCAAGGACATTTATGTCCGGGAAGCGGAAGGGATTACCGGCATGGGCAACCACATCGCGATTCCTCATGGCAAAAGTCATGCCGTCAAAAAGATCGGGATCGCGATCGGCCGATGCGAAAATGAGATCGAATGGGAAAGCTACGACGATGAGCCGATCAATCTGGTCTTCCTGTTCTGCGTCAGCGACGACGCTGATTTCGCGTCCAATCACATGATGCTGCTGGCGGAGCTGGCCGGCAAGCTGGGCAACGACGAACGCGTGGAGAAGCTGCAGAAGGTTACAACAAAGCAGGAGTTGATTAATTTATTCCTCAACTAATGACCAAAATTACCGTAATTTAATCGTTACTTAATCAAAAAATTACCGTAATAAAGTTCCCGCAGTTGTTAAACTAAAGCGCTTGCAACATGATAAATTATGATCATGCCAAAAGAACAAAGACGGATGGGAGGTGAACCCAAATGAAGATTGTAGGAATTACAGCTTGTACCGCAGGCATCGCGCATACCTATATCGTTGCGGAAAAGATTCAGAACGCAGCGGAGGCCGCGGGCCATCAGTGCAAGATCGAAACGCAGGGGACGATCGGCGCACAGAACAAACTGACAGCGGAAGATATCGCCGCGGCGGATGTTGTCATCATCGCGCATGATATCGCTGTCGGCGGAATGGAACGTTTCGCCGGCAAGCCGACCGTTGACATTCCGATCAGCGTCGCGATGAAGAATCCAAAAAGCTTGATCGCCACGATCGAAAAGAAAATCCAAAAATAAAAAGGGGTAGATGAATCCATGAAAAAGTTGAACTTTAAAAAACACATGATGACCGGCATCTCGTACATGATTCCGATGATCGTGGCCGGCGGTATCCTGGGCGCCTTAGCAAAAGGCTTCGGCGGATGGGAAGTCGGCAATTATGCGCCGGAAGCGGGCGCGACCCTCTTCAGCAACCTGAACTGCTTCGACTGGAAACAGTTCTGGTGGATGATTTCCAAATTATCTGACTACGCGATGAGCTTCGGCGTTGCGGTCATGACGGCCGGCGTCTGTTACTCGATCGCTGAACGTCCGGGCATCGTGCCGGGCTTCGTCATCGGTTATGCGGCAAACCAGTCGAAAGCGGGCTTCTTAGGCGGTCTGCTGATGGCGTTTGTGATCGGTTATTTCATCCAGTGGATGAAGACCTGGAAGCTTCCGAAGTGGATGGTCGGCCTGATGCCGGTTATGATTATTCCAGTCATCGCGACCTTTGTCTGCGGCGTTGCCTTCTTCGCGATCGTGGCGAAGCCGATGGCGATTGCCATGAATGCTCTGCAGGGTTGGATCATGAGCCTCAACGGTGGTTCCAAGTTCATCATCGGCGCGGTTATCGGCGCGGGCATGGGCTTCGATATGGGCGGCCCGGTCAACAAGACGGCTTCTATGGCGGCCAATGCGCTGGGTGCTGATGGCATCTACGGACCAATGTCAGCCAAGATCATCGGCGGCATGACGCCACCATGCGGCGTCTTCGTTTCCACTCTGTTAACACCGAAAAAATTCTCGCTGACGGAAAAAGAAACCGCGAAAACCGCATTCCCGATGGGCCTGTGCTTCATTACTGAAGGCGTCCTGCCATTTGCTGCGGCAGATCCGGCCCGCTTCATCCCCGCTTCCATGATCGGTTCAGCGTTAGCCGGCGGCATCGCCGTAGCGATGGGTGTTGAATCCGTTGCCGGCCATGGCGGAATCTTCGTCTTCCCGATGATGACCAACTGGATGTGGGCGGTGATCGCCTTGATTGTCGGCTCAGTTGCGACTGGCGTCATCTATTCGGCGATCAAGAAGCCGAGCGAGGAAGGTCAGGAAGAGGAAGAAGAAATCGTCGACCTGGACATCAACCTGTAAGCTTCACCCTCAATTTCTAAGACATTCGCAATTATATTAAGGAAAGAAAGAAGGAGTCCTATGTTAGTTTCGATGAAGGATATTCTGCAGCACGCGCACAAGCATAATTACGCGGTGATGGCAGTCAACAGCATCAATATGGAAATGGCCCGCGCGGTGATCAGCGCCGCCGAGGAAGAACATTCCCCGATTATCGTCCAGATGGGTCCGGGTCAGATCGGCAAGCATGCGCATCTGACGGAGATCGTTCCGCTGGTGAAGGAACTGGCTGAACGCGCCAGCATTCCGGTCGCGTTGAACCTGGATCATGGCGGAAAGCTGGAAGATATGGTCACGGCCATCCACAACGGCTTCACCAGCCTGATGATCGACGCTTCTTCCTATCCTTATGAGGAAAACGTCAAGCGGACCTCGGTTGTCTGCGCGCTGGCGCACCCGCACGGAATCTGCGTCGAAGCGGAGCTGGGCCATGTTGGGCAGGCGGCGGACGGCGACAACAGTAAGGTCGACCTGTACACTAACGTCGAAGAAGCAAAGAAGTTTGTGGAAGACACCGGCTGCGACGCTTTGGCTGTGGCGATCGGCACGGCGCATGGGGATTATCCGAAGGGCTATGTGCCGGTGCTGAACTTTGAACGTCTGGCCGAGCTGAAAAAGGCGCTGGATATGCCGTTGGTTCTGCACGGCGGCAGCGGCAGCGGCGAAGAGAACATCCGCAAGGCCGTTGCCGGAGGCATCAACAAGATCAATGTCTGCACCGACGCTTTCCATGCCGCGAAAAACGCGATGCTAAAGAAGCTGGAGTGCAAACCGAACGCGGATTATCTGGAACTGTGCATGACGGCGGAAGCCGCTGTGAAGCAGTTCGTGAAGGAATATATCCGGGTGATCGGGTCCAACAACCAGTATTTCTACGGTGAATCGGTTTCGACCGGCAACGAATAAATCCTCCCATTTATAAGTAAATAAGCGAGCATCTTACCCAAGGTGCTCGTTTGTTGTCTGTGCGGTTTTTTATATGACCCTAGGTCGATATCTAATGAAGGTTATTAAGCAGATGAAAATACAATTTTCTATATTTGATTTATTCGGAAAATACGGATAAAGTAAAGTTATACTTTAAAAATATCGAAAGAAGGTGCTTTCATGTATATTCAAAGACACTTAGAAAATCAAATTCTAACAGCCTCTCGCTCTTATCCTGTCGTCATGGTCTGCGGCCAGCGTCAGATGGGAAAATTTACAATGCTGAATCATATCAAGGAACCGGATCGGCGCTATGTCACACTGGATGACGGCAATGCCCGCAGACTGGCAATTCAGGATCCTGCCCTTTTTTTTGAAACTTATGGATCACCGCTGTTGATCGACGAAATCCAACGTGTTCCTTCGCTTCTTTTGGAAATGAAAAAGATTGTCGATGAGAAGGCGCTTGCGGGCGAAGATAACAACGGGATGTTTTGGATTACCGGATCGCAGAAATTTAAAATGATGCAGGGTGTTTCTGAATCTCTGGCAGGCCGGGTTGCCGTTTTTGATATGGCCGGATTGTCGGCTGCTGAGATCGAGGGACGTCCCGTCGGACTTTTTCAGCCGGATCTAAAATCTTTGCGGGAACGCCTGAAAACCAGCGTGAAGAAGGATATCCATACGATTTATGAGGATATCTATCGTGGAGGCATGCCTAAATTGCGTGTTAGTGATCTTGACAACGATCGTTACTATATGGACTATATCAATACCTGTCTTGAACGTGACATTCAAGACTTGGCGCAGGTTGGAAAACTGAATGAGTTTTATGATTTTCTAGTCTTTGTAGCTGCCCGGACGGGGCAGGAGTTGAAATATGATGAAATCGCTAAGACGATTGGCGTTTCCTTGCCGACCGCTAAATCCTGGATATCCATTCTGGAGCGGTCCGGTGTGATTTTTATTCTGCGTCCTTATTTTTCCAACATTTCCAAACGGTTGGTCAAAACTCCTAAAGTTTATTTTATGGATACAGGACTTGCGGCTTATTTATGCCGGTGGCCGAATGCGGAGACCTTGGCGAATGGTGCGATGGATGGTGCCTTCTTTGAAACTTATGTCGTTACGGAAATTGTTAAGAGTTATTACAATGCCGGCAAACCTGTCGATTTGTTCTATTACCGGGATACGGATAAGAAGGAGATCGACCTGCTTGTTGTGAATGGGGATCAGATCACGCCGATCGAGATTAAGAAAGGCAAGGAACCTTCGAAACCGGATAAGAATTTTAATGTTCTGCAGCAGTTTCATCTCGACGTTCAGCCGGGAATCATTCTATGTTTAAGCGACGAGCTGATTCCGTTTAACCGCCAGTCCTGGTACTGTCCTGTATCAGTACTGTAGTCAAACTGAAAACAATGACCTGGGCAAGGGGTATTGATCGGATCACCTTAGCTGGAAAACAGGATGAAAAATTACAGAATGAAGTTTTATTGGATCACATTATTTTGCTTTTCCATTTTGGCAGGGCGGATAAACGACAATTTACCACATTAAAATGACGAGGATTGATAATCCGGAACGAATCGTTTATGATACTTTTATAGACAGGAACAGGAAAACGATGTTCCTGTTAAAAAGAAGAAAAGGAGAAACAAACACATGAAAATTGCATTAATGAATGAATTCAGCCAGGCCCCGAAGAACACGATTATTCTGGAACAGCTGAAAGACGTCGTCGAACCGATGGGTCATACCGTTTATAACACCGCGATGGCAAAACCGCTGCTGGACAAGGACGTTCCGGAAGCGTATACGGAAGAAAATCCACGTCTGACTTATCTGCATCTGGGCATTCAGGCCTGCCTGCTGCTCAACAGCGGCGCGGTGGACTTCGTCGTTACCGGCTGCGGCACCGGTCAGGGCGCGCTGATGTCGCTGAACGCATATCCGGGCGTTGTCTGCGGCTATTGCATCGAACCGTCGGACGCCTACCTGTTCTTGCAGATCAACAACGGCAACGCACTGTCGATCCCTTATGCCAAAGGCTTCGGCTGGGGCGGCGAGCTGAACATCCACACGATTTTTGAAAAAGCATTTGGTTCTCCGAAGGGCATGGGCTATCCGAATGAGCCGGGCCGCAAGGAATCGCAGAACCGCAACGCCGCGCTGTTAAACGAAGTGAAGGCCGCGGTGGGCAAGCCGGTTCTGGAAGGCTTGAAGGCGCTTGATCAGAGCATGGTCAGGGAAGCGCTGACGCAGCGGTTCCAGGACTGCTTCTTCGCCGGCTGCCAGAACGCCGAGCTGGAAGCGTATGTACGTGAAGTCTTAGGCAAATAAAGTATGAAAAACGTGACCCTTCCGCGCTATACGATCGGCCCGGACGCACTGAATGATCTGGAACGCGTCGTTTCTGCTTATGGACGCAAAGTGGCGCTGATTCATGGTGCGAAAGCCTATGCCGCCTGTCAGGCGCTGTTAACCCCGGCGCTGGGTTCGCTGGACGTTGTCAGGGAAGTCTGTTATGGGCATGAGGCAACCTATGAGAACGTCGCCAGGCTGACAGAGGATCCGGATGTGCGGCGGGCAGACGTGCTGGTGGGCATCGGCGGCGGCAAATGTCTGGACACGGTGAAGCTGGCCGGCGATCAGCTGGGAAAGCCGGTCGTCACGATTGCGACGATCGCCTCCACCTGCGCGGCAGTAACCAAGATCAGCATCATGTATAACGCCGACGGTTCGTTCAAGGATATTCCAAAGCTGAAGGCCGCGCCGGTACACTGTCTGATCCCGACTTCAGTCATTGCCGAAGCGCCGATTCAGTATTTATGGGCCGGTATCGGCGATACGATGGCGAAGCATGTGGAGTGTACGTTCTCCGCCCGCAACGATTCACTGAATTATGCCAGCGAACTGGGCCGTACGATCAGCGCGATGTGCTTTGAGCCGGTGATCGCCCACGGCGTCAGCGCGCTGCGCGCAGCGAAAAATCAGGAAGTCAGCGACGATCTCGAACAGATCATCCAGAATATCCTGATTTCCACCGGCAGCGTTTCACTGCTTGTCCATCCCGATTACAATTCCGCACTGGCGCACGCTCTGTTCTACGGGTTGACGGTGCGCGAGCATATCGAGAAGAACCATCTGCATGGCGAGGTTGTGTCCTACGGCACGCTGGTGCAGCTGATGATGGACGGTCAGAAGGAAATGCTTCAAAAAGCTTACGCCTTCCACCGTCAAATCGGGCTGCCGGTCTGTCTGGCGGATTTAGAGTTAAGTAAGGACGATCCGTTAAGCGATGTGCTGGAAATGGCGGAAAAGAATCAGGAACTCAACCATGTTCCGTATCCGGTCACCCAGGCGCTGATCCGCAAGGCGATCGACGATCTTGAAAACTACGCAGGCTAAACAGTCTGAACAAAGGGACAAGCCGTCCCTTTTCTTTTAGGTAAAGGAGGAAATAAAACCTATGGAAATGACATTACGCTGGTATGGGACCGGCTACGATTCCGTAACGCTTGAACAAATCCGTCAGATTCCGGGCGTCCGCGGCGTCATCACGACGCTGTATGACACGCTGCCAGGTGAAATCTGGACGCCTGAGCGGATCGCGGCGATGAAAGATGAGGTCGAGGCTTCCGGACTGCGCGTCAGCGGAATTGAAAGCGTCAACGTTCACGATGCGATCAAGGCGGGAACGGCGCAGCGCGACGAAATGATCGATCATTATATTCAGACGCTGGAAAATCTGGGCAAAGCGGACATCCACATGGTCTGTTATAATTTCATGCCGGTTTTTGACTGGACGCGGACCGAACTGGCCCGCAAGCGTCCGGACGGCTCGACGGTATTGGCGTACACGCAGAAAGCGGTGGACGAATTGAATCCGGAAAAGATGTTCGCTTCGATCGGCGCGGATACCAACGGTTTTATCCTGCCGGGATGGGAACCGGAACGAATGGACCGGATCAAGGAATTGTTTGCGCTGTACCGCAGCGTCGATGAGCAGCAGCTGTTTGAAAATCTGCGGATTTTCCTGGAAGCGATCATGCCTGTCTGCGACCGGTATGACATCAACATGGCGATTCACCCGGATGATCCGGCCTGGAGCGTGTTCGGTCTGCCGCGGATTATTATTAACGAGGGCAACATTCTGCGGATGATGAAGATGGTCGACAATCCGCACAACGGCGTGACGTTTTGTTCCGGTTCTTATGGAACAAATCTGGAAAATGATCTGCCGCACATGATCCGCTCGTTAAAAGGCCGGATTCACTTCGCGCATGTCCGCAACCTGAAGTTTAATACGCCGGATGATTTTGAGGAAAGTGCGCATCTGTCCAGTGACGGCAGCTTTGATATGTATGAAATTATGAAAGCGCTGTTCGATATCGGTTTTGACGGCCCGATCCGTCCGGACCATGGCCGGATGATCTGGGGCGAGAAAGCGATGCCGGGCTATGGTCTGTATGACCGGGCGCTGGGCGCGGCTTATCTTAACGGTTTGTGGGAAGCGATTGTCAAAAGCGAGGGCCGCGTATGCGATTAACTGATGAAGGACTGAAAGACCGGCAAGGCTGGCTGGATCATGGCTACACGCTGCCGCAATACGACCGCGAGCGGATGCGTCAGGCAACGCTGGCAACGCCGCGCTGGATTCACTTTGGCGCCGGGAATATCTTCCGCGCGTATCAGACGCGGCTGATGCAGCAGCTGATTGAAGCCGGGGAAGTTTCGGAAGGTCTGATCGCGGCGGAAGGATATGATGATGAAATCGTCGACGGAATGCTCAATCCGCACGATGATCTGAATATTCTGGTCACGCTGAAAGCCTCAGGCAGCGTGGAAAAAACGGTGATCGGCAGTCTGGCCGCCGCCTCGATCCGGCCAGCGCGGATTTCACGACGTTAAGAAAGTTGTTCATCCAGCCGAGCCTGCAGCTGGCCAGCTTTACGATCACGGAAAAAGGATATCGTGTCCGCGATGAAAAAGGGCAGATTCTGCCGGAGATCGCCGCTGAGTTTGAACGGGGGCCGCAGGCGGCGCTCAGCTATATTGGCAAAGTCGCCGCGCTGCTTTCCGCGCGGTATCAAAACGGGGCGCTGCCGATCGCGCTGGTCAGTATGGACAACTGTTCGCACAACGGCGAAAAGCTGAAACAGGCGATTGTGACAATGGCTGAAGGCTGGACGCGCGCGGGCAAGATGGAAGTGGGCTTTCTGGACTATGTGCAGGATGAAGGCCAGGTCAGTTTCCCATGGACGATGATCGACAAGATTACGCCGCGGCCGGATCCGGCGATTGAAGCGTTATTGAAGCAGGACGGAGTGGAGGATGTCAGCCCGATCATAACGGCCAGGCATACCTACATCGCGCCGTTTGTCAACGCCGAGGAATGTGAGTATCTCGTCGTTGAGGACCGTTTTCCCAACGGTCGTCCGCCGCTGGAAAAAGCCGGCGTGATGTTCGCGGACCGGCAGACGGTAGAGCAGGTGGAGCGGATGAAGGTTTCGACCTGTCTGAATCCGGTGCATACCGGTCTGGCGGTGTTCGGCTGTCTGCTCGGCTTCACCAAGATCAGTGCGGAAATGCAGGATCCGGATTTAAAGCGGCTGGCGGAACGGATCGGCCGGGTGGAAGGGTTGCCGGTTGTGACAAACCCGAAAATTCTGGCGCCGGAACAATTTCTTGACGAAGTGCTGACGCTGCGCATCCCGAATCCCTTTATGCCGGATACGCCGCAGCGGATCGCGACCGATACCTCACAGAAGCTGGGGGTGCGGTTTGGCGAAACCGTCAAGGCGTATATGAAGGAAGGCCGCCCGCTTTCCGATTTAAAGGCGATCCCGTTGGTCTATGCCGGATGGCTGCGCTACCTGTTGGGGATTGATGATCAGGGGCAGCCGATGCCGTTAAGCCCGGACCCATTGCTGGACACGCTGCGGCCGCTGCTGGAAGGCATTACGCTGGGTCAGACCTGCCCGCCGCTTACCGGCGTGCGCGCTATTTTAAAGAATCCGGCGATTTTCGGACTGGATCTGGAAGATGCAGGTCTTATTGAACGGGTGGAAGATTTGTTGACCGCAATGCTGCTAGGTCCGGGCGCTGTGCGGCGGACTTTGCATGAACAGTTGGATTGAGCAACTTGTGAAAAAATAAATGAAGGATACAAAACACGGAATTTGTGCTATTGTTAGGGTAACGAGTGAGGAGGATGAATATGATTTATAAAGAAGGATTGCTAAAGGGCAAGGTCGCATTAGTGACCGGGGCAAATCGAGGCTTAGGCTATGCGATGTGCGTTGGTCTGGCGGAAAACGGCGCGGATATTTTCAACATCGGCCATGGCGACGATGCGAATATCCGGGAAGCGATTGAAAAGATCGGCCGCGGTTATCATTACATGAAGGCAGATTTATCGAAGCCGACCAAAGCGCTGACCGATGCGATCGTCGCGGAAGTCGTCAACGTTTATGGTCATCTGGATATTCTGCTGAACAACGCCGGCGTCAACCGCCGCGCACCGTTTCTGGAATACGCCGAAGCGGATTGGGATTACACGCTGAATTTGAATCTGAAGCAGGTCTTTTTGCTTTCACAAAGTGCAGCCAACCAGATGGTAAAGCAGGGAACCCGCGGTAAAATCATCAACATCGCAAGCATGCTTTCCTTTACCGGCGGCATCCTCGTACCGGCCTACACCGCCAGCAAATCGGCGATCATGGGGCTGACGAAGGAAATGGCCAACGAGCTGTCAAGCAAGGATATCAACGTCAACGCCATCGCGCCGGGCTACATGAAGACGCCGCTGACGCAGGCGATGCAGGACGATCCGGTCCGCAATAAAGAAGTGCTCGACCGGCTGCCGATCGGCTACTGGGGCGATCCGTCCGTGCTGCAGGGACCGGTGGTCTTTTTGGCGAGCGAAGCTTCCGACTATATCTGCGGCGCGACGATTCCTGTCGACGGCGGCTGGCTGGCGCGCTAAAGAAGTTATCGAATCGAAGATCGAATCCAAGGCCGGTTTTTCCATGCGGGAAGCCGGTCTTTTTCATTTCACAAGCTCTTGCCATTAGAACTTCATGAGTCCGAAATTGGAAGGACATTCGGCTTTATGCCGAAGACAGGGATTGTCAACATCAGGAAAAAGATCTCGGAACGGTTTGGCTTCGAAAACAAAATTCCTTAGCGGCACTGGGGTGAGTTTTACTAAAGATCTCTTTCCGATTGCGGTGAAAGCAAACTTCAGGATTTTGATATAAACTTTTAATTGATATTCACCGACCTATAGCATATAATAACATTGTAAATGGCACTCGGTGCGGAAGAAAACTCACGATTTATCGTGAGTTTTTTCTATACTTAGATTTTTTATCATGTTTAAATATTTTTTCCTATCTGATTTTTTTCTTAGCTCATGTGTTTTAGGATTATAGAATCTGATTAATATTTCCAGGCTATTGCAATGCATTACACAGTTTCTAATGGATACTAGACAAAACACTTTATCAATAAAATCAGGGACTTTATCAACATTAAATGTCATTTGAAACTTTTTTAAATCCTGAAAAATTCTGTTTTGCATTGAATTGTCAAGACAGGTAAAGACGGTTAGCATATCTCCTAAACTCATTCTATCAAAAAAGCAATAAACATCAGCATATTTAAAAATATCTTTTTTTTAGAGCGTTTATGCGATTGCTCATGTGTTCAATTCTGTTTTCCTTATATTTCGACGTTAAAAAAGCAAATTTTAAGTTTAATTTATCAAGAAATAATTTCAACTGGTTTGAATCTTGGATTTTACAGGTTGTAAGAATATTATAAGCGACGCTGGTTTTAAAATGTAGTATAAAATCTAATATGTTTGTAATGATAATAGGATAAGACTTTCTTTCACGGATAAAGAAATTATAGTACTCCTGAAATTCTATATCTCTCTCGTATACATGTCTTCCGTTTGATTTTTCAACTTCTTTCTTGTTATTTAATTTAGCGAATCTATGTTTAAACGGAGTAATTACATTAATGTAGTTATATTCTAGCAGCTTGTTTCCTGCGTTTTCTTTATTCATCTCATTAAATTGAACTCTTTTATGTTCATTTAAATATTGTAATTGCTCGGAAATAGTTTTGGCTTGCTTATATTGCTGGAAATTACTTTTATCCATTTCGCCCTTCTTCCTAATACCTATTTAATTATAGTGGATGTGATAATTAATACCAATATTAATTTTAAATAGAAAGTATTCAGTGTTTTAAAATCCTTACGCTCTTTTACAGAGATCAGAGGCTGCAGCACTCCGTAAAATGACCGAGCTTGGATCCAAATCCCATTTATCAGAAGCGGGTATGCTTCATTCTTTCCCTTTTGATCAAAATAGCTTACAATAAAGCTATCGTAGAAACAGGATTTGCGGCCGGGAGTCGGGCAAGTGCAGATCCGGGAGGCAGGACATGGCGGATCTGACGAAAAAAGCGATCGCGGAAGGCTTGAAAGAATTATGTCATCACAAGGACTTTAACAAGATTTCAGTGCGGGACATCACGGAACAATGCGGACTGAATCGTCAGACGTTTTATTACCATTTTCAGGATAAATACGAATTGCTGGACTGGATTTATTATCAGGAAGGGTTTGTTTATCTGGCCAGCGACGTGACCTTTGACAACTGGCATCAGCACATGGAAAAGCTGCTGACCATGATGCGCGAAAATCAGATCTTCTATGAGAATACGATCAGCGCTTCGCCGCAGTGTTTTGAGGATTATCTGTTTCAGATCACCTGCACGCTGTTTGAAGAAGCGATCCGCCGTCTGGATGGGAGCCTGCGGCTGCAGGAGGCGGATGTGCGGCTGTATTCCCGCTTTTACAGCTATGGAATGTGCGGGATTATCTGTGACTGGGTCCGGAACGGAATGAAGGAAAGCCCCAAATCCCTGTCGCTGCGGATTCGGAAATTGGCCAATGACAGCGAGAAAATGGCGAATTTGCGTCTGCAGGGGCAGTTCTAAGCCAATGAAAAAGGCTAGATCCGATGGATCAGCCAGGCTGTCGTGTCTTCGATACTCGTCTTTTTTAATAGATTGAAGCATTCTTCACTGATCAGCGATCTGTCATATTCCGGCAGATCCTTTTTTTTCAGCGTGCAGGTCAGATCGACGAGATTGCGGGCGGTCTGCCTTCCGGATTTGCCGCGGCGCAGCCGATGGCGGGCGGCGGTTTCCAAAAGTGATTGCTTCAGCTTTGCGTCCAATGACATTTCCTATCCCTTGCTTTCTGAAATTATCATACGTGAACAGACAGGATTTGCCTATAAGCAGTTTGCGCGTTGTGTCGTAATTTCAGACAAATTTCGGCGGGCAGAAAAGGCCGCGGAAAACCGCGGCCGTCAAATATGTTATGAAATTATGAAATGAGGAACGGAAGCTTACAGGGAAGCGAGGTATTCCTCAACAAAGTGGCTGGCGACTGCGCCGTCACTGGCGGCGGTGATGACCTGCCGCAGCGCTTTGGTGCGCACGTCGCCGATCGCGAAGACACCCGGCAGCGAGGTTCTCGTCGTTTCATCCGCGGCGATGTATCCATGATCCAGTTTCAGCTGTCCTTCAAACAAAGCGGTGTTGGGCAGCTGGCCAACTGCGACGAAGACGCCGTCGCATGCGATTTCCTGCAGCTCGCCGCTGAACTTGTCGCGCAGCCGCAGACCGGTGACCTTTTGATCATGCAGAATGGCATCGACCGTGCTGTTCCAGATGAATTCCAGATTATCGCAGCTTTGCAGCGGATTGAGGTAAACCCGGTCGGCCCGCAGCGTGTCGCGCCGGTGAATCAGAATCACCTTTTCGCAAATCCGCGAGAGAAACAAAGCATCCGCCGCCGCGGTGTTGCCGCCGCCGATGACTGCGACCGTCTTGCCCTTATAAAACATGCCGTCGCACGTCGCGCAGTACGCTACGCCGCGCCCGACCAGCGAATCTTCTTCCGGCACGCCCAATTTCCGCGCCGACGCGCCGGTTGCCAGAATCACGGCGTCCGCCGTCAGCTCGCGGCTGTCGGTGACAATCTTCTTGGGGACTGCGGTTAAATCCACGGAAAGCACTTCTTCCAAATAAGTTTCAGCACCGAACCGTTCCGCCTGCGCCTGCATTTTCATGCCCAGCTCAAAACCATCGACGCCTTCGTCAAACCCCGGGTAATTGTCGATCTGCGCGGTGGTCGCCATCTGGCCGCCGGCCGACAATTTTTCCAGGATTACAGTGCGGAAACCAGCCCGGGCGCAATACAGCGCCGCCGTGTATCCGGCGGGGCCGCCGCCTAAAACAACGACTTGTACGTGTTCCATCATCAGATCCCCTGTTCTTCCAGCCAGCTCATGATTGCGCCGCGGGACGGCGGATTGACCAGCGTTGAACCCTGCACGCCCTGCTTGAACAGGATCAGCGACGGAATCGTGTTGACGTCGAATTTTTCTTCCAGCTCCGGCTGTTGATCAATATCGACTGTCCCGATCCGCACCCGGCCTTCCAATTCTTTTTCCAGCTTGGCGATAACCGGGGCTAAACGCCGGCAGTACATGCACCAGGGCGCCTGGAAATCGAGCATGACCGGCAGGTCGGAATGAACGACCTCCTGATCAAAATTATCCTTTGTAATTACCGTTGCCATTACGAATCCTCCTTTATGTTATTCTGGTTTCATTATAGCCGTGAAAAACGCGGGAAAACAAGGAATTTGCCTGCAAACCCCGGGAAATCTTTCAATTCCATGAAGAAGGATTGAATAAGCCGCCGATTTTCGTTAAACTTAAGCACAAGACAGGGGGATGTTCATGACAGGAATTCTGGGAAAAACAATCACGGATTATTTCAACGGTTTTCTGAGCACGCTCGCTGAAAACAGCGGGCTGTTGTTCTGGAAAGGCGTCGGCATACTGTTGATCGTTCTGGGCGGCAAGCTGGTATTGAATCTGATTTCCAAATTAACTGCCCGGCAGATCAAAAAATCCGAGGAAATGCCGGAAATGCAGGCGCGCCGCGTGCAGACAATGATGACGATGACGCGCAGCACCTTCCGTTATATCGTCTACGGCATCTGCGCCTTGATGATCCTGGCGCAGCTGGGCTTCGGCAATGCGATCAACAATTTGTTGTTATCCGCCGGGATCGGCTCGCTGGCTTTAGGCATCGGCGCGCAAAGCTTAATCAAGGACGTGGTCACTGGTTTTTTCATGATGTTTGAAAAGCAGTTTTCGGTCGGCGATTATGTCAAGCTGGACGATATTGAAGGCACTGTGACGGCGACGGCGATGCGCGTGACGTATTTGAAAAACTTCGCCGGGCAGCAGATCATCATTCCCAACGGCACGATCGGCCGGGTGATCAATTATTCCCGGATGGATTCGCTGGCGAAGGTCACGGTCGGCACGCCGTATGAAGCGGACAGCCGCCAGGTGATGGAGATTCTCGATCAGGCGGCCAAGGCGTATGCCCGGCAGGTCAAGGAAATCATCGTCGAGGAACCGAAGGTTCAGGGAATTACGGAGCTGGCGGATTCCTCCGTCAACATCACGGTCATCTGCCGCACGCTGCCCTTACGGCATTGGGAGGTCGAACGTGGCCTGCGTCTGGCGATCAAGGAAGCGCTGGATGAGGCCGGGATCGGCATTCCGTATCCGCAGCAGGACGTGCATTTGAAAATGGAAGCGGAAGATTCGTCACAACCAAATTGACGTTGCGTTCAGGCAGCGGTAAAATAAGGACAATGAGCTCCATTAGCGGGGCAGGGGGAGAATAAAATGGCAAAACCAATTCAAATTGATACGTTTAAAGCCTATCAGTATCTGTCGGAAGCGACGTTATCGCCGGATGGCCGGCGATGCGTTTATGTGCAGAGCCAAAGCAACGCGGAAGGCACCGGGTATGAGCACGATCTGAGGTGCTGGGACTTTGATCAGAAACGCAGTATTCCGTTGACGTCAGGTCATAAAGAACGTAATTTCCTGTTTGAAGACGCGGAACATATCCTGTTTCCAGCCGATCGGACCGGCGAGGATGAAAAAGCGGCGAAGCAGGGGAAGACGCAGACGACCTATTACCGTCTGGATCTTAACGGTGGGGAAGCGCGGAAGGCGTTTACGCTGCCATGGAAGGTCACGGCGTTAAAGCCGGTCGACGAGGAAACGATGGCCGCGCTGGTCTTGAAGGATCTCAACGAGCTGCCGGCAGAGGGGCTGGAAGGCAAGGCACTCGACAAGGTGCTGGCACAGCGGGAAGAAGAAAAGGATTACGAGGTTTTAGACGAACTGCCGTATTGGTTTAACGGCCGCGGCTTCATCAATAAAAAAAGAACCTGGGCGGTGCTGGTGAAACCGGGCACGGACGAGGCTCAGATCTTATCCCCGAAATACATGGATGTGCGGCATTTGGAAATCAGCCCGGATCACACGAAGATCGCGATCGCCGGTCCTGAATTCGATTCCGTCAACAGCCAGACCTCAGTCTTGTATTTAATTGACCGGGCCAGCGGCGAGCGGACGACATTGGTGCCGTCGGGCAAATGGAGCTTCGGTCATCTCGGCTGGCTTAACGATAACCAGCTGGCCGTGACCGCGACCGACTATCAAACCTGGGGATCCAGCGAAAACGCCAAGCTGTATACGATTGATGTTGCCAGCGGTGCGATGACACTGCTCAACGGCGAGGATCTGTCGTGGGGCAGCTCTGTCGGCAGCGATGCCAAGCTGTATGGCGGCCGCGGCTGGAAGATCGTCAACGGCGAGATCTGGACGTTATTGACGTGGGATAACCATTCCGAACTGACGGTGTTTGATCGTCAGGGGCAGCGCCGGGCGTTAACGACGGCGGAAGGCTCCGTCGATTTCTTCGACGTGCAGAACGGCCGGATCGTGTTGAGCGCGATGCGCAAAATGCGGCTGCAGGAGCTGTACGAATTGAAAGACGGCGCAGAAATCCAGCTCACGCATGTTAACGACGCCGTGCTCGCGGAGTCCTATGTTGCTCAGCCGGAGAAGATCAGCTTTACCAACGACGGCGTGCGGATTGACGGCTGGGTGCTGAAACCGATCGATTTTGACCCGGCGAAGACCTATCCAGCGGTGCTGGATATCCACGGTGGACCGAAAGCGGCGTATGGCGAAGTCTTCATGCATGAGATGCAGTACTGGGCTTCTCAGGGCTACTTTGTGTTCTTCTGCAACCCGCGCGGTTCCGACGGCCGCGGCAACGCGTTTATGGATCTGCGCGGCAAGTATGGAACAGTCGACTATTCCGATATCATGACGTTTACGGATCTCGTGCTGAAGACCTATCCGATGATTAATGAACGACGCGTTGCGGTCACCGGCGGCAGCTACGGCGGATTTATGACCAACTGGATTATCGGCCATACTGATCGTTTCGCGTGTGCTGCCAGCCAGCGCTCCATTTCCAACTGGTTTTCCAAATCGCTGACAACCGATATCGGCTACTATCACAACATGAGCCAGATGGATTCGACGCCATGGGAAAATCCGGAAAAAATGTGGGGCTTCTCACCGTTAAAATACGCGGACAAGGCGGTGACGCCAACGTTGTTCATCCATTCCGATCAGGATTACCGCTGCTGGATGGCGGAAGGCTTACAAATGTTTCAGGCGCTGAAGCTGCATAATGTCGACGCCCGGATCTGCCTGTTCCATGGTGAAAATCATGAGCTGAGCCGTTCCGGGAAGCCGATTCACCGGATCCGCCGGTTAAAGGAAATCACGCAGTGGTTCGATCAGTACACCGATCATCTCAGCGTGCTGGAGCCAGAAGAAGAAACGGAAAACGAAACAGAATCATAAAACAGAAAGATCAAAAACGGACGGCTTATCACAGTCGTCCGTTTGTTTAGGTTAAATTAAAGGTAAATATGCAGCGAAATCGCCAGAGATAAAACACAGACGGTCCGTCTGGCTTTAACCCCATGTCTTCCGCATCGTCGTGTTGATCAGCACCTGATCACCCCGGCAGACCTGATTGCGGCGCACAGCTTTCCAACCCTGCCTGCGGAAAAACGGTTCGGCGGTCAGCGAAATATCACTTTCCAGGAAGACCGCGCCCTGGCTGCGGGCCTGGGCTACGACAGCGTTCAACAAAGCGGTGCCGACGCCCTGACGCTGAAAATCGGGGTGGACGTAGAAACAATCCAGCTGAGTCGGACTTTCCAGATTCGCAAAGCCTGCCAGCTGATCTTCACAGAATGCGCCGATCGTCCAGGTGACTAAAAACCGCTCGGCCCAGCCGGGTTTATCAGCGCCCGCTGTCCAAGCGGCGCATTGGCCGGGGGTGTAATCCCGGATGGCGACTTCCTGGACGCTGCGGAGAAACAAGTCGCGAATTGCCGGTAAATCAGCGCGGTTGACCGGGCGGATTTCCATTACCGCCATAACTCCTTCTGATGATCGAATAAGAAGGCGTCCAGACCGGCCAGAATTTCCTTGTGATGAACGCCGTACAGCGAGGTCTTTTCAATCGCTTTATCCGCGGCTTTGCCATGCAGCCAGACGCCGCAGCAGGCCGCTTCCATCGGTGTCAATCCGCGTGCAGCGAGGGCGGCGATCATGCCGGTCAGCAGATCGCCGCTGCCGGCTTTGGCCAGGCTCGGGTTGCCGGTCTTGTTGACGCAGCGCAGGCCTTCCGGTGAAACGATCAGCGTGTCCGCGCCTTTTAAGACCAGCGTCACCTGATGAGCGAGGGCGTATTCCTCGGCGCAGCGGATCCGGTCCGCCTGGATTTCCTCAACGCTGCGTCCGCACAGCGCGCTGAACTCCCCGACATGTGGCGTGAGAATCCAATCGCCGTGAGGGGTGTTGAGCCACTCCGGATGACGTGCTAGGCAGCGCAGTGCGGCGGCGTCCAGAATTACCGGCACGGAACTGCGGCGCAGCACTCTTTCCAATAACGTTTCCAGATTTGCCAGATGATCGCAGCCGCTGCCGATTGCCACGGCGTCGGATTGATTAAGCAGCGCGGTCAGATCCGCTTCCGAAAGCGTGTTGGGATGATAGACGACGTGCGGACAGGCTGCCTGCAGGATCGGATAAATTGCGGGATCGACAAGCGCGTGAAGCATGCCGCAGCCCATCGCCTGGGCCGCTTCCAGATTGAATTGGGCTGCGCCGGCCATCCAGGGACTGCCGGCGATCACGGTTAACCGGCCTGTCGTGCTTTTATAATCGTTGTCGTGCAGCCGCGGCAGCAGGCGCGTGACCTGCAGCGCGTCCATCTGGATCCAGCGCGATGCCTCCGGCTCCGCGAACCCCAGTCCGATCGGAATCAGCCGGTCCAGCTTCTGATGTTCCCGGCTGAATAAGTGAACCGGCTTCAACGCCCCTAACGCCAGCGTCAGCTCGCTGTGCAGGGCATCGGGATCCCCAAGACTGTGATCCGCTTCCAGACCGCTGTTGAGGTCGATGCTGACAACGGGCAGGCGCTGCTGGTTGATCCAGCGGAAAGCGCTGCGCAAAAAATCCGGCAGCGGGGCATGGAAATTAAATCCGAACACGCAGTCAACGATCACGTCGTCGCGCTGCGCCATCGTCTGAAACTGGGTTTCGCTTAATTCCTGATAACCATAGATCAGGCAGGAATCCGGCAGCTTCTGCCGGGCTTCGATCGCCGCCGGAGTACGGATGTCGTCCAGCATCAGAATGATCGCCACCTGCCGGTTGGCCGCTAAGCAATGCCGGGCGATCACAAACCCGTCGCCGCCGTTGTTGCCACTTCCGCACAGGATCAGAAACGAGTCGTTTTCCGGATATTCGTGCAGCAGCGTGTCGGCGCAGCGTTTGCCCGCCAGCTCCATCAGCTGTGTTTCAGTTTTGCCGCTGGCCGCTTCCGCCGCGGCGATTTGATTCTTCTCGAGGATCACAGGGATCACCTCCTGGCACTATTCTAACATAAATTGTTCCGACGCCGAAAAGAATGGTATAATGAAACCTGAAAAAAGGGGGTATTTCTTTGATTTGGAATGAAGCTTTTGAACAGTATGTCAGCGATCATCAGGATGAGGTTGTGGAACTGATCCGCACGCTGGTGGCGATCCCGGCCTTCAGTAATCATGAACAGGCCCGCGCTGAGTTCTGCGCGAAGTGGTTTCGCGATGTCGGCGCGGAAGATGTGAAAATCGACGAGGCAAGCAATGTCATCGTTACACTCGGCGACGTTCAGGCCGGCAAGGCCGTCGCGTTTATGGCGCACCTGGACACGGTGTTCCCGGATGAAACCGGCTTTGAGCTGGTGGAGGAAGACGGCTGGCTGAAAGCGCCGGGGGTCGGGGACGACACGGCGAACGTCGCGCTTTTGATGGTCATCACCCGGTATCTGCTCGAGCAGAAGTGTCCGCCGAAGCAAGGCGTTTTGATCGTGCTGAACGCCGGTGAGGAAGGTCTGGGCAACCTTAAGGGCTGCCGCCGGCTGATGCAGGATTACGCGGATAAGCTGAGCGAGGTTTACTCGTTTGACGGCTCCTATAAAGGCTATGTCAACAAGGCGGTCGGTTCCGTCCGCTACCGCGTCGAAGTGAAGACGGAGGGCGGCCATTCCTACGGCGCTTTCGGCAACCGCAACGCGATCCGCGTGCTGGCTTCCCTGATCGACGCGCTGTACTCTGTCAAAGTGCCGCAGGGCGGCAAGACCACCTATAATGTCGGCACGATTGAAGGCGGCACTTCCGTCAACACGATCGCCCAGCAGGCTTCGATGTTGTTTGAATTCCGCTCCGATGTGCGTGAGCACCTGGATCAGCTGCGCGGCATGTTCGACAGCCTGATCGACGCTTACCGGAAGATGGGCGTGGAGGTCAATGTCGAGATTTTAGGCGAACGGCCGTGCATGGGCGAAATCGACCAGGAGAAACAGCGCGCGATTGAGAAAAAGGTCGAGGATTTGATCGAACGGCGGATCGGCGTGCGGCCGGAGGGGCACTCTGGATCGACCGACTGCAACATTCCGTTCTCGCTGGGCATTAACTCGTTATGCTTCGGCGGCTATCTGGGCGAGGGCGCGCATACCCGCGAAGAAAAAATCGAAAAGGCGTCGCTGCTTCCGGGGCTGGGCGTCATGATGGAATTTGTTTTAGATTATTTTCTTTGATTTGAATTCTGAAAAAACGGCTTGATTCCGCGATTCGACTTTATTTCATTGATGTTCAATGCTATAATAAAATCGATTAGGGGGTACCTTTCTAATGGAAAAGAAAACAGTACAAGATTATATCGACATTATCAATCAGAAAAAATGGGATGCCCATAACATCCAGTGGCTGTATATTGATATCAACGCCAAAGAGCTGATGACGGAAGTGGAGCCGAAGGTGAACAATCTGACGGCCTGCTGCAAAGCGATGATCGAAATCATGCTGGAAGGCGACCGGTTTATGGAATTGCCGAAAGTCAAAACCAAGATTGGCGGCGCGCTGACCGTGCGGTATTATTGCGACAACTTGAGTCCGGAACGCCGGAAGTATTCAGAAGTCAATCAGTAATGAAAAGGGCCGCGCTTTCGCCGCGGTCTTTTTTGTCAAAAAAATAGAAAAGAGGAGAGTCGTATGGATAAGTATCGTAAGCGCAGAGCAGTGGCCGTCGCCCATGAAATGGTCGATCTGTTAGCGGAAAAGGGGTATATCACCTATTATGCCGAAAATGTGGAGGAAGCCCGCGACAAAGTGCTCGAGCTGATCCCCAAGGGCGCCAGCGTCGGCGTCGGCGGATCGGAAACGCTCAAAGCGATGGATATGATCAATATCCTGCGCAACGGCGATTATCACTTTTTTGACCGTTACCAGGAGGGGCTGCCGTTTTCCGAGGTTGAGGAAATCTACCGTCAGGCTCTGTTAGCGGATGTCTTTCTGACCAGCAGCAACGCGATCACGCGGCAGGGGCAGCTGGTCAATATTGATTCGTCCGGTAATCGTGTCGCGGCGATCAGCTACGGACCGCGCAAGGTCATCGTGGTCGCCGGAGTGAACAAGGTTGTCGATACGCTGGATGACGCGATGAAGCGGCTGCGTCAGATCGCGCCGCTCAATGCGATGCGCGTACATCACAAAGCGCCGTGCGTTGAAACGGGAAAGTGCATGGATTGCCAGATCCAGCAGTCGGTCTGCAATTCGGTCGGCATCATCAACCATGGCCGGAAGACGCCGGGACGTTTCACGATCATCATGATCGCCGATGAAATCGGGTTCTGATTCATTTAAAATGGATGGGACACGATAAAAAAAAGCATAAAAAAGACATGCGGACGATCCCGAAAAGGGAAGCCGCATGTTTTTTTGTTGATTCAAGAGTTCAGCACAGATAAGACAGATCGCCGAGCCGGCGCACGATCCGCTTGCCCCCGCGCAGCCAAAGTTCCAAAACGCCGCCGGCTGATCCGGCCAGCTGAATCGAATTCAGTGCTTCCGCTTCCAGACCCAGCCACAGGGCATGGAGGATGCCCAGCGTATCGCCGTGCGAAACAAGAAGCAGGATTTCCTCCTCCTTTGCCAGCAGCTCTTCCAGCAAGGGCTTGAGCTGGACGTATTGTTCACGGCGGGTCTGGGCGGACGGGAACAGCCGGTCGTCGATCGTGATTTCCGGCTGAAGCAAATTTTCTTTCAGCCAGGCCACAGAATGGCCGACAGCTTCGCCCAGGTTCCGCTCCCGTAGCCGGATTTCTTTTTCCGGTATGACATTCAGTGCCTGGCCGACGATCTGCGCCGTGTGCCAGGCGCGCTTGAGATCCGAGGAAAGAAGCCGGACCGGCTTGTCCTTCAGTTCTTCTTTCAAACGGAAGGCGATGCGTTCGGCCTGTGCGATGCCCAGTTCGGTTAAATCCCAATCCGTCCACGAGCCGACCCGGCCGTTGAGATGGTGCTCGGATTGCGGATGCTGCAGCGTATAAATGATTTTCATACAAGACCTCGCTTTCCCTGCTTTTTGAGATGTCAGGAAATCCATTATAGCCAGACCTGGCGGAAAACGCCAGCGGAGGAGGAGAAATCGCTGATAAAAACGTAATTTTTTGACCTTCATCGCTTCTTCAGCAAGGCTTAAGAATTTCTTTTGAATTTCCAGAAGGGGATCTTCATGTTTAACGGGTAGAATAAAACCAGTAATCAGGAGGACCCTCAAGATGGAACAGAAAACAAAGTGGCAGAAACGTGTGCGTTGGTTCTCAATCGGCGCGATCCTTACCTTTACCCTCGTCATGACGGCGGTGTTGTTCGTTTTATTTCAAAGCGTGGCTTCGGATCCGGCGCAGTTTAAAGTCTGGCTGGAACAGTTCGGCTGGCTGGGCCGGGCGGTGCTAGCAGGCATGATGGCGCTGCAGGTGTTAGTTGCGTTATTGCCGGGAGAAATCATTGAAACCGGCGCGGGCGTCGCTTACGGCCCGATCGAAGGCTTGATCCTGTGCCTGATCGGCGCGGCGGTCGGCACGGCGCTGATCTTCTGGCTCGTGCGCCGCTACGGCTCCAGCTTAGTCGAATGCCTGGTGCCGAAGGAAAAGCTCGATAAGCTTTCGTTTATGAAGGATGAACAGAAGCTGGACAAATTGATCTTCCTGATCTTCTTAATTCCCGGCACACCCAAGGATATCATCACCTATTTTGCCGGGTTAACGCCGGTCAAGTTCACGCACTTCCTGGTCATTACGACCGTCGCGCGGATTCCGTCGGTCATCACCTCGACGCTTGCCGGGGACAAGCTGATCCAGCAGGATTTCGCATCGGCCTTCTGGATTTATGCGATTACGATCGCCTTCAGCGGCGCAGGGCTGCTGCTCTACCGCACGGTGATGAAAAAACGCCAGCAGAAAGCGCTGGAGCATCAACGAAACGAACAGGCGAAAACCAAGAAAGGGAAGACGGCCTTTGTGCCGTCCGAGGGATAAATCATGAAAGTCAGCGTCTTAATCCCCGCTTATAACAGCGAGAAAGAAATCTATACCTGCATCCGTTCCCTGTTGGAACAAACCTATCACGACTTTGAAGTGATCGCCGTCGACGACGGCTCCACGGACCGCACCGGATCGCGGCTGGACTTCTACGCGAAGATCCATCCCGAGCTGATCACGGTCATCCATCAGGAAAACCGCGGCGTCTCAGCGGCCCGCAACGCGGCGCTAAAGGCCGCGAAGGGCGAATTCATTTTGTTTCTGGACAGCGACGACTGGATGAAGCGGCGCACACTGGAAACGCTGGTCGCGGCACAGGCCCGGTATCAGGCCGACGTCGTGATCTGCGGCAACGTTTATGAAGGCCGGATCACAACCCGCCGCCATGTCCGCCGTGTTCAGGTTCCGCACAAGCGGACGCTGATGAAAATGTTGATGAAGGACCGCCAGGTGCGCAACTACGCCTGGGGCAAGCTGATCCGGCGGTCGCTGTTCGACGGTCTGCAGTTCTGGGAAGGCCGGGTGTTTGAGGACGTCCAGCTGATTCCCCAGATACTGCTGAGAGCGGAGAAGACCGTGATCGTTCCGGATACCCTGGTTCATTACAATACCCATCGGCCCAACAGTCTGACCTATTCACTGCGCCCGGATATTCTTAAGGATATGCTGGAAGCGTTCCAGGATCAGGCCCGCTGCATTGTCGCCTATGATCCGTCGCTGACGCGTCAGGCCCGGGTCATGCTGGCCAGGGTGCGGTTAGTGATCGGGGGCGCGCTGGCGCTGCACGGCCGCTTTGATGATCCGCTTCTGGATCAGATTCTGCCGTTTTCCGAACCCTCGCCCAGCACAGAATTCCTCGTTCACCGCAATCTTTACTAATTCTTAAGCTTTTTATCCATTGCAACTTCATGAGTTTATTCTATACTAAAGGAAGAATCAGTGAGGGGAGCAAACCATGCAAAACTATCAAATTCTCGTCTGCGAAGACGAAGTCGAGATCGGCAACGCGATCGAAATCTATTTAAAGAACCAGGGGTACGGCGTTCATCGCGCCTATAACGGGAAGGAAGGGCTGGAGGTTCTGGCCCGTCAGACGATTCATCTGGCGATTGTCGATCTGATGATGCCGGTGATGGACGGACTGACGATGATCATGACGCTGCGGCAGAGCTATGATTTTCCCGTGATCGTGCTGTCGGCGAAGTCCGAGGACATGGATAAAATCACCGGCCTGGACATGGGCGCGGACGATTATATCACTAAACCGTTTACGCCGATGGAGCTGTTGGCGCGGGTGAATTCCCAGCTGCGCCGCTATGCCAAATTCTTAAGCCTGAAAGAACATCAGAGCGAGGATGAACAGGTCTATACGGTCGGCGGCCTGGAGTTGAACAACGATACCAAGGAAGTGTCGCTCGACGGCAATCCGGTGCGCCTGACGCCGATTGAGTTCCGGATTCTGCAGCTGTTGATGAAAAATCCGGGACGCGTCTACAGCGCTGAAGAAATCTACGAACGAGTGTGGAACGAGGAAGCGATCGCGACCGATACGGTCATGGTGCACATCCGCAACATCCGTGAAAAAATTGAGATCGATCCCCGCAATCCGCGGTATTTGAAGGTGGTGTGGGGCGTCGGCTACAAAATAGAGAAGGGATAAAGGAATGAATAAATCCAAATTTTCAGAAAAACTGTTGGCCGGATTTCTGGTTCTGATCTGTTTCCTGAGTCTGATCCTTATCCCATCGGCCGGATCGATCAGCGAGAACGCCGGGCCGGAAACTCACCGCGAGCTGTTCGGCCAAAGCCGCGCGGTTCGTGCATGGATCAACGACTATGCGGTCACGATGATCCGCGATCTGATCAACGAGGTCAACCATACTGATCTGGGCTACGCCGATCTGTTGATCAGCGCTGATCAGCAGCAGCTTCTTTTAGAAGACGGCTGGACGCAGAGTGAGATCAACGAACAGAAATCGCAGCTCGACTGGTCGCTGCAGCAGGAGCTTGAAAACAGCCTGCAGCTGGGTAATCTGCATGCCCTGGCGATTGACAACGTCACTAAGACGACCGTGCGCAGACCCAAAACCAACGTGTTGGCTCAGACCGACAGCGAATTATCCAAAAACTATCAGTTTTGGATCCGCGCGGAATACGACAGCTACGGTGTGCTGAGCGTCACGTCCAACAGCGGTTATGGCTATTCGGATTTCTATCCGCTGAGCGTACTGACGAACTATGTGCAGTATTATGGGGATTTCTCTCTGGAGCTGCATGAGCCGGTGCTGAAGGACATCACGCTGATCTTTGGCATTCCCAACGTGCTGGAAAGCGATGACGCGATTACCAGCCTGATCCACAACGCCGAATATTATTCCTATCGGCAGCTGGCCTCGCGGATCAACATGGTGTTGTACTTCATCCTGTTTTTAGGCGCGCTGTACTTTACCCGCGGCAAGATGCGCGATACCCGGCTTGGGAAGCTGCTCGACCGGATTCCACTGGAAGCGCAGATTCTGGTTACCCTGATCGCGCTGCTGATGATAGAGGAAATGTCTTATAATCTGGGCGGCATCATGCTTGATCTTTATTCCCAGTCGATTGACGACATGAATGGCGTCTTTCAGATTCTCGGTTATGAGTTCACGTTCCTGTTGGAATGCTTCGGCTTGTACTGCGCGATTTACTGGATCCGCGCGGCGCTGCGGGACGGCTGGCGTCAAACGTGGAGCAAGATGGCGACGATCACGCTGTGGCGGCGGCTCTGGCATGGCGTGCGGCATGGCTGGTCAACGCTGAAGCAATGGACCAAGGAATGCTTTACCGTTGATTTCTCAGAGAAAGCGCATTCGCGGCTGATCCGTTTAATGGTCGTCAACGTCGCGCTGATCAGTGTTCTGTGTCTGCTTCTGGACGATTTCTTTGCGGCGGTTATCTACACGGTCTTCCTGTATTTCATCATCATGCGGGCTTTGAAGCGGCTGCGCAGCGACTATGAGACGCTGCTGGGCTGTACCCGGCGGATGGCGCGGGGCGATCTGGAAACGGAAGTGCATGAGGATTTAGGCATTTTCGAGCCGCTGCACAGCGAGCTGGATGATATCCGCTACGGCTTCAACACGGCGATCGCGGAAGAAACCAAGAGTCAGAAGATGAAGACGGAACTGATTTCCAACGTTTCCCACGATTTGAAAACCCCGCTGACCTCGCTGATCTCCTATATCGACTTAATGAAGCAGGAGCCGGACGAAGCCAGGCGGCAGGAATATCTGGCGGTGCTGGAACGCAATTCCATGCGTCTGAAGCATCTGATTGAGGATTTGTTTGAAGTCAGCAAGGCGAACAGCGGCGATCTGAAGCTGAACGTCGTGGATGTCGATCTTGTTTCTTTGATTTCGCAGACGTTGTTCGAGCTGGCTCCGGCGATTGAGAATGCCGGACTGACGATTAAGACCTCGTACAGTCACGATAAGATTGTGCTGCCGCTCGATTCGCAGAAGACGTACCGGATCGTGGAAAATCTTGTTTCCAACGTGACGAAATATTCACTCCGCGGCTCGCGCGTCTATCTGACGCTGATCGAGCGGGGCGAGGAAGTGGTGCTGTCGATCCGCAACATTTCCCAGACGGAGATCGACTTCGATCCGAACGATTTAGTCGAACGCTTTGTGCGCGGGGATAAATCGCGCAACTCGGAAGGCTCCGGGCTGGGACTGGCGATTGCCAAGGGCTTCGCGGAGAGCCAGCACGCGCACTTTACGATTCAGACGGACGGCGATTTCTTCAAGGTCATCGTGATCTTTAACCGCCGCGCGCTGGAAGATCTCAAACCGAAACCGGCGGAAACCGTGAAGCTGGATATGCCGCAGGCGCCGCTGATCGACATTTTAAAAAATAACGAAAATAAAATTTAGGGATTGACAAAGCGCTTTCATCCAGCTTATAATAAGCTCGCAAAAGACAAAGGGACATGTAACTGGTAATGCAGGCAGGATCTCATAAAACAAACGGAATCCGCAAGGAGGACGTGGCTTTTATGATGGATCCTGCCTTTTTGTTTTCCTGCCTTGGGGCCAGAGGGAGGAAAGCGAACAGGAAACAGCCCGGCGATCTGGCGATTATGGAGGAAGAAATCTATGGATTATAAACATACTGCCGCCGAGATTCTGAAATATGTCGGCACAGAAAAAAACGTCGCTCAGCTTGAGCACTGCTCGACCCGTCTGCGCTTCACGCTCAACGATCAGAAAAAAGTCGACGAGGACAAACTGAAAGCGGTCCCGGGCGTCATGGGCGTCGTCCGCAGCAATCAGTTCCAGATCATCATCGGCAACGACGTCGTCGAGGTGTACGACGCCTTGTTGAAAATGATTGATTTCAATGATCAGACAACCCCGGCAGCCCCGGCGGAGAAACAGAAGCTCGGCAAAATGGCGCTGGACTTTCTGATCGGTATCTTCCAGCCGTTAGTTCCGGCAATCGCCGGCGCGGGCGTGCTGAAATCGATCCTGATTCTGTTGGTCGCGCTGCATGTCATGGACGACGCGAACGCGCTGTATAAGATTCTTGCCGCGATTTCTGACGCAACGTTCTACTTCTTACCGATGATGGTGGCTGTGACGACCGCCAACAAGCTGAAAAGCAACCGGCTGGTCGCGATTGCCGCGGTCGGCGTAACGCTGCTGCCGGCGGTGACGACGATGATCGCCGAAGGCACGACGCTGTTCGGCATTCAGCTGCAGAGCATCGCCTATAATGCGCAGGTGTTCCCGGCGATTCTGTGCGTCAGCTTCCTGGCGTTCATGGAACGGCTCATGAACAAAATCTCGCCGAAACCGATCCGGATCTTCTTTGTTCCGATGATCACACTGGCCGTCACCGTGCCGGTCACGTTGCTGTTCTTAGGTCCATTAGGCTACAATGTCGGCCAGATCTTCACCGCGGCGATCCTGTTCTTATATGACAAGCTCGGCTTTGTGGCGTTGACAGTTCTGTCGGCGATCCTGCCGTTAATGGTGGCGACCGGCATGCACAAGACGCTGCTGCCGTACGCTCTGGCGACTTATGGCGAGCTGGGCTATGAAATGTTGTATCTGCCGGCGTCGCTGGCGCACAACATCGGGGAATCCGGCGCCTGCTTCGCGGTCGCGTTAAAAGCCAAAGATGAAACGCTGAAATCAACCGCCTTCTCCGCGGGAATCTCCGCCTTCATGGGCATTACGGAACCAGCGCTCTACGGCGTGACGCTGCAGAATAAGAAAGTCCTTTACAGCGTCATGCTGGGCGGCGGCCTCACCGGCGCGTTCTTAGGCTTACTGTCGGTCAAGGCGTTCGCGGTCGTCGGTCCGGGCGCAGCCAGTATGTCGATGTTCATCGACAGCACCAACGAAATGAATATCGTCTGGGCAATCGCGGGCTTCGTGCTGGCGTTGGTTTCCTCGTTTATCTTCACGCTGATTCTGTGGAAAGAAGAAACCCCGGCGGCTTCAACTCCGGCCGCCCCGGTGAAACCGCTGGAAGGCAGCCATGACGTTCTGAATGTGCTGTGCCCGATCGTCGGTCAGGTTGTCGCACTGGATCAGGTCGGCGATGAAATGTTCTCCAAGAAAGCGCTGGGCGACGGTGTCGCGATCATTCCGGAAGTCGGCGAGTTGCGCGCTCCGGCCGCCGGCACGATCCAGATGGTCTTTGAAACGAAGCATTCCTTAGGCATGACGACTGCCAACGGCACGGAAATTCTGTTCCATGTCGGCCTGGATACCGTCAATCTGCAAGGCAAGCCGTTTACGCCGAGAGTCAAGGCCGGCGACAGTGTCAAAACCGGCGATCTGCTTCTGACATTTGATATTCAGGCGATCAAGGACGCCGGGCTGGATCCGATCACTCCGGTAGTTGTCACCAATTCCCAGGACATGAACGTCAGCGTCGTGAAGACGGGCCATGCCGAAAACACCGACGTTATTCTGCAGACGCAGAGAAAGGAAGACTAATATGCGAAAATTCCCTGAAGGCTTTTTATGGGGCGGGGCGACCGCTGCCAATCAGATCGAAGGCGGATGGCGGGAAGGCGGCAAGGGCTGGTCGGTTTCCGACGCGGCCCGCGCGCATTTCGACGCCGACGTCAAGGATTATAACCGCCACAACCAGATCACAACCCGGGACATTGAGGAAGCGCTGGCCCATCCGGAGGACGAGGTCAACTATCCGAAACGGCACGGCAGCGATTTCTACCATCATTATAAAGAAGACATCGCATTGATGGCCGAGATGGGCTTTAAGGTCTACCGCATGTCGATCGCCTGGAGCCGCATTTATCCTAACGGCGATGACGAACAGCCTAACGAGGCCGGCCTGCAGTTCTACGACGAGGTGTTCGACGAACTCAAGAAATACAACATCGAACCGCTGGTTACGATGTCGCACTATGAACCACCGCTGAATCTGGTGCTCAATTACGACGGCTGGTATTCCCGTGAAGTCATCGGCTTCTTTGAAAAGTATGTCCGGACGATCTGCGAACGCTACAAGCACAAGGTGAAATACTGGCTGACCTTCAATGAGGTTGACAGTATCATCCGCCATCCGTACACGACCGGCGGTCTGATCGAAGACCGTTTCCCGGGGAAGAACTTTGAAGAGGTCTGTTACCAGGCGATGCACCATCAGTTTGTCGCCTCGGCGCTGGCAACCAAGATTTGCCATGAGATCATCCCGGATTCCCAGGTCGGCTGCATGATCACCAAGCTGACCTACTACCCGTATTCTTGCAAGCCGGAGGACGTGCTGGAAACGCAGAAGCGGATGCGCAGCATTTATGCGTACAGCGACACGCAGGTGTTCGGCGAATATCCCTCGACGCTGCTGTCCTACTATAAGAATCACAACATCCACATCGTGAAGCAGCCGGGCGATGATGAAGTGATGAAGCAGTACCCGGTCGACTTCGTTTCGTTCAGCTATTATATGTCCAGCTGCGTAGCGGCGGATGAAACCGGACTGGACGTCACCCCGGGCAACACGATTCTGGCGGTCAAGAATCCGCATCTGGAAACCAGCGAATGGGGCTGGCAGATCGACCCGATCGGACTGCGGATTTCCTTAGTCGATCTGTATGATCGTTACCGCAAGCCGCTGTTCGTCGTAGAGAACGGATTGGGCGCGAAAGACGTGCTGAGCGGGGATGGGAAGGTGCATGATCCCTATCGGATCGACTATCTGCGTAAGCATTTCAAGTGTATGCTGGACGCAATCGAAGAGGACGGCGTCGAGCTGATGGGCTATACGTCTTGGGCGTGCATTGATTTGATCAGCGAATCGACCAAGCAGATCTCCAAGCGCTACGGCTACATTTATGTCGATCTTGATGATCAGGGCAACGGCACGTATAATAGAATCAGAAAAGATTCGTTTTACTGGTATCAGAAAGTCATTCAGAACAACAGTCTGGATTTTGAAGAGCAATAACGTCCAGCAGGGACGAAGCAGAAAGGCAGGGAAGCGGGGATGCGGATCAAAAAAGTATTGAACTCCAGTGTCGTGCTGGTTGAAGACGATGCGCATCAGGAATCGATCCTGCTGGGGAAAGGCATCGGTTACGGACAGAAGCCGGGCAACGTGATTGCCCAGCGTCAGGAAAACCAGGTGTTTCTGCCTGTTGACAACGCCCGTTCCCGGCAAATTGTCGAGCTGGTCAACAGCCTGCCCGTAGCGATTCTGGAGCTGGCGCAGGATATCGTGATCGACGCTCAGCAGCGCTTAAAAACGCCGCTGGGGGAAAATCTGGTGTTTGTGCTGGCGGATCATCTCAACTTTGCCTTGGAACGGATCCGCACCGGGATGGTGATTACCAACCGCGTCTTCTGGGAAATCAAAAGCTTCTATCCCCAGGAATTTGAGGCCGGGCTGCACGCGGTCGAACAGGTGCGCCAGCGCTTAGGCGTGGAGCTGCCGGAACAGGAAGCGGCGAATATCGCATTTCATCTGGCCAACGCCCAGGCGGGAAGCGACCCGGATTACGACGCCGCCCGCAATGCCAAGCTGATCGGCGAACTCATCAATCTGGTCCGCTATTCGCTCAACCGTGAGCTCGATTCCCAAAGCATCCATACGGCGCGGTTTATCACGCATATCAAATTCTTTGTCGACCGCTTCTTTACCGACAAGCTGCTTCAGAACGACGACGATCTGTTATTTGAGCAGATCAAGACGCGCTATCCGAAAGAGCTGGGCGTGGCGCTGAAAATCAAGAGTTACCTGTATGATAAATATGGCCGGATCCTGCCGAATGAAGAAGTGACGTTTCTTGTCGTGCACATCGCGCGGATCGCCCGCAGTCAGCAATGAGCATGGATTAAAATTAAAATTGAATCGAATAAAAAGAAAACAGAGAATTCCGGCAGGACAGATTCAACCGGGAATCTCTGTTTTTTTCGTTGCCGCAGACGGATTTCCTGTGGTATTTAAACAAACGGATAGCAAAACAGACGGATAGCAAAACAGGCGGACAGGGGAATAAAAATCTTCCCTCCATCTTCGCCGGTTTCAGTTTGTTATAAAGTCTCTGTCAGATCATCGCAAGGGAATGTCAGCTGGAAGATTCCCAAAGTTTCGCTGTTTTTCTACCCGGTCCGGCTATGCTATAATAACGGCATATTGAACGACGAAACGTTTGTCAAGCGAACAGAGAGGGGGGGAAAACCGATGTCAGCCGAAACTTTAGCGGAAGCTTATTTTCCGCTGACCGCCAATCAGGGCGCGGGGTACCGGGAGATTGAAGCGTGTCTGGCGCTGAAGCCGTGGATCCGCTGTTTCTGGGTATATACCGATCAGTGCGATCAGATCGTGATTCCCGATACGTGCATGGACATCATTCTGTGCGTCGATGAAACCGGGAAAAGCGAGATTTTTTTCTGCGGGATCAACGATTTTACGTTCACCTCGTTCAACGACAGCGCCCGGCCCGGCGTGCGATTGATCGGCATCCGCTTTTATTTCTGGGCCGTCGCCAGCTTCTGCACAGGTTCGTTAAAGGCCGTGCGGAATACGAAGGATCAGATGGATTTCTATTTTCCCGGCTGGGCGGAAGGGCTGAAGCAGGCGTTTGACGCAGCGGAAAGTCTGGAAGCGCTGTGGCCGAAGTGGGAAGCCTTTCTGCTTGCGCATCAGCATGCGGATCCGATACCGCCGCTCATCATGCGGGCGGCGGAGCTGATCATTCGGCGCAAGGGCGTGCTGGCGATCGCGGATCTGGCGGCGGAGCTTGGCCTTGAGAAACGCTGGATGGAACGGAAATTTCTGGATTTTTACGGCGTCAGCGGCAAGCGTCTTTCGCTTTTGATCCGGTATCAGCTGATCTGGCAGGCCTGTCTGCAGGATCATGATTTCAACGTTCAGGACACGGTTGCGGACTATGGCTTTTACGATCAGGCGCATCTGTTGAATTTCTTTAAAAAATATCATAATTCCCAAGGGAGAGACTACATAGGGAAGTAGCTTCTCCCTTTGGCTTTGTAATCAGCCGGATTGATTGAAATTGTAGGAAAATCAATTATTTTGGAGGATTACATAATGGAAAACAGAATTTATAATGAGCAGAACGGTTTATGGTATGAAAAGCAGGGGGATTATTATATCCCTTGTCTGACACTTCCCGAAAAAGAGAATCAGTCTATCGGTGTATGGGGACAGCGGCATCTACGATACTTGAAGCAACACCGTAAGGTTTTGTATGTGAACTTGCTTACGAGTGGTAAACTAAATTCACATCTTGCGGAAATCGACAAACAGGCTGAGGATATGTTTTTTCAGCTCGTAAAACAGATGGCAGAGCGTGAGGGTGTTACCGAACAACTTAAGGTGGATAACCAAATGGAGTGGGTTGGTCGGATGAATAATATCCGCAACAGAGCAAAGGAAATCGTAAATACAGAATTGATATTCGCATAATATTAGCGGCGGTAGGGAGAATAAAATCTCTCTATCGCCGCTATTTTAGTCATCATCTTCATCATTAGACCAACCAGAAATAATATGCAGCTCTCCAGAATCCATATCCATTGCCATATTATCGCCCATTCTCATCAACAAATCTCCTTCGGAATCTATTGCCATATTATCAGAGATAGAATGAGCAAAATCGCTATCTTCAAAATCAAAAAAATGCTTACCCATATAGCACCTCACTTAAAATTAGTAATCATATTTATTTATTTCTAAAACTCTGAAAGTTGCGTTTTTGAATTGATTTAATTTTTCCTGTTCTACATATTCAAAGGCTTTCAAATATATCTCTTGACCAGCACCTAATCTATCAGCGTAAATCATATCTGTTTCAATTCTTGCACCGTTTGCATCTACTGCTTCGATTGTTATGTAATAAGTACATTGTTTTTCAGCTTTATTTTTTACTGTAATATCAAGTGATGTCTCGGAGAAGTAGCCATTATTAGTGATTTTGAATTCCCCGAAAGAAACCTCAACATATTTTTCTAAAATTTCATCTGTCGTTTCTTCTCTAAATACATCACCAATTGCAGGGATATTAGATTCAATATCATCTGATATGTTACTAAAAAGCGAAGCGGCAAAAACGACATACAGAATTACAAGAATAATCGACAAAACAATTTTGGTTATAAAGCCAATCAAAGCACCTTTACCCGCCGACTTAGCTCGTTTGGGTTTCTTTCCTTCGTATATAAGAAAGAGGATTAAACCAACAATCGGAACAAAAAATCCCAAGATAGCAAACCCAAAACTTGAACAATCTTCAGAAACATTTGCATTGGGCTTATTATCGATTCGAGCCCCGCAGTTATTACAATATGATGAAGTATCATCTACAATTCTACCACAATTTTTACAATACATCTTAACTATCCTTTCTTACCAATTATTCCTTGAATTATAAACATTATTAATTGCCTCAACGTAACAGATAAAAGATGGATGATTATGGTCGTTTCGAGATAGATACTTGTTTTTTACTCTCAAATAATCCTTCTGTAGCAATCTCCATTTTCCTTTTTGCTTTATAAATTCCGATTTCATTTTAATTTCTTTAGAATTTGGTGCAATATTCCAGTAGTACCTATCTGTGTAAGTAAATCCCGTTTTTTCGTGAATAAGTCTATGATAATTGCCTTTAGTATCTTTTGTTACAATACATACATCAAATGAAAACCTTGTCTTATTTCCCGTTGTAAAGTATATTTGTTTTGATGTTAAAGATGAGGTCGAATCTTCACAAGCATCAAGCCCTTCGTTGTTCAGCGCTTCAGTATATGCTTTTCGTGTACTTTCTTTTAAGTAACGACAATCCTCAAAATCATCACATCGAACAATTTCAAGATTGTAGTCCAAGTCGATAGGTAATTCTTCATTTTGGGTGATAAGTTTACGTCTTCCACTTCCAACAAGATAAAACTTTGCACCGATACCATATTTCATATTAAGAATATGACAGGTGTCTTGCAAAAGGTGTCCACCTAAACATCTCATTTTGGAAATGAATTCCTTATCTTCAAAATAATGAAACATATTTTTCTCCTTCCTTTCCCAAGCCACCCATTTAGAATTCAGAAACTAAATCATATTAGTATACATACATTATATTCTCATGTCAACTATTTTTCAACAATTTTCGAATTAATTTTACAAATTAAGCGATTTTAACATTGACAATAGAACGCTTGTTCTGTATAATGATGATGTGACAGTTTAACCGTCACGGACAACTGAATATTGATGTAAGATTGAGAGATGCGGCAAAAGCCGCCCAATGCCAGCGGTATGCTAAGAGAAAATATCGTCACCGCCACTCTATGCTTTTTGGTACTGTCAGCGAGTGAACGGGTGCAAAACAGTCCCGTCTTTGAATTTCAAAGCCGTTACATAGAACATCATTTTGAAGCGAGAGCAATGCTCCCGCAGATTCTTGATGTCTGTGTAGCGGCTTTTTGTTTTGCCCATTATTGCCTTAGTGGGAAGTTTACAAAAATAATTTTGCCAAACTCCGAAAAAAGTCAGCAATTAAATATAGGAAGAAAAACTTTTGAAGAAATTTTCAAAAAAGGCATATTTTTGCCCTTCCCGCTGGCTACTCATTGGAGGGGTATGAAAAGCCGCTTTACTTAACAACTGAATGACCGTCCGAATGGGATATGATTTTGCGATAACCGTCATAAATGACGAGAGCGAAACAACGCCGCTGAAAAAGCAGGGGCAGGCATACAAAAACGACATTCGGGTAGAACGGCAAAAGCTGAGCCAAATTGACACAAAAGTGATGTCACGAAAGATTATTGAGCCAAAATGACATCGCTTTTACCACCACAAAGGAGAAAGGAAGTGACAGCTTTGAAAGAGATGACAAAGGGTGAACGGCTTGTGGCGGAAATCCTCGGAGAAATGCCGGATAAGAGCAAGCCTATACTGACTGAGAACCACCCTTTTCTTCGGAAAGTATTACGGTTTATGGAAAACCGACGGGAATGGCAAGGCGCGGCAACCGAACTGCTTGCTGAAATCGGTGACAGTTACACTCCGCCCAATACCGTCACAAAATTACTGCACCGCTTTGATTACGAATATTTCTACAAACGGGATATTGTAATTCAGTTTCGCCGCACCAACCGAAAAAGGATTATCCGTTTAACCAACTACGGCTACCGGAAGTGACGGTTATTGTGACAGTTTTAGTGACAGTTGCAAAGGCCTAAATTAAAGAGATAGGAGTAATTTGCAGGAGAACGGTATTTCCCTGTCCACAGGGATAACGAGCATCGGATTTTGATACCAAAATCCCAATCCGCACCCGAATGGGCGGCGGACTGTTCTCAGGGCATTCTGCCCTATAACCCTGATAAAACCACCAAAATTTATGAAAAGGAGATGATAATTTTGAAAGATAAGAAAGATAAAACGGTCATAACTTTAAGACTGACCGAAGAAGAAAACGAAAAACTGAAAAGGTGTTCTGCCTTGTGCGGACTGTCACAAACGGAATTTATCCGTCAGCTTTGCAATGGCAATACGCCGAAGCCTGAGCCACCGAAAGCGTTCTGGGATATGATGAACGCCCTTTATGAACTGCACGCCGCCTTTGAAAAATGTATCCCGTATTATCTGCAGGCGGCTGATGAGTGCAGGGAAATCGAGCGTCTTATCCTTGATTTGCAGGAGGCGGTGTGATATGGCGGTAACTTCATTATGGCATATTAAAGGAAACCTGAAAGATTTAATCGACTATGTGGAGAATCCCGACAAGACCGTTCCGAAAGGCACGGCGGATTTTTTCAATGTGTTTTCTTATGTGCAGAATCCTGCGAAAACGGAAAAGGGCGAATATGTTTCCGCCCTTAATTGCTTAAAGCAAACTGCACTTCAACAGATGATACTGACAAAAATGCGATACGGCAAAGACGATAAATATATTGCTTGGCACGAGTATCAAAGCTTTCAGGTTGGTGAGGTTTCGCCCGAAACGGCGCACGAAATCGGTGTGAAGCTGGCACGGGAAATGTGGGGAGATAAATACCAAATCGTTGTAACCACACACCTTGACAAAGACCATATTCACAATCATTTCGCCTTTAACTCCGTATCTTTTCTTGATGGAAAGAAATACAACTATTCCAATACGGAACGGCAAAGACTACGGGACACTTCGGACGCACTGTGCATTGAATACGGATTGTCGGTAATTAGCAATCCGCACAAAGCGCCGAGCAGACCTGTATGGCTTGACGAAAAGGCAGGCAAGCCTACCCGATACAATGTGTACCGAGAAGATATTTCCAATGCTATGTATTGCAGTAACAATCTCCGCCTTTTTGAAAAATTCCTTGTAAGAAAAGGCTACGAGGTGGATTTCAGCGGCAAGCATTGGAAAGTAAAATTGCCGCAGTATAAAGGCTTTACCCGATTGGATACCCTCAACGAGAAATGGACGCCGGAGTTTATAGAACAGGAAATTAGGCGCACCTACCGCAGCTTCGGCAGTATTCCTGCAACGGTGATTACGATACCGCCGCAGATGCCGAGAGATTTATACGACGCTTATACACCGTTCAAAAGGACAAGCCATATTTACCGTCTGTATCTGTATTACTGTTATCAGTTGGGATACCTGCCGAAAGGCACGGACTATAAACCCACAAGTCCGTATCTCAAAGAAGCGGTGCGAAAACTTGACGAAATTTCCTATCAAGTCAACTATATGTCCGCCCGAAAGATAAACACCCTTGAGGAGCTTTATACCGACCGGGAGCTGACAGAAAAGGCGCTTGCGACCTTGTGCGAGCAGAGAGAAAAGCTGAAAAACAAAATCCGCAGAGCGTTGCCGGAGGATAAGGAAACCCTGCGTAAAGACAAGGCGGAACTGACCGAAAAGATAACCGTTCTAAGAAAAGAACTCAAATGCAATTACGCCATTGAGGAGCGTTCTATCGGCATACAGGACACCTTGGATATGGTTACGGCAAATGAAATCCGCAATAAAGAATTGCGGCAGCAGGAAAAACAGATGAAAAAGAAGGAGGGATATTCACGATGAACGAGGTAATTTATCTTGACGAGCAAGGCAATGCTTGCAGTGAAAACGATGAACTTTATACCGTCATTGACGATATAACCGCAAGGCTGATGAAGATGAGCAAAGAGGAACGAATTGATTGGTTTCGCAGGACGCAGCACCCACACCCAATCAACTTTGATACCGAGATTAACGGCACGGTTTACTCGGTCAGCGCTCATTTTAACAATGCAGCAAATGAAAGTCTGCTGGAAAAAGCAGAACGAATTATTTTGAAAAAGATGTAACAAATTTCAGAACACCGCTTTAAAGTGTTGAAGTTTAACGGCGGATATGGTATTATAATTGTACCTACGATTTATATCATATCCGGCTGTGGAAAGGAGCTATATGAGCATTAAACAGCCAACAGACAGAATCACCGCCCTCTATGCCCGCCTCAGTCGTGATGACGAAAAGGACGGTATATCGGGCAGTATTCAGAATCAAAGAGCCATACTCGAAAAGTATGCAAAGGACAATAAGCTGCCGAATCCCCGCTTTTTCTATGATGATGGATTTTCAGGCGTTCTGTTCAACAGACCGGCGTTTATGGAGATAATGGAGCTTGCCGAACAGGGCTTGGTTGCCAATCTTGTGGTAAAAGACCATTCCAGACTTGGGCGTAACCGCTTAATCGTCGGTCAGCTTTTGGAGGAAGATTTTATCCGCCTGAATGTGCGTTATATCGCAATTATGGATAACATCGACACCAAAAACGGTATCAGCGACCTTGTTCCGATGCAGGACTTATTCAACGAATGGCACGCAAAAAACACAAGCGATAAAGTCCGTAAGGTAATGCAGAGCAAGGGAATGTCGGGAAAGCATTTAACGACCAACCCGCCTTTCGGGTATATGAAATCACCCGATGATAAGGAGCAATGGATAATCGACGAGCCTGCCGCAGAGGTTGTAAAAAGAATATTCGACCTTTGCATTTCGGGGCTCGGACCGACGCAGATTGCAAAGAAACTCAAAGCCGAAAAGGTTATGACGCCCACAGAATACTGGAACAGTATCGGAAGAAAATGCAGTAATCCGCCTGCCGTTCCGTTTGGATGGGTAGCAGATACGGTATCCAATATTCTTGATAAGCAAGAGTATTGTGGAGACACGGTAAACTTCCGAACCACAAGCAAATCTTTCAAATTGAAAAAGCGATTGGAAAGACCGCAGGACGAGTGGCAGATATTTGAAAACACCCACCCCGCTATTGTGGACAGAGAAACCTTTGCACTTGTGCAGGAGTTAAGAAAGCACCGCCGCAGACCAACTAAGAGCGGAATTGTGAGTATGTTTTCGGGACTTCTCTACTGCGCCGATTGCGGAGAAAAACTGTATTACAGCGTGACGAACAACTACAAAAGGGAGCAAGCGTATTTCTTCTGTTCTTCCTATCGTAAAAACTCCGATATATGCTCTGCCCACTATATCCGAGAAAAAGTAATTGAAAAGCTTGTGCTTGAAAGTATGCAGAGGGTATTGTGGTATGTGCAGTCATACGAAAAGCTGTTCGCACAAAAGCAGCTTGAAAACTTCGGAGAGCAGAAGAAAAAGGAACTGACCGAGAAGCGCAGAGAACTTGAAAAAGCGAAAAGGCGTATCCGAGAGATTGATACCGTTATTCAAAAGCTTTATGAGGATAACGCAACGGGTAAGGTAAGTGATGACCGATTTGCCACGATGTCGATGTCTTTGGAAACCGAGCAGGAGGAACTGAAAACCAAAGTCCCCGAACTGGAAACCGAACTTGAAAACGCCAAAATCGCCACCGAAGGCTTACAGCGTTTTATTGAAAAGGCAAAGAAGGTAACGCAGCTTACGGAGCTGACGCCGGAACTGGTACACGAATTTATCCAAAAGATTGTGGTCGGCAAACCCGAATACAAGGACGGAAAACGATACCAGAGCGTGGAAATCCACTACAACGGTGTGGGTATTATCCGTGAACCTTCTCCCGAAGAAATGGAAGAATACTTCCAAGAGCACCTGAAAACAAAAGGTGCAAGAATGACAAAAACGGCATAACCCGAAGGCTACGCCGTATGAAAACGATAATATTAAGTTAAGATACAGAGCCGCCTTGGGGCACCTTCCTTATGGAGGGTGCCCCAACGGTTGTCGTTTTTTTCCAAGACAGCCAAACGCTGATTCCGGTACAATAGCCCCGGAGGTGTTTCCGATGAAAAAGAGAATGACGCAGGCTCAGTTTCAGCAAATCCGCCGCTGGGTTCTGCGCAATGGCCGGCCGCTGGAATGGGCGCGCTGGCAAGCGATGTTTGAAGGCGGCAGCCGGAATCAGGCTGCGGAAGTGTTAAGCGGTTATCAAAACGCGGACGGTGGTTTCGGCTGGGGGCTGGAGCCGGATTGCATGAATCCCCAATCTTCCCCTTACCAGACCGGTTCCGCGCTGGCGCTGGCCGAAGCGCTGCAGCTGGACGCGCACGATCCGCTGTATCGAGGAGCGTTTGCGTATTTGAGCCAGGAAAGCACGACGTATCGGGACGGCTGGCCGTTTACGATCCAATCCAACGACGCTTATCCGCATGCCCCGTGGATGGGCTATGATCCAAAGCTCAACGACGCGGAGAGCTTTGGTTTGAATCTGGGTCTGGCGCGGCAGATCCTGACGCGGGATTGCGACGACAAGACGCTGAGAGCGAAGGCGGAAGCGATTGTTGCAAAGGCCTTGGAGCTGCTGTTTACGCAGGAGGATTTTGGTGAGATGGGCGTGGATGCCTTCTGCGGGTGGCTGCCGCAGCTGGACTTCCTGCCGGCGACGGCGTACACGCAGGATCAAATCGAGGAACGGATTCTGACGTTGATTGAAAAGCGGGTGGAACGCGATCCTGCCCAGTGGCAGGAATATAAACCACGTCCGTCTTACTTCGTCCGTTCGCGCAACGACGCAGCGTATCCCCGGCTGAAAGACCTGGTGGAAGCGGAGCTGGATTATTTGATCGACACCTGTCCTGAGGGTGATGTGTGGGAAATTCCGTGGAATTGGGCGGGGCTGTATCCCGAGGCTTTCCGCGTGGCACGCACACAATGGAAAGGTTGGAAGGCGATTGAGAATATCGCGTTTCTGATGGCGTTTGACCGGATTGAACCCGCTAGTTCAGAAAGGAAACCGCATAGATGAATAAAATTACCTGTATCTGCCTGGGCGTCCGCGATATGGCGAAGTCCCTCCATTTTTACCGCGACGGCTTAGGCTACAAGACCGATTGCCAGGAAGACAATCCGGCTGTTTGTTTCTTTGATACGCCGGGAACCAAATTTGAACTCTATCCGCTGGCGCAGTTGGCGCAGGACGTCAATCTGCACAATCCGCCGGCAATCAGCCCGGGATTTTCCGGCATCACGCTGGCGTATAATGTCGAAAAGAAAGCGGAAGTCGATCAGTTGATCGCCCTGGCGCGTGAAGCCGGAGCCACGATCCTGAAAGAACCGCAGCCGGTTTTCTGGGGTGGTTATCATGCGTATTTCAGCGATCCTGACGGTTATGTCTGGGAAGTAGCCTGGGGGCCGAATTTCCACTATGACGAGCAGGGCTTGTTGAAATTTTAAGTGAAAGTGAAGGATCAGCGATGAAATTAAAAAATACGATGCTCGTCGTCCGGGATCTGAAACGATCGGAGGCCTTTTATAAGGAAGTGCTGGGCCTGCGGACGTTGGTGGATCTTGAGATTCATGCCGTGCTCAGCGGCGGTCTGGCCTTGCAGACAGAAGAAAGCTGGAAGCAGTTCACCGGTCTTGACGTCGCTTATCAAGCCAATGCGATCGAGCTTTATTTTGAAGAAGCGGAGTTCGACGCGTTTGCCGCAAAGCTTGCGGCGCTCACCTCGGTGCGGGTCATCAATCCTGCTGAGGAACAGCGCTGGGGTCAGCGGATCGTGCGGTTTTGGGATCCGGATGGTCATGTCATTGAAGTCGGAGAGACGATGAAAGCCGTTTGCCAGCGGTTTCTGGACCAGGGGTTGACGATCGAAGCGATCGCCCAGAGGATGGATGTGCCGGTCAAAGCGGTGAACGCCTACCTTCGCTGAAGTCTGCCAGATGCAGCGTCAGGAAGCCGGTATTCCCCATTTCCAGCTGAGGAAAGAAGTCATGCGCTTCAGTACACAAACGATATGATTGAACTGTTCCTTTTTAACTTCACTCACTAAATAAAAATTCAATCCCCGCATCGTACGCAAACGATGCGACAAAGTAGAAACGAAGACCGAATATTTGAAAAAAATTCAATCCCCGCATCGTATTTGTTTTCAACCTGACATCCTGATGTCAGGTTTGGCGCGGTACAATGAAATCAAAAGGAAGGTGCTATACCATGGCCTATGATTTTAAAAAAGAAGAAAAAATGTTCTATATGCCGAAAAACAAACCGGAAATTGTTACGGTTCCGCCCATGAATTTTCTCGTAGTGTCTGGTCAGGGCGATCCCAACGAGGAAGGCGGCGCTTATCAACGGGCCGTCAGCGTCTTGTATGCGCTCGCTTATACGCTCAAAATGAGCTATAAAGGGACACGTCAGATCGCCGGGTTTTACGAATATGTCGTGCCGCCGCTGGAAGGCTTCTGGTGGCAGCCGGGCCTCGCCGGCATGGACTATTCGCAGAAGTGCGGTTTTCATTGGCTCAGCGTGATCCGGGTTCCCGATTTCATCAAGCAGGAAGATTTCGACTGGGCCGTGCAGGAGGCGCAGCGGAAGAAACAGATCGACTGTTCATCCGCGGCGTTTCTGACGATCGAGGAGGGACTGTGCGTGCAGATGATGCACATCGGTGCCTATGACGACGAACCGGCCAGCGTCGCGATGATGGACGCGTACATCGAAGCGCAGGGATATGAAAATGAGATTAACGAAGTCCGCCGGCATCATGAAATCTATTTGTCGGATCCGCGGAAATGCGATCCGGCGAAGCAGAAGACGGTAATCCGGCATCCGATCCGCAAAAAAGACGGTCGTTAAACCGTCTGATCAACACGAAATACAAATTTTTGAAATCAAGGAACTGAAGCTGGAAACGCAACTTCCAGCTTTTTTTAGCTGTTTTTCTATAAAATTTGGAAAATGAATGAATCACAAATTTAAATAAGCGAATTTCACCTGAAAAAGAAAGGTCAAGGCGGTTTGCGTCATGGCTGTCTGATCAGTCGATAAAACTGGCGATTTCCTCAAGGGTCTTCTTTTTCAGCTGCGGCAGCGGCGCGTCTTTTTGCGCGTGGCCAACCACGAGAATCATTTCGGCGACTTCATTTTCCGGACGGCCGCAAAGCTCTGTGAGAAAATGAATCGGCGCCGGCGTGTACGTCAGCATCGCATAGCCGGCCTGGTGCAGCGCCTGGATCAGGAACCCCGTCGCGATCCCGACGGACTCGTTCACGTAATAATTGGGAACCCAGTGTCCTGCGCTGTCCTCATGTTTCATCTGCTTAAAGATCACGATCAAACACGGCGCTTCGCTCAGGAAAGGCTTTTCAACCTGCAGGTTCAGTTTTTCCAGATCCTGCCGCCAGACCTCGCTGATCCGGTTCTCATAAAATTCCCGTTCCACCTGTTCACACGCTTCGCGCAGCGCACGTTTTTTTGCTTTGTTGGTGATGACGCAGAAATGCCATGGCTGCATGTCCGCGCCGCTGGGAGCGGTCGCTGCGATTTTCAAGGCTGTCCGAATATCATTCATCTTTACCGGCGTGCTGTCAAAGTGCCGGATCGTACGGCGTTTCTGCGCCTGCGTTAATGCATTGTCCAAAATTGTCATCAGTTTTCTCCCTGGTAAGATTACGTTTTCTATTATAGGCGAAAGTCAGAGAAAATGCACGCGGGGAAAGCGGCATCCGTTTCCAGCCTGCGGGAGGCGATGTTCAGCTAACCTTCACTTGCAATCACAAACAACCATGTTATAATAGAAAAGCTGAATTAGGATGTGAAACGATGAGCAAAAAAGAAATCAAACTGATAGTCGCTATTTTATTTGTAGCGCTGGGCATTTATGTCGGCGTTCAGATCTATAACCGGCTGAACGTCAAAACCTATGGGATCGTCACGTATAAAAATCAGGTGATCCATACGTTCAACGTCAACAAAGACGAAGACTACTATTTTAACGGATCCTATGGCAAGATGAAGCTGGAAGTCAAGGACGGCAAATGGCGGATTACGGAAGAAGAATGTCCGAATCACATCTGTTCCTCGATCGGCTGGGTCAGCGTTAAGGACTATTTCCCAATCGTCTGTATCCCGAATGAAGTGATTGTCACTCTGAAGGATAACTGACATGAAGCTGAGTAAGACAAAGCATTTCGTTTATGTCACAATGCTGGCGGCGATGGCGATCGCGATCAATCTGCTGGAAACGATGCTGACGGTATCGCTGCCGTTTGGCATGCGTCTGGGGCTGGCCAACATCATCGCCCTGATCACGATTGAAATTCTGGGCGTTAAGGAAATGATCATCGTCAATACGATGCGCGTCGTGATCGGCAATCTGCTGCGGGGAACGATCTTCGGCTCGACGTTCTGGATCTCTGCCGGCGGCGTTATCCTCAGCTCGATCGTGCTGATCGTGATTAAAAAAGGGTTGAAGATGTCGATGATTTCGACCTCGATGCTGTGCGCGATCGGCCACAGCGTTGGGCAGGTTGTGATCGTCATGGTGCTGTATAAAACCGCGGCGATGATGACGATCGTGCCGCTGCTTCTGGTGACCTCGATTCCGACTGGAATCTTTACCGGGATCGTCGCGACCCAGGCGTTAAAACGGATTGATAAAAATTTAGTCGTGCGTTAGACAAATTTGGAAACAGAGTCCTGCGGATTCTGTTTTTTTTCTGTGATTTCCTGTAAAATAGAAATCAGAAGGGGGTACTTGAATGAAAATCACATGGATCGAACACAGCAGTTTCCTGCTGGAGCTGCCTGAGCGCGTGCTCGTGCTGGATTATTTCGGGAAAAGTCGGCTGCCGCTGCCGGCGAACAAACCGGTTACGTTTCTGGCCAGCCATCATCACGCCGATCATTACGATAAAGCGATTCTGGAACACGGCACGGATCAGATCTGGTATGTGCTGAGCCGGGATATTTTCGGCCCGCAGGACGAACATCACATCAAGGTGAAGCCGCATCAGCGCTATGAGCTGAACGGGATGATCATTGAAACGCTCAAATCCAACGACGAGGGCGTGGCGTTTATGATCGAAGTCGACGGCTGGCGGATTCTGCACGCGGGCGATTTAAACGACTGGCATTGGGAGGAAGAAAACGATCAGGACCGACGGGAAAACGAAGTGCTGAAACGACGCTTTGACCGCGAACTGGAACGGGTTGCCGGAAGAACCTTCGACTTGGCGATGATCCCGACCGATCCGCGGTTAAAGGACGGCTATAACCGTGGTCTGTTGGGGTGGGCGAAAGTCTGTCAGTTAGGCTGGATCGCTCCGATGCACACCTTTGGAGAAAACGACGTGATCGACCGCCTGCTTCAGGATCCGGCCTGTGCCGAATTGAGAAGCCGGATTCTTGATCTGCGGAAGGGACCGCAGGTACTGGAGGATCCGCAGCGATGAGAAAAGGTCTTGGAATACTGATTGCGCTGGGATTGTGCTTTTCGTTTCTGCCCATTCACGCGGAAGAATCCGCCGCGATCACATCCCGGCTCGTGGAAGCAGTCGTCCATGCGGATAAGACGATCACCGTGTCGGAAACAATCAGACTGCGGCTGCCGGAGCACGAGACTTATGATCTCTTTCTGGAACTGCCGGACGATGCCGTAGCTCGGGCTGAGGATGTCAGCTTGCTCAGCAGGCAAGCCGTGCTGGATCCGCAATGGAATCAGGTCAAAGTCAATCGGGATCAAGACGTTCAGCTGCAGCTGAATTATACGCTGCGCTGTTTTCAGGATGACGAAGCAGATCGCGATACCTTTTCACTGGATTTAGGCCGTTCGCCGCTGGATTTGCCCGTCGAGCAGATGCATGCCGAAATCCAGTTTGATTCCGGGCTTATCCGCGACAACTGGCTTCTCGACTGCGGCCAAAGCGGCGGTCAGTGCCGCTATGGAACAGGCAAGTGGCAGGATCAGACGTTTGTTTTTGATTCCACGGATGTCCTGGATTATCCGACGTTGAATTTGATCGTTCATTTCGACGAAGGAACCTTCGCCAAAGCGCAGTCCTATCGCTGGCCTTCACGATATTCGCGCTGGCATGTGGAGGTCGAAGTGCTGCCACAGATGGATCTTCAGGTGTATCAGGAGCTGGAATGGACGAGCCAGAGTTCCGAACTGGATCCGATGCTTGATTTGTTTTTAGGCTGGCCGAGCTATCCCGACGCCCTGTTGAAAGACGTCGTGATCAGCGATCCCTCGCTAAAAGCCTCGGAATACGGCTTCATCCGGCTGCCAAAGGATAAGCCGGTGGCCTTGACACTGGATTACCGGATTGAATTGGCCTCGTCAGAGGACCAATGGCACCTGAATTTCGACGACGCGATGAACGACGCGCAGATCGACGAGCTGGACGTCGTGATTCAGCTGCCGCAAGAGCTCAAATTCAGAACCGATTTCTATAATTCCCGGACATATGAGGATCTGGAAAAGGTGACGCTGGACGTCAGCGAGGACGGCCGCCTGCTGCATCTCTACTCGACGGAGGGTTTGAGCGGGGATGATCGGGTGAGCGTTGAAATTGATATTCCGCGCCATGTACGGCGAATGCTGGGCAGCGATCTGATCGGGTTCTGGTCGATGTTTGGCGTCGGGATGGTGCTGGCGTCGGGGTTGTTCCGCTTTTTGAGCCGCAGTACAAAGCGGAGGACCCTCGGCGAGCTGCCTAACGGCGTTAACCCGCTGCAGGCTGCGTTGTTAACGGATAAACCGATCGGCGCAGAAACGCTGGCGGCCGTGGTGATCAACTGGGCGGCCCGGGATTATATCCAGGTGGAAATGCAGGGTCATCGTATTCAGCTGACGCGCAAACGCTCGCTGATCCATCAGCCGGACTGGGAAAAGCAATTCATGCGTTCGCTGTTGAATCTGGAAGATGGAAATACGGTGACGTTGGATAAGAACGGTTTGCGCTCATCCGCCTGTATTCAGGAAGCCTGCAGGCAGGCCCGGCAGGAAAAGGCGCAATGGCGGCATAAAGGGCTGGCGGGTCTGCGCTGGCTGTTGATTGGACTGAGCGTCCTGCCGCCGGTAATGATCACGCATATCCTGTTTCCATGGGCAGCATCTGACAGCGTCGTATATCTGTTCAGTCTGGGATTGATTGCGGTAACGATCGCGATAGGCTGCTTGAGTGCGGCGTTGGGGCAGGGATTGAAAAAGACACGCTGGGCGTTGGCAGGATTGGGCTTCGGCTGGCTGATTCTTTTAATCCGCGTCCTGGCTTATTTTGATCCGCAGGATCTTCCGGCGGTAATCAGCTTCAGCAGCCTGCTGCTCGGGCAGCTGATCTTGTGGCCGATGAAGCCGCTGAATCCGGAAGGAGCGCGGCTGCTCCAGCAGGTCAGGCAATGGCGCAGTGATCTGAAGCAGATGCCGGATTCAAAACTGGACGACTGGCTGGACCGTGATCCGGACTACGCGTTGAAATGTTATGGCTATGCGCGGACGCTGGGGGTTGGCGGACTATGGAAAAAACGTTTCGGCAATCGAATTCTGCCTTCTTTATCCACGGTGACCGATATGACAGGACAGCCGCAGCGGATCGAAGTGCTCGACAGGCTGTTTGAACAGCTGACAAGCAGTTTCACTGAATAAATTAAAAACGGACCGACAAAACTTGATTCGGATGTTCTCCGCACAAGCTGATGCCGGTCTGTTTCTGTTCAGACCTTTTTTACTGGGATTTTGTTTATGGAAACGCAACTGATACTGTCGATTCAGTCATTGTCAGACTGTATTTCCCGAGAAATAACGTTTAGGGCTGGACCCGCCTGTTCACCTTGGAAAAAGGCTTCAAACGTTTCCGGTTTCAATAAGTTCGGCTGGATCAGCCGGGTGCTGATTCAGCCGTCAAACTGCGTTGTTCCCGCGCCCAGTACAATTTTCATTGCCGGATTCCTTAATGCTCGCTGCAATTTGCGGCGTCGATTGCCAGAACAAGCATGACGATCATCAGCTCATCCCGCGGATCGTCGAAATCAATGACGTAGGTGTCGGTCAGCGAGATGACCTCCTTACTGATTGTTCCGCACAGCTCGCCGTCGCGGAAGATCTGATAATCCCAGCCGAACAAGTCGCCTTCCACGCTCCAGCCTTCGCAGTCGATGCGGTAGCTTGGATGCAGAAACGAGAATTCCTTGCGGATGACCGCGACTTGATCGCCGTCCAGCTCGACTTCAAAGGTCGGCAGGAAGTGAAATAGTTTTTCACGGACTAAACCGATTTCCTGTTCTTCAACGTCAAACACCCGCAGGACATGCGACAACGCTAATAAATCTGCGCGCACACTGTAAACGGCATAGCCTTCTTCATCAGTAATATCAAAGCTGTCGGTCCAGGAAAAGAACCGCTGGCGAATAAATAAACGCATGAACTGATCCTCCTTCAATTCGTAAGCCTATAATACAAAAGGCTGAAATAAAACGCCAGAGATGAAAAGAAATTGTAAGAAAAAGGAAAGAAGTAAGTAGAGCGCGCAGCGTTGATCATGAATTCATGATTGCGTTTTAGATAAGGAATAAGATACAATGAAACAAAGGGGTGATCATGTTGTTTGGAATTTATCAGGATATTAAAAATTTGGTCTTGAAAAATCCTGAAAGTATTTTAAGTTTGATGGCATTAATTTTGGGTTTATTTCTGCCGGGGCTGCTTCAACTGTGTATCAATGAAAGGGAGCTGTTTCTGCTTTTGGATCCGATCCGCGTTCTGTTGTACGCGCTGACGTTTTCCGTCCCGATGTTCGTTATTTGTTTTGTTGAAGAAATATATTTCAGTGCTAAATACTCCGAGGAAGCAGTTATCCATGAATGCTGCTGGATTGCCGGTTTTGAGTCTTTGCTCAGCTTGAGTTGTCTTGTTTTAATGCATCATTATTTTTTTCAGCTTGATCTGTTGACGAAATATGGTATTTGTATGTTGATCGGCGCTTGTGTTATCGCATATTTTGGTAAAAAAGAAGGCAAGGAAAAAACAACTTACATTCAAAAGGAAACAAACGATAGCCGCCAGAAGGACAGCGAATCAACGCATCAGGACTGATCGCCAAAACGCCGCATTCAGAATGAAAAGAATACGATTCCACAAAGCCGCGGGAAAGCGGATTTTACCCTTGTGCAAAGCGTGAAATCGTGCTAAACTAGGGATAAATTCAAGGACCAAGAGGAACCTGGAACGGGATAAGTCAGAGAGGGAAGACAGTGGCTGAAAGCTTCCTTTATCACCCCCCGGCGACTGACACTTGCAAGAAGCGGCAGGGAACCAGCAGTAGCTGCCGACGAATTTCCGGCGTTATCGGAAAGAGGGCATGGAGCAATCCGTGAACTAAGGTGGTACCACGCAGTCAAAGCGTCCTTAGACAGGGCGCTTTTTTTGTGGATCGGCATCCCAAGGCAAGGAACTTGAAAATAGAAAAAGGAGGAATTGATGATGGAGAATTACCAGACTCCGCGCGGCACGCAGGATTTACTTCCGGAAGCGACGCGCAAGTGGCAGAAGGTTGAAGATTTGATCCGCAACCTCTGCGACGTTTACGGGTATGAGGAAATCCGCACGCCGGTCTTCGAGGACACGCGGGTTTTCAAACGGGAAAACGACAGCTCCGACATGGTCAATAAGGAAATGTATACGTTCTCTGTGCATGGCGAGGATTCGCTGACGCTCAGACCGGAAGGCACGGCCGGGGTTGTCCGCAGCTTCGTGCAGCACAAGATGTACGGGCGGCTGGAAATGCCGGCCAAGCTCTACTACATGGGCGAAATGTTCCGTTATGAACGGCCGCAGAAGGGCCGTTACCGCCAGTTCAACCAGTTCGGCATCGAAAACATCGGCATGAAAAGCCCGCTGATCGACGCCGAGGTGATCGCGTTGGGTTACAGCATCGTCAAAGCGCTGGGCTTAAGTCAGGTCAAGGTGTTGATCAACACGCTGGGCGACGATGAAAGCCGGGCAGCCTACCGGGGCGCGCTGCGCGAGCACTTCAAGGACAGCGTCGGTGAGCTGTGCGCAGACTGCCAGCGCCGCTATGAACAAAATCCGCTGCGGCTTCTGGACTGCAAGGTCGATAACGAACATCCAAGCATGCAGAACGTGCCGTCGCTGCAGCAGTATCTGACGCCGGAGTCGAAGGCATACTTCGATCAGGTGCTCGCCGCGCTGGACGCGTTGGAAATCCCTTATGAAATTGACGACAAGCTGGTGCGCGGCCTGGACTACTACACCCACACGGTGTTTGAGGTCGTTTCCACGCATCCGGAATCCGGCTCGCAGGCAACCGTCTTCGCGGGCGGCCGCTACGATGGACTGGTCGAGTATTTCGGCGGTCCGGAAATGTCGGGCGTCGGCTTTGCGATGGGTCTGGAACGCTTAATGATCCTGGCGGAGGCGGAACAGGTTGAGCTGGGCGAAGAAGCCAGTCTGGACGTCTACGTCATGGCGCTGGGCAACGTCGGAACGCTGCCGCTGGCGCTGGCAACCGAATGTCGCGCCGCGGGCTATCACACGGAATTCAACATCCAGCCCCGGTCGCTGAAAGCTCAATTCAAATCGGTGGACCGGCGCAAGGCCCGGGTTGCGGTCATCGCCGGTGAAAGCGAAGCCGCCAACCATCAGGTCAATGTTAAATTTATTGAACAACAGCGTCAGATTACGATTGATCAGGATGAGCTGATCGCGACGCTGGACGCTTATTTTCAGGCAGAAGGAGAAGAAGAAGCATGAAACGGACTCACAATAACGGCGAACTGCGCTTAGCCAACGCCGGAGAACACGTTACGGTCGTCGGCTGGGTTGCCCGCCGGCGTAATCTGGGCGCGCTGGTCTTTATCGACCTGCGCGACCGCAGCGGTATCGTTCAGATTACCGTGGATGAAAAACTGGCCGAGCAGGTTAAGGACGTCCGCAACGAATATATCCTGCAGGTCGAGGGCAAGGTTGTCGAACGCCAGGATAAAAATCCGAAGATGGCGACCGGAGAGATTGAAATCTATGCCGAAAACGTGAACATCGTCAACACGGCGGAAACCACCCCGATGATCATTGCCGAGGAAACCGACGCGCTGGAAGACACGCGCCTGAAATACCGTTATCTCGATCTGCGCCGTGCGCCGATCCAGAACAATCTGATCCTGCGTCACAAGGTCACGATGCTGACGCGTAATTATTTGTCCGATCAGGGTTTTATTGAAGTTGAAACGCCGATCCTGTGCAAATCGACGCCGGAAGGCGCCCGCGATTATCTCGTGCCGTCGCGGATTTTTAAGGGCAAGTTTTTCGCCCTGCCCCAATCGCCGCAGATTTACAAGCAGCTGCTGATGGTCGGAGGAATTGAAAAGTATTTCCAGATCGCCCGCTGCTTCCGCGACGAGGATCTGCGCGCCGACCGCCAGCCGGAATTCACGCAGATCGACATCGAGATGAGTTTTGTCGACGAGGAACAGGTCTGGACGGTTGTCGAAGGTTTGATGAAGGAAATCTTCCGCAATCTGAAAAACGTCGAACTGGACGCATTCCCGCGCTTAACGTATAACGAATGCATGGCGCGGTATGGCTCGGATAAACCGGACACCCGCTTTGACATGGAAATTCAGAACTTAAACGTGGTATTTAAGGATACGGAGTTCACGGTCTTTAAAAATGTCCTGGAACAGCCGAAGGGGATGGTCGGTGCAATCGTCGCTGCTCAGGCCGCGGATCAGTTCTCCCGCAAGGATATCGACAAGCTTCAGGAATTTGTCAAAATTTACGGGGCAAAGGCGCTGGCCTGGCTGAAAATGAGCCAAGGTGAATTGAGCGGATCCGTCGCCAAGGTGCTCAAGCCGGAAGAAAAGAACGCTTTGATCGAAACGCTGGGCTTAAAGGACAACGATCTGATCTTTATGATCGCGGATAAAGCGAAGGTGGCTCAGACGGCGCTGGGTGCGCTGCGTGTGAAACTGGGACGGCAGCTGAATCTGATCGACGAGAGCCGTTACAATTTCCTGTGGGTCACCAACTTCCCGATGTTTGAATACAGCGAGGAAGAACAGCGCTATGTCGCCGCGCATCATCCGTTTACCAGCCCGAATCTGGAAGATGTCGACAAGCTGATGAGCGATCCGGAAAACTGTTATTCCCGGGCGTATGACCTGGTGCTCAACGGCTACGAGCTGCTGAGCGGCTCGATCCGGATTCATGATCAACATGTCCAGGAGAAGGTCTTCGAGGCGATCGGCATGTCGATGGAGGAAGCCCGCGAAAAATTCGGTTTCTTCATTGACGCCTTCCGTTACGGCACGCCGCCGCACGGCGGCGTAGGCATCGGTCTGGAACGTCTGGTTATGATTCTGGCCGGTACCGACAACATCCGCGACGTCGTGGCGTTCCCGAAAACAGCCAGCGCGTCGGATCTGATGAGCGAGGCGCCGAACACCGTGGATGAAAAACAGCTGAAAGAACTGCACATCGCGCTCGAAAAATAAAACTTTCTATAAGTTTCCAAATGTCAAGCATTCATAATTAAAAAAATGCGTGCTATAATACTAATGCCTAAAGGGAACACATATATTTCCAACACTTGATATATGGGAATCCGGACGTTTCAGTTTGGTGTCGAAAACTCTGATTTATCAGGGGATCCTAAAAATCTGAACAGGGTACCCACCTGGCTTATAACCGGGAATCATATCAACCCTTTAGGTCACAAAGAAAGCCTTCCGACGAAGGCTTTTTTTGCGTGCTGATTGGGAGTCCGGCCAGAGCAGGAGTGGCTGATAAGAAGGATTCAGAGGGCGGACATCCGCTTGGAAGCCGGGTGATTTCAAGAGCTGCCTGTCCTTTCCAAGCCTAGAGAATTCTGCCTGCGCCGATCGGAGTTCTCCTCCTTTACATTTCAGGTAAAGGATGATATTCTACTTGTGGAATATGAACGGAGGAGGGTTACCGGATGGCGCTGAAACAAGGCTTGCTTGGATTATTGAATTATGGCGAGATGACCGGCTATGAGCTGGCGAAAGCGTTCAACGATTCCCTGTCGTTTTTCTGGCAGGCGCAAACCAGTCAGATCTACCGTGAGCTGAACCAGCTGGAAGCGGAAGGATTGCTTCATTCCCGGATTGAAGTCCAGACGGGCAAACCGGACAAACGGGTGTATGCGATCACGGCTCAGGGCAAAGCTGAACTGGACCGCTGGTTAGCGAGCGATCTGAGTACGGAAATGATGCCGACACGCAGCGAGGTACTGCTGCGGATCTTCTTTTCCGGCCGCCGTTCGCCCCACGAAAACCGGGAAATGCTTGAGCGGTTAGCGCAGGTCTACGAAGTTCGCCAGAGAGAGATGGAATCTGTCGCCGGTTTGATCGAACAGTATCAGGTGCTGACCCAGTCGCCTTCGGACGCGGTGGTTTGGGAAATGACCGCTGATTTCGGCCGGGCCTATACGCAGATGTGCCAAGACTGGATTGACCGCTGCATCGCGCGGCTGAAGGAGATTGAAAATGAAAATTCTGACGCTTAACGGCAGTCCCCGCGGCGCTGCCAGCAATACGTTTCAGCTGACGCAGGCGTTTCTTGAGGGGCTGCGGCAGGAGCTGGAAAGTCCGCTGATCGTTAAAACAAGGATGATCAATGAGCTGAACTTAAGCCCGTGTCAGGGATGCTTCCGCTGCTGGACCGCGACGCCGGGTGTGTGCGTTATCCCGGATGCGATGGCGGAGGTGCTGGACGAAATGCGGTCAGCCGATCTGATCCTGTGGAGCTTCCCATTATACTATTTCGGCATGCCGGGACCGGTGAAAACACTGCTTGACCGCTGTCTGCCGCTGAATCTGCCCTGGATGGAAAGGGACGCGTACGGGCGTCCGGTTCATCCCCGGCGCGATCAGAATGCCCCGATGAAATCGATCCTGATCTCTACCTGCGGCTTTACGACGGTTGAGAACAATTACGAAGCGCTGATCCGGCAGTTTGACCTGGCCTTCGGCGACAGTCTCAAAATATTATGTCCTCAAGGTGAGCTGTTCGCTCATCCCGAGCTGCGCCGGCAGACCTTGGCGTATCTGGCTCAGGTTACGCAGGCCGGGCAGGAATACGCCCGGACCAAAACGCTGTCTGACAGCACGCTGCGGCGCTTAAGCGAGCCGCTGCTGCCGGAAGAAACGTTTATCAGTCTGGCGAATGCCAGCTGGAATATCCAGAATCTAAAGGAACAGAACGATCCGCAGAAGACAAAAGTCCGCCAGGCTGAGCAGTTTACCCGCCAGATGGCGGCGCTGTATAATCCGGCGGCGTTTGATGGAAAAGAACGGGTATTTGAGATTTTCTATACGGACGTGCAGACCGGCTATCAGCTGACGCTGGGCAAGACCTGCGAACTCTGTCCATTGGGAACGAAGCCCTATACGACGCGCGTGGAAACGCCGTTAGAGGTCTGGCAGGCGATTGCCCGCGGTGAACTGCGGGGCGAGCAGGCAATGATGGAAGGCCGTTACAAAACGTGGGGCGATTTGACTCTTTTGATGGACTGGGACCGCTATTTCAGCGGCCCGGGGAATTCCATTCCCTCAGATTTGGAAAAAGGGAAGAAAAGGACCAACATGCTTCTGTTGATCCTGCCCTGGTGCTGTTTGTGGATGCTTCTGCCATTTTCCGCTTCGCTGGGCGCCAGCGCCGCGATTGTGATGGCGGCGGGACTGGCGCTCTCTGGCAAAAAATGGACGCTGACGATCTATGACGGATTTACCGGCCTGTTGGTCGCGGCCTTCGCTCTGATAGCGCTGCAGGGCGCTGATCTGCGTTGGCTTATCCCGCTTTCTTATCTGGCGTTCAGCTTATTATGGCTGCTTTCCTGCCTGACGCCGATACCGTTAAGCGCGCACTATTCTAAAGAAAAGTATCATGGTGACGCGGCCTATCAGAATCCTTTATTCATGCGGACCAATCTGATCCTGACGCTGGCCTGGGGCTTGCTTTACGCCGTGAGCGCGGGAGGAACATACGCGATCCTGCGCAGCGCGGTTCCTGAGCTGGCGGCGCTGATCAACACGCTCTGTCCGCTTATTCTGGGCTTGTTTACGCTCTGGTTTGAGAAAGCCTATCCAGCTAAAATTGCCCGCGGTTAGACTGCGGGTTTTTGATTGAGCGCTTTTGCGCATCGCAAAAGGATCTGAAATTGCGCTGGGAAAATGAATATGAAGTTTGTCTTCCGGGCGTGGCTGCAGCCAATAAAAAAACTCCCCAAAGCGGGGAGCGTACAGATCAGAACTGAAGCAGGACGCCGACCGCTGCCGACAGGGCAATCCAGACGATCGGATGCTTTTTGATTTTCGTCGTTAAGAATAACAGCACGGCGAACAGAATAATATTTTTTAACGGAAACAGATCAATCAGACTGCCGGATGCCTGAAAGGCGCTCAGGTTGATCACGGAAACGTTGACCAGATTCAGCGCGGCGCACAGGATCAGCGCGGCGACCGCCGGCTTCAATCCGGTGAAGATCGCCTTGACAACCGGACTGTCGCTGAACTGCTTCAGGAAATGGGCAATGATGATGATAATGACGATGCTCGGCAGCACCAGTCCCAGCGTCGCAACCAGCGAGCCGGGAATGCCGGCGGTGGTAAAGCCGGTGTAGGTCGCCATGTTGACGCCCATCGCACCCGGCGTTGATTCCGAGATCGCAATCATGTCGACCAACGTCTCTACGGTAAACCATGTGTATTTTTCCGCCAGCTGGTGTAAAAACGGGATGGTGGCTAAACCGCCGCCGACAGCGAACAGACCGATCTTGAAAAATTCAAGGAATAACTGAATCAGTAAACTCATGCCTTTTTCCCTCCCAGCTTATATTTTAAGAATCCAAATAAGCCGGCCCCCAGCGTGATGAAGACGACTGAAATGTTGGTAAACAGCGACAGCACAAACGCGAAGATAAACATCGCAATGCCGAAGCCGTCCTTGACGCCGTTTTTGATCAGCTTGTAGACGGAAGTCAGTACCAGGACGCACACGCCAACGCGCAAACCCGCCAAAGCATGCTGGACAATCGCCAGGCTCGCAAAGTTCTGGATGAACGCCGCGATGATGATAATGATGACCAGCGACGGGAAGACGAAGCCGAAGGTCGAGACCAGCGCTCCCAGCACGCCTTTTTGATAATAGCCGATAAAGGTCGAAACGTTAACCGCAATGATGCCCGGCGTGCATTGACCGACCGCGTAGTAATTGGTGATTTCATCGTAGGTCGCCCATTTTTTCTTCTCGACGATTTCCGATTCCAAAAGCGGAAGCATCGCATAGCCGCCGCCGAAGGTGAACAGCCCCAGCTTGCTGAAGGTTGCGAATAATTCCAAATAATCCCTCATGATTCTGCATTTCCTTTCTTAACCAGGTGACAAATGACCGGATAGTGATCGGATGGATATAATCCGTTGAAACAGGTGGTAATGATCCGTGTTGAGCGAACGTCGAAATCCTCGCTGACATAAATATAGTCGATCGGCAGGCGATCTTCCTTTAACCGGCCCTTGCCATAATGCAGCGTGTTGAACGCTGCCGAGGAATCATAGACCGGTTTGAGCCGCAGCCGATTTTCCGGCATGATCAGAAGCTGCAGCGAGCGGCTGGACATCGTGGTGTTCAGATCGCCCATCAGGATTAACGGACAGGCTGTTTCCTCTTGAAGCCGCTGCATTTCATCAATAATCGTGCGGATTTCAAAGGTCCGGGTGTAGGCCAGCAAATGATCCAGATGGGTGTTGAAAACGCGGAAGACTTGTTCAGTTTCCAAATCTTTCAGCTGCGCCATCGTGCAGATCCGCGGGAAAACGCTCGTCCAGGTCCGGCTGCCGGCTTGATCCGGCTGCTTTGACAGCCAGAACGTTTTTTCCCCAAGCAGTTCAAAGCGATCTTTCAGAAACAAAATATCGGAATGTTCGTTCATGAACTGCCGCCGGCGATTGCGCGCCTGACCGACGAACTGGTATTGCGGTAAAAGCGCCTGCAGCTGTTCGCGCATCACGTCGCTTAATTCCTGGACGCCGATGATATCCGGCGAGGTGGAAGCGATCAGATTGCGGACATACTGCCGGCGGGTATCCCAGCGCAGATTCTTCCGTGTAAAGAACATGTCATTTTTTAAATTGAAGGTCATTACCTTTAAACAGGTCATTTCATCACCGCCGTTTTTCATTATACTCAAGTTTGCCGTGATTTACAAAGCAAAAGGGATGAAAGATTGTTTCTGAAAGAGTTTCACAAAAAGTTCACAGGCGCTAACCAAAAAAATTTATAGCTGAAGAAAATTTCTGATCGAATTGTAAGCGCTTAATCCTGCGCAAAATGTCTTCTATCACCTCCGTTGAGCGCGTTTTTCAGGTTTTAACCGAAATAACATTTAGACAAAGCGCGGGGAGTGTCCAAATGGAAATATTGACACGACTCTGGAATTACGCTAAAATGTGAATAGTCAAATTAAACGCTTACAAAGGGAGGAATTACACTTATGGAAATTGTAAATGTTCGTATTGACGAAAGATTGATCCACGGTCAGGTTGCAGCTGTCTGGACGAATACGTTAAACGCTACGCGTATCATGGTTATCGATGATATGGCAGCGAAGGATGAAATTCAGAAAATCGCCCTGAAGATGGCTTGCCCGTCAACGGTTAAGCTGTCGATTCTGCCGGCTGAAAAAGCAGCGGAAAGACTGAAGAGCGAAGCTTACCCGACGGATCGGATCTTCATCGTTCTGAAAGGCCCGAAAACGATTAAGCAGGTTGCGGACGCCGGTTATATGTTCCCGGTTGTCAACGTCGGCAACATGTCCAACAAGCACGGTTCGACGCAGATCAAGCGTTCGGTCAGCGTTACGCCGGAAGATGTCGCTGCATTCAGAGAGCTGAATGACAGAGGCGTCAAATTTACAGCGCAGATGGTTCCGACAGAAGAAAAAATCGACTTCATGCCGCTGATCAAAGACCTTTAATCAGGTGAAACTGTAAATTAAAATCAGGAAGAACAGTCGCGTTTCGGGCGAGCGATCGCCGGGGCGGCTGTTCTTTTTTTGTTTTTTCGGACATTTTCAGAAGGCTCCAGGATACAACGCAGGACTTTGACAGTCAGGGCTGGATCTGTATAATGTAAACAGAGGACGTCTGAGCATCGCTCAGGCGGATAGAGGAGTGGGAAGAAATGAAAGTTTTGGCGAGTGATTTTGACGGGACATTATTCTTCAAAGGGACGTTCAAGCCTGAGGATCTGCGGCAGATTCGGGCGTTCCAAGGGCAGGGACACCGCTTTGGTTTGTGCACCGGCCGGCCGCTGCCCGGGGTAACCGAGCCGATTCGCGGCGTTTTGCGCTGTGATTTCATGATTCTGAGCAGCGGAGCGCTGATTCTGGACGATAAAGGAAGAACAATTTATAAAGCCTGTATTGATCATGATACCGCTGTTCAGGTTGGGCGGATGTTTGACTCAAAGCTGGATTTTTACTATCAGACCTGCGAAGGCACGTATTGCCAACGGCTGCCGGACGGTCAGATTCCGGCGTCAGCGTCGATTTTAACCGCGATTCCTTACCGGATCTTTACCCGCATAAGTGAGTTGCCCAGTGATATTTACGGATTATCCTTGTATGCCAAAACCGACGATTACGCCCGGCAGATCGCGATGAAGATCAATACGCAGTTTCCCTCGCTTGCTGCATTTCAAAATGAGGAATGGATCGACGTCGCCCCGCGCGGTTGTTCCAAGGGGAAAGGCATTGAAATCCTGAAGTCCCATTTGGCGTTGGATACGATAGCCGGCATCGGCGATTCCTATAATGATATTCCGCTATTGCGGACGACGTCGCCAAGCTTTACGTTTCATTCCTCCCCCGCCGCAGTGAAACAGGAAGCGCAGATCGTAGTGAATTCGCTGGCTGAGGCGGTTGCGATTTTGATGCGCCAATAAATTCTCATTTCAGCGCATCATCCGGGAAGAAAGCGTCGGAAGAGAAAGGCTGTCAAATAAAAAAATCCGCGGATCTGCGGATTTTCTGTTTATTTCTCTTTTTTCTGCATTTGTTCTTTGATGATGGTCAAAGCCTTGGGCGGAACTAAATGCTTATCGCCGCTGTAGGTGATGACGGTAACGAAGGCCATCGGCATCTTTTTCTTTTCAAAGTCCTTGATGCTTTTATACCGCACGACTTTGCCGCGGTTGATAAAGGCGCTGTTGCTGTAATAGAACTTGTACTGGATGTTGGCCATGAAGAATTCCGCCAGAAACAAAAAGAAGATCAGAACGCCCAGCGCGACGGTCGTGTAATCCTGAATGGTATATCCGTAAATTCCGGAAAGTACACCCAGAATCGACAGGACGATATAGGCGATTTTCGGCCCTTTGGAAAAATCCATGCACTGATATTTGGAACTGATTCCCCCCGCCGCGGCAATCGCTTCGCGCGCGTCCTTTAATTCTTTCATTCGCGAGGCGAAGATCAACACCGCCACCACGGTTATAAACGCTACAATCCACATGCTTTTCTCACTCCTCAATTTATTGCTTTCTGTTTTTCCTTTCCATTATAACAAAAATCCAGGAAAAAACGAGGAAAAATGCAGAATTGCCACGCATCGGTTATGATTCGTGGGAAGAGGGAGGGAAAGAAAACCGGATCAGTTGAAGGCTGACCGCTGATTTGAAGGCTGTCATGAATTTGAGATAGTCTCGAGGGTTTTCAAGACGTGCTGTTCTGGGTGTCGTCACCGCTTGAAATTCGTTGAGCAACAGTTTCTCAGGTTTTCCCTCGGTTTCCGCTTCACGCTTAAAACCCGCATCGCTTTGATTCTATTTCCGCTTGAACTGACTTGGAAAAAATAAAAGTCATTCTACCCCAGCGGATATCCGCGGCTCAACAAAATCCTGCACGATTGATATTGTATAAAAGGGGAAATAACTCCCCCATGGGAAAATGATGAACCATTATCCGCAAAGTGAAAAGAACGTTCATGGGATGCTTGACGTTCTCTTTCGAAATAAGCTTCAATTTTGCTTGTACTCTTTTTGAATGTTGAAAAAGGTCGGACATCACAGATTTCAATAATGGAGAAGGACATGGCCGGGTTCCATAATGCAAAATGAAAAGGAAAGGACAGATGAATTAAGTTCGGCTTGTTCAGCTGTGGTTAGAGCCGGAATTTTTCCGTTTCTGAACCGTATAAAATAAACAAATGGCAACGTTGAATCAGAATTGACAGAGAGCCTGATCTCGCTGTTTCTGATTGGTGACGCTGCTTAGAACCCGATTCCGCAGCGGCTTTTCCAAGTTCAAGTGTCTTGAACAATCCCATTGTTTTTTTACGAAGGGGCATGTGGTTTCAGCAGCGCTTTTGGATTCTGGTCGAATTTTGAATGACGAATACAGGGAATTTTGTTATAATGAAACGCAAGAGGTGAAGAACATGGAAGAAATGAGAGCGAAGCTGTGTCGGATCGCCGATTTGCCGCAGTCGGGGAAGCCGGTCGTTTCGATTAATATCAAGCCGTATGTTTCGATCATCGTCTGCATTCTGGTCGGAATTTTGATGATCGCCGCGCAGTTTGTCTGGATTGTAGGCGCCATTCTGATCATTGTGGCACTGCTGGTTTTATGGAAAACGCCGGATTACACCGTGCTGGAAGCCTATCCTGATTATTTTGTGGTTTATACCCGGGGCGACGAGGAGTTTTGTCAGATGGTGCGCTGGGATGAGGTACAGGAATGGGTGTTCCGCCAGGGCAAGGCCGGTATGGATATGCTGGTGATTCGCGTCAGTGAAGAAGAATTTGTATTCATCAACGCGTACAGCAGTACGAAATTGGTGCATTGCTTTAATAAGTTTATTCCGGATAAGGAAGCGCATCGGCAGCAGCAGGCGAAGATGAAGAACTCGCCATTCAAGTGGCCAAAGAAGTGGGGCAGAAAGTAATAAACGGACGTTCGTGCAAGCGCGTTCGCTGGAGGTTATTATGAATATTGATGATTTGATTATTAAATATGGTCTGACGATCGGCCGCCGGTTTACCCGCAAGGAGAAGAATTTCTTCTGCAACGAGATCGGCAAGGATTTCCAGGCGCTGGGCTATTCCGTGCGCGGGGCGATCGGAAAGAAAAAAAGAACCAGGGGGATGAATTTGATGATCGGCAACGTCGGCAAGGCGAAGACGATCTTCGTCGCGCATTACGACACGCTCAATCACGATTTCGGCAATCCGATCCGCTATTTTCCGCTGGATGGCAACGCCAGTTTTTCTTCCTCGTTTCTGCCGATGAACACGCCGGCGATCTTAAGCATGGTGCTGGGGCTGATCCTGCTTCTGGGATTGGGACGGAAGATCAATTTTCAGGATAATCTGGCGATGTCCGTGTTAATTCTCGGCGTTTTAATCGCGCTGGTCGTCGTTTCGTTTATGATGACGTTTCGGATCGGCAATAAAGTCAATCTGAATCGGAATACTTCCGGAGTCATTGCCGCGTATCTGATCGCTCAGCGGCTGCCGGAAAAGCTGCGGGATAAAGTGGCTTTTGTGCTGACCGACGGCGGCAACGGCACGCATGTCGGAGATTATATGCTGCGCGACGCGCTGCCCAATACGATTAAGGACCGCAATGTGATCATTCTGGACTGCGTCGGCAAAGGCCCGCGCTTGGGTATCGGCTATTTTGAAGCCAGCAAGACCAACGCTGAAAAGCTGGAAGCGATCGTCAAGGCGAAAGATCCGGAAGCGAAGCTGCACACGAGCCTGGTCGATGAGGATCATGTAAAGTATACGTCGTTGTCCTTCTATGAAAAGGGCATGATCGTCTGCCGCGGCAAAAACCTCAACGGCTCGCTGATCGTTGAGAACACCGCGACCAATCATGACGACGAGGTCGAACGGGAAAAAATTGAAGCGCTGGCGGCGGATTTGACGGAGCTGGCCAAACAGATTTCATAACAGGAGCAATCCTGTTTTTTTTTATATTCAAGTTCTAAAACCAAAGGCTGCGGAATAGACTGAAATAATGCTTAACTTTCTTTGGAAAACAAATCATTTTATGAAACATGGGGAGAAAATGTGAAAGTTTGCAAAGAAAAAAAACGGGATTAACCGTTCGAAAAATTAGCGAAATTAATTGCTAATAAAGCTTGTATACAGGGCTTTTTCATGAATTTTAACACGTGTTTAATACAGAAAATGAACCATCAAATTTTGTGAAAATTTCTTTGAATTATGTGAAAAATATGTGTTGAGGGTTTACAAATCCCATTTTCTAGTGTATCATTTAATCATCGAGAAAACGGTTACATCTGGTCTGTGAAATCGCGTAAGAAGCCACGCGGATCTCAGCCCGGCTGAAATGGTTTTCGAGGATCCGGGCAACCGGAAAAAACCAAAGACACAAAAGGTTAGAAAGGGAGGACTATTTATGTCTGGAGGGTTGAGTATTATCCAAATCCTGCTGATCACAGCATGGGCATTTTGGAGCATCGTCGATAGTTTGTCTTGGAACATCGGTTTCAACAACTGTATTCTTGCATGCTTATTCACCGGCGTTGTTGTAGGCGATATGAAATATGGCCTGATCGTTGGTGGTACGTTACAGATGACTCAGTTAGGCGCTGGCACATACGGAGGTGCTTCGATTCCGAACATCACTTCTTCCGGTATGATCGCGACAGCGTTAGGCGCTGCTTCCGGCGCTGACCCGATTGCAATGGCTTCTTCAATCGGTATCGCATTAGCTGCATTATTCACACAGTTGGACATCCTGGCTCGTTTCTCCAACACTGCATTCCAGCACATCGCTGACAAGTATGTTGAAGAAGACAACACAAAGGGTATCGCGCTGATGAACACATTAGGCATCATTCCTTGGGGCCTGTCCCGCGGATTGCCTGTTCTGTTACTGCTGGTTGCTGGCCAGGGCGTCGTTGACACTCTGATCAAGATCATTCCGGCATTCATCATGAACGGCTTCAAGTTCGCTGGTGGATTGCTGCCAGTCGTTGGTTTCGCAATCTTGATGCGTTACCTGCCAGTTCTGAAGAAGCCGCAGTTCATTATCCTGGGCTTCGTATTAGCCGCTTATATCAATATGCCGATTCTGGGTATTGCCTTGATCGGTACAGCCGCAGCTTTGATCACTTATCAGAATGCTACTGCTAAGTTAGCTGCAGGCGCTGCACAGGGAGGCGACGACGATTATGACGAATAGTAAGAAGTTCACTAAGAAGGAATTAAGAAGTCTGAATCTGCGCTGGATCTGGAACTCTCAGATCGGCTGGAACTATGAACGTATGCAGGGCTTGGGCTACCTGACCACTATGCTGCCGGTTATCGACAAGCTGTATGGCGATCGTCCTGAGCTGAAGCAGAAGGCGTTGAGAACACATTCCGTATTCTTCAACACACAGCCTGCAATGGGTGATATCATTGTTGGTATGAATATCGCTATCGAAGAACAGACAGCTGAAACTGGTTCTGGTCTGGACGTCGCCGCTTCGATTAAGACAGCGTTGATGGGACCATTCGCTGGTATCGGTGATACAATCTTCGGTATGATCGCTGGTGCGGTTTTCGGATCTATCGCAGCGACAATGGCTCTGGAAGGCAATGCTTTAGGTATCGCAATTTGGGAAATCTGGATGGTTGCCGTCCTGTTATTCCGTACAAAGATGTTTGACATGGGCTACGAACAAGGCGTTAAGCTGGTTACTTCCCTGTCCGGCACAATGAATGCTCTGACGGAAGCTGCTTCTGTCCTGGGCCTGACGGTTGTCGGCGGCATGATCGCGCTGAACGTTAAGTTCCCTCTGGCTACTCTGAAAATGAGCTTAGGCATTGACCCTGAAACAGGCGAAGAAATGTTTAACGAATTCAACCTGCAGAAATATGCTGACAGCATCATGCCTGCATTGTTCCCTGCATTATTCGCAGCTCTGTGCTACTGGATGCTGGGCAAGAAGTGGATGAACTCCAACAAGTTGATTCTGGTTGTTGTCTTATTCGCTATCGTTCTGGCTTTCTTCGGAGTTCTGGCTTAATATCAAAACTCTCAAAAGTGGTGTCTTCGGACATCACTTTTATTTTGGCCGGGTACGGGAACTTTAATCCATTCCAGTTAAAATGATAAAAGGAATCCCTGTTAACGGAATCTTAACAATTCTGTTGAGCAGGGTTCCGATTTTTCCTTTATAATAGGCTTGCTTATATGAGGAAAGGGTTATTGCATAAGTATGGAACTTAGTTTTGTAATCGCCTTGATGGGCGGTTTGGCATTATTTCTTTACGGGATGAAGATGATGAGCGACGGCTTGGAACTGTGCGCCGGGGACCGGCTGCAGTCAATTTTGGAACGCCTGACTTCAAACCGGTTGATGGGGGTCGTTGTCGGGGCGTTGATCACGGCTTTAATTCAAAGCTCCAGTGCAACGACGGTGATGACGGTTGGTTTTGTCAACGCAGGGTTAATGACGCTGCCGCAGGCAGTCGGCGTGATCATGGGGGCAAATATTGGAACGACGATCACCGGACAGCTGATCGCTCTGGATATCGGAGCGGCGGCTCCGGCGATTGCCCTGGTCGGGGTGGTTATGGTTGTCTTCCTGAAAAAAGAAAAGACCAACGCGGTCGGGATGATTGTCGGCGGTCTCGGTATCCTGTTTATTGGCATGGGGATGATGAGCGATGCCATGGCGCCGCTGCGGAACGATCCGACGTTCCTGTCGTTAATTACCGCGTTTAATAATCCGATCATTGCGGTTCTGACCGGCGCGCTTTTTACGGCGATCATCCAAAGCTCCAGCGCTTCCATCGGCATCTTACAGACACTGGCCAACAATGGCCTGATTACGCTGCAGCACTCCGTCTTTATTCTGTTCGGGATGAACATTGGAACATGCATCACGGCGGTGCTCTCGTCGTTAAGCTCCAGCCGGAACGCGAAGCGGGTTGCCTTGGTTCATCTGTTATTCAACATCGGCGGGGCGCTGTTGTTCTCCGTTGCGGTGCTGGCGCTGCCGCTGACCGCATGGATCGGGCAGTGGACGCCGGCCAATCCGGCGGCGCAGATCGCAAACTTTCACACGCTGTTCAACGTTGTAACTACCCTGGTTCTGCTTCCGCTGGGGAATGGTTTGGCCGCTTTGTCGATGAAGCTTTTGCCGCAGGAGAAAGAAACGCCGGCGCCGGCGATTGAAATCACGCGCATCCCGGAGCAGCGCCTGGGCAATGTGACGATTTCGCTGCATGAGATCAGCGAACTGCTGAACCGGATGTATACTCTAGTGCAGTCCAGCTTGGATGAAGCCTTTCGCGGTTTGACGACACTGGAATGGGATAAAGAGAAGATTCTGGCGCAGGAAAGCGAGATCGACGCAATGCACCGTAAGATTATTGACGCTATTCCCTATGTGGCGACAGCCCGGATGAACGTTGAGGACTCCCGACGGTTAAACGTTTTGTTTAAAATCAACAGCGATTTGGAGCGGATGGGCGATCATGTTGTCAATTTATCGGAACATGCCTCCCAAATTCTGAAAGAGAAACAGAAGATGACCCCGGAAGCACATCAGGAGCTGGCGGATTTGCGGCTGATTCTGGATCAGACGGCGGCGCTGCTGCCGGCGATTGAGGAATATCATCGGACAGAGACGCTGCAGCATATTGATCAGCTGGAGGAACAGATGGACCAGTATTGTGAGAAAAGCCGTCAGGATCAGATTAAAAGGCTGCGCAGCCAACAGATCGACGGTTCGCTGTGCGTCGTCTTCAGCGAAGTGCTGACCGATCTGGAACGAATTCACGACCATTATCACAACCTCGCGCAACAGCTCTATCATGAGGAACTGGCCGTTTCCTGATGATCTTTTCCGGAGGATATCAGAAATCTGAAGCATAAGAAAAGGCGGAAATTTTCCGCCTTCTTTGTTTAAGGATAAAGGGTAAATTAGTCTTCGTCCGAGCTCATGCTGGCCATGAACGCTTTGACGTCAACGATGCCTTCGCGTCCCTGGGCGATCAGGCTGTCAACCGCTTCGCCTTCCGACAGAATCGCTGTCAGAACCATCGGGAAGTTCATGCCGGCGATGAAATGGAATTTTGGATTCGTCGCGAATTCAACAAATGTTGTGTTGCATGGGGAACCGCCGAACAGATCCGCAAAGACCAGAACTTCGTCGTACTTGTCCAACTCCGGCTTCAGCGCGTTCAGTTTTTCCTTGAACTGTTCCGGGCCATCCGTTGGCAGCAGGCAGCAGGAATACAGATTTGTAACTTCGCCCGCGATCATTTTCAGAGAACCTTTGAAAGCTTCTGCATACTGACCATGGCTAATTAATAAAATACCTCTCATGAATAATTTCCTCCTTAAGTTACATTTTTATTTTATCATAAACTACGTTAATTTAATAGAATTTTAAATATAGAAAAGGGTCGAGTATGTTAAAATAACAGTAAGGGAGATCACACCATGAAATTTAAATTTAAAGAACAAACCAAAGAGAATATCCTGGCCCTGACTTGTTCGGGCATTTTACTATTGGGTTTTTATTTTCTGATCACAAAATTTCCGCAGCTTAAGGAATTTCTGGGCAATATCCTCGGCATTCTGCTTCCGTTTATCCTCGGCTTTGCGTTGGCGTTTTTATTGGCGCCGGTAACGGCCCGAGTGGAAAAGAAATGGCTGGCAAAATCAAAAATGAAACCGGCAAGCAAGCGTAAAATCGGCGTTGCGGCGGCGATCATTTTCCTGTTCATCGTACTCATCAGCTTTATGGCGATTTTAATTCCGCAGCTGTTGGAAAGCGTTATGACCTTGTCGACGCAACTCAGTGATTATCTGGGCAAAGCCAATACGCTGCTGAACGAAATTACGGAAGGTTTGGGCTTTAAAACCGGCTGGCTGGAAATCCTATTTAATTCCAGCGAAGCGCTGCTGGAATCCATGCTGGGAATGGCTAAGGATTACGTGCCGAAGATCTTGAATTATTCCTGGCTGTTTGTCCGCCAGACGTTCAATTTCTTTATCGCGGTGATTATCGCAGTCTATATCCTGTTGGAAAAAGAACGATTTACAGAACAGTTTAAAAAGCTGGCTTATGCGATTCTGCCAAAAAACCGGGTGGAGTCGCTGATTCAGCTGAGCCGGCTGACGTCGCGGATGTTCAACAGCTTCATCATTGGGAAAATGATTGATTCGCTGATCATCGGCTTGATCTGCTTCATCGGCATGTTGATCATGCGGCTGCCGTTTGCGGTGCTGATCAGCTTTATCGTTGGTCTGACGAACATGATTCCGGTGTTTGGCCCGTTTATCGGCGCGGTGCCGGGCATCTTTATCCTGTTTATCGTCGATCCGATTTACTCGCTGATCTTCGCGGTCTTCGTCCTGCTTCTGCAGCAGTTTGACGGCAATATCCTCGGCCCGATGATTCTGGGCGATCAGCTGGGCCTGCCAAGCTTGTGGGTCATGTTTTCGATTATCGTCGGCGGCGGGATGTTCGGCATTCTCGGCATGTTTCTGGGCGTGCCGGTGTTTGCGGTTCTCTATGTCGTCGTCCGCGGATTTGTCAGCAGCCGGCTGAAAGAAAAGAATATCCGATCGGACGATATGCTTTAACGGGCGTTTCGCCCGTTTTTTTTGAGGAACGACGCAGCATCTGGTGCGGCAAGAACTATATAAGGACTATATAAAGAAAAGGGATCCAATCCGGATCCCTGGAACGAGTTAATTGCTGTGAAATAAGATATCTTCGTAGGTTGGCAATGTGTATTGTTTTTTATCAAAAACTGTTTCATGCTCGTCAATCGCGCTGCGAAGCTGCTGCATCAGCGGAGCAGCTTCATAATAGAAGCGAATGCCGCGCTCATGATAGTCGCCGACGCCGTCGATCTCTTTCAGTTTGCTTTCGAGACGTTCAGCGCCTTTATCCATTCGGTCCATCAGTTCATTTAAGTGGGCCAGCTGCTTTCTGAAATAGGAAGCCGGCTGATCCAGCGCCCGCAGTGTCGAAGCCAGCGACTGGATTTCCCGGGTGACAAGCGGCAGGATTTCCGTACGCGTCATGTCAATCAGAACCTTGGCTTCAATCTCGGAAATCTTCACATACTGCTCGTTCATAATCTCGCTGCGGGCGCTCAGTTCCTTTTCCGTAAAGATGTGATTGCGCGTAAACAGCTCGACAGTTTTCGGTGAGGTCAGGGCGCTGACCGATTCGATAAACGATGGAATATTTGGCAATCCGCGGCGTTTGGCTTCGGCGACCCACTCTTGGGAATAACCGTCGCCGGAGAACAGAATCCGTTCGTGATCTTTTAAAATCTGCGTACAAATTTCCAGGGCGCGGGCGCGGATGTCCTGCTTGTATTTTAAATCCGAAAGCTGCCCGGCGATTTCGTTGAGCACATCGGCAGTGATTGTATTGAGCACGACGTTGGCAAACGAGGCAGACAGGGATGAACCCAGCATCCGGAACTCAAATTTATTGCCGGTGAAGGCCAGCGGCGAAGTCCGGTTGCGGTCCGTGTTGTCCTTGGGAATATATGAAAGACCGCTGATCGGCGTAAATGAACTGTCCTGTTGATCCTCGATCGTTTGCCCCGCACCCTTCAGGGAGTTTAGGACGTTTTCGATGTAACTGCCCAAATAGATTGAAATGATTGCCGGCGGAGCTTCATTGGCGCCTAAACGGTGGTCGTTGCCGGCGCCGGAGGATGACATCCGAAGCAGCTCGGCATGTTGATCGACAGCTTTGATAAATGCGCAGACAAACACCAGGAAGCGGATGTTTTCAGCCGGCTTATCCCCCGGTTCAAATAAGTTCTGGCGATCGTCGGTGACTAATGACCAGTTGTTGTGCTTGCCCGAGCCGTTGATCCCGGCAAACGGTTTTTCATGAAGCAGGCAGGCGAAGCCATGCTTATCTGCGGTTTTGCGCAATACGTCCATTGTCAGCTGATTCTGATCCACCGCAATGTTGACGTTGCTGAAGATCGGTGCAATTTCAAACTGGCATGGCGCGACTTCGTTGTGTTCAGTTTTGGCGTAAATCCCCAATTTCCACAGTTCCTGATTGACCTCTTTCATAAAAGCGGCGACGCGGAACGGAATACTTCCGAAGTAATGATCTTCCAGCTCCTGTCCTTTGGCCGGCATTGCACCAAACAGCGTCCGTCCGGTCAGCACCAGATCCTGGCGCCGCTCAAAATAACGTTTGTCAATCAAAAAGTATTCCTGTTCCAGACCAACCATCGGAATGACACGTTTTACATCTTTATCCCCGAAGATATTGACAATCCGGGTGGCCGCGGCGCTGATCGCCTCAATGGATTTCAATAACGGCGCTTTTTTATCAAGCGATTCGCCGTTATAGGAAACAAAGACGGTTGGAATACACAGCACGTTGTCACGGATAAAGGCTGGCGAGGTGCAGTCCCAATACGTGTAGCCGCGGGCTTCAAAGGTCGCGCGCAGACCACCGCTGGGAAAGCTGGATGCGTCCGGTTCGCCTTTGATCAGCGACTTGCCCGAAAAACGAACTAACGGCTGACCATTTTCATCCGGTTCGATAAAGGAATCGTGTTTTTCTGCGGTAGAGCCGGTCATCGGCTGGAACCAATGCGTAAAGTGCGTGGCGCCGTTTTCCTGTGCCCAGCGCTTCATCGCATGCGCAATCGCGTCGGCGGTATTGCGGTCCAGGGAATCTTCTTTGGCGACGGTTTCTTTCCAACGCTTGTAGATCGGATACGGAAGCCGCTCCTGCATCAGCGTTTCATCAAACAGCAGGCAGCCAAATTCGTCAAACGGATCTGTGATTTTCATAACTCATCCTCCTGAAAACATGGTTTAATTTTATTCCAAATTTGATCGGAGTCAATAAAAATGTTAAAAAAATCATAAAAATGAAGAAAAAAATCAAAGAATGTCGGACATGATTGAAAAAAAAGGGGGAAATTGAGAAAAAAACGCAGTCACATAGAAAAAGCTCGATTTTAAAGCGGAGGTCTGATTGACCCAGCCGGACATGGGCATACTGGACAATAGAAATAGGATAAGGAGGAAGCTTATGTTAAAAAAATGCGAGGTCTGCGGCTTGATTCTGGACTCGGAATTCATTCGGGACGATTGTCCGAAATGTCATGCGGACGCTTCGCGCTTCCGCACGCTGCCTCATGAGGAAACGGAAAAGATCACCCGCAGCCATTTGACCAACAGTCTGCTTACGGAATTGGCGGCCGTCGCTGAGCATCAGGTGCGCTTAGCAGAAAAAGGCATCGCCGATCAGCTGGATCCCGGCTGTATTCAGACATTCGATCTGGCGTTAAGACAAGCGGTGCTGCTGCGGCAGATGATTCGTGCGGAAATTGCGATCCATGCCGGAAAGGAGAAATGGTAACATGGAATTAAAAGGATCAAAAACAGAACAAAATTTATGGACGGCGTTTGCCGGAGAAAGTCAGGCGCGGGTAAAGTACGCGTATTACGCCGATCAGGCACGCAAGGATGGCTATGGTCAGATCGCGGGCATTTTTGAGGAAACCTCAGCGAATGAAAACGCCCATGCCAAGCTGTGGTATAAGTTTTTGCATGGCGGCAAGATCCAGGAGACGCCGATCAATCTGAAGGATGCGGCCAATGGAGAAAACTACGAATGGACGGAAATGTACAGGGAATTCGCTGAAACCGCGAAACAGGAAGGGTTTACCGAAATCGCCCGGCTGATGAGCGAGATCGCCAAAATTGAAAAAGGACATGAGGAGCGGTATCTGGCGTTATTGGGCAACGTGGAAAACAAAACAGTCTTTGCAAAAGCGGAACCGATCGTCTGGAAATGCCGCAACTGCGGATATACGGTCACCACTCAGCAGGCGCCGAAGGTCTGTCCGGTCTGCTTTCATCCGCAGGCTTATTTTGAACAGGAAGTTAAGAATTATTAACATCGTTCAAATCTGACAAAAATCGGAATCCGTTTATAACCGGAAATCAAAGTGAACATGAATACGGGAAATCCCGAAGCCAGTTCACTTTTTTTATGCCCGGTACAAATAGATGAAAAAAGCAAGGTTTCAGCGACGCTGAATCACGGGGCAAAAGGAGCGAAAATGCCTGAAAAACCTGAATTCAGAATCAACGAGTTATAACCGAATATGGCAGTAATTGGAAACTCATCCTGTTATTATGACAAAAAGAAGGTGAAAAACATGAGCGAGGATAAATATGCGGAGTTCATTTCACAGCGGATTTTTGACGTATGTCACAAACGCGGGGATGTTTCATTGTATGAATTATCCAAAATCTCCGGGGTCAGTATGTCCACGATTCAGAACATTGTGCATTGCCACACAAAAAGTCCGGGATTGCAGACGATGCATCGGCTGGCTAACGGTTTGAGTATGACCATTTCAGAATTTCTTGATTGTTCGTCGATCAACGATTACGAATTCAGTGAAGAAGAAAATGGCGAAAACGGACTGAACGATTGTGAAATCATCAGCTGAATTTTTACGGAAACCTATCCGTTGTGCGGCAAGAGCGCAGGGAAGTCGGAAAAAATAAAAAATTCCCTTTGAACAGAGATTCAATCTTCAACACTGTGTTTTAAAATTCCAAGTTCAGCGCTTCCAAAAAACATTGATCCGCAGATTTTCTGTTTTCCCAATCAGCGTTATTTGGATGTACGCATCATTGCGAGTCTGAAAGTGAGGGGATGAGTCAAGACGATTATCAGCGATAAAGGCGGCGGGAATTTGTTAAAGTCCTGAATTCGCGGCTGGATGCCTGATTTTTCACAGTGAGGGGGGCGGGGTGGCCCTGGTTTCGTCGTTTTTCTTTTCGAAATTCGATCGGGAATGGCCAGGCTGAAGCACCTCGCTTTTCCTCTGCCGCTTCGAAAAAAGGAACGCACCAAATTTCAATCTTTCTCTATACTGATAGGGGAGGAGGCTGGGCTATGATCGAGTTAAAAACATTGGAAATCGAGGCGTATCGGTTCATGGATATCACGCTGTTTCTGCCGCGCTGGACCTGTCGGATGATCGTCTGTACAAAGGCGGTGCTGGTTGATGAAAGCTGGGACCTGAACGTTCTGGAAACAAAACAAATCGCAGCCTTTCAGGTGCTGAAACCGGGAAAAGACGGACTGTTAAACGGAAAAATTACAGCGATGACGTCAACCGCCGCCCGCTTGGGAATATATATAGGAATGAGCGGGAAGGAAGCGCTGCTGAAGGTGATGCATGAAAAAACGGAAACGGGATAGGAACCGGCGCTGGCTGGCGCTCGTCGTGATCGCCGCGGCGCTGGTTTGGCTGGGCAACCGGACGCTCAGTCAGATCAACGCGCTGCTTAAGCCGCATGTTGAGAAAGTCGCTGCCAGTGAAGTCCGCAATGCAGCCTCGTCCGTGATTAAGCGGGCGGTCGATTCGCTGAATTTGAAAACGGAAGATCTGATCCGGGTACAGCGGGATGGGCAGGGCAACATTACGGATATCGTTTATGATACGCAGCGGATGAATGAATTGATGAGCCTGTCGCTGGACGCCGCTCAGGAATCGCTGAATGCTGCGGAAGAAGGGGAAACGGACCCGCACACCCATCTTGTTTATTACGATAAGGGCATCATTTATTCTCTGCCGGTCGGGATGCTGACCGGATCGGTGCTGCTGGCAAACGTCGGACCTTCGATTGACATCCGGATGCGTGCCGTCAACAGTCTGGTTGGGCAGATCGACGCCGTGTCCACGGCCTATGGCATCAACAGCACCCTGTTGGAAATCGACTTGAAGATCAGCGTGGAGATGTTGGTGATCAGCCCGTTTCTGCTCGATCCCCAACAGATTGAAGTTAAGATTCCGCTGGTTATGCAAATTGTGCAGGGGCAGATTCCGCAGCTGATGGTCGGCCAGCTTGCCTGATTCGTTAAACGTCAGGGATATCTTGAAGGGGAGAAGCCAATAAAAAAACCGCATCTGCGGTTTTTTGCCTGTATCGCTGCAATTAGAAGAACAACGGCTCGGAAGGCGCCATGTGGACTTCCGTTACGCCGGGAACTTCATCGAGAAGAATCGCTTCGATCCCATCCTTCAGCGTCGCGTCTAACGACAGACATTCGGAACAGGCGCCCAGCATTTTAACGGTGACAATGCCGTCTTCCAGACTGACGAATTCCACGTCGCCGCCGTCGCGCTGAATATACGGACGGATCTTTTCAATAACATTTTTAACTTGAGTTTCCATGGTTTCCATAATTTATCACCTTATCTTATAAAATACATCAGCCCGGCGATGATTAAGCCGAGGATAATCCCGCCGAAGACTTCAATCCATTTGTGTCCCAGCACTTCCTTGACCTTGGTCAGATAAATCGGATCGTCCAGACGGGTCTGCGTCAGAATCTGGATATCCTTGATCAGCTGCTGCGTAATCCGGATGTTCTGTCCGGCATAATAACGGACGTTGGCGGCGTCGTAAGCGACGATCAGCGAAAACATCAGCGTGACGGCAAATAACGTCGACGAAAAATTATCCGTGATCCCGACGGCCAGCGTCAGCGCCGCTACCGTCGAGGTATGCGAGCTGGGAAAACCGCCGCTTTCCAAGGCGAGATGCCAGTCCCAATCCCGGGTTCGTATGTAGCGGATAACGGGCTTAAGCAGCTGCGCTGTTAAATTGGCTACAATCGCAGCCCAGAACGGATACATCTGTTGAAGCATGGTGCTCACCTCGAGAATTAGTATATCACAAAAACGCAAGGAGGTGATATAATAAAAAAAGATTGGAGGCGTCTATGCAGTATCGAATCGGACAAATCGTGGAGGGAACGATCACCGGGATTCAGCCTTATGGGGCGTTTGTCAGTCTGGATGAGGAAACGTCAGGACTGATTCACATCTCGGAAATCTCGGAGGGCTTCGTTAAGGACGTTAATCATTTCGTTCATGTCCATGATCGCGTGAAGGTTAAAATTATTGATTTTGACAAGTCTACGCATCAGGCGCGGCTGTCCTTAAAAGCGCTGCATCCCACGGCATTCCGCAAGGAACGCGGGCGGGGGAAGGCCAGTCGTCTGCCAGTCATGAAAATTGGATTCCGGTCGCTGGCCGAAAACCTGGACCGCTGGATCGAGGAAGCAAATAAAGGAGAAACAGTATGATCAAATTTGACACTTCGCATGCGCATCTGCAGGAAAACATTTTCGATTATCAACAAGCGGTAACGCTGGCACATACCCAGCTGCATGAAAAGAGCGGCGCGGGCAACGATTTCGTCGGCTGGGTCGAATGGCCGAACAGCTATGACCATGAAGAATTTGAAAGAATCAAGGCGGCGGCCAAACGGCTGGAAGGCCAGTGCGACGTGCTGCTGGTATGCGGCATCGGCGGCTCATATCTGGGCGCGCGGGCAGCGATTGAGATGATGCGCGGGCTGTATTGTCAGGCCAGACCGGAAGTCATCTTCATCGGCAATACGTTCTCCAGCACGTATTTCAAGCAGGTGGAAGCGTATATTCAGGATAAGGAAATCGTTCTTAACGTCATTTCCAAATCCGGCACGACGACCGAAACGGCGATGGCGTTCAGAATGCTGAAGCAGTTGATGGAAAAGAAATATTCCAAGGAAGAATGCCGGAAGCGGATTCTGGCGACGACCGACAAGGCGCGCGGCACTCTGAAAGAACTGGCGGATAAGGAAGGCTACGAAACGTTTGTCATTCCGGACGATATCGGCGGCCGCTATTCCGTTTTGACAGCGGTCGGCTTACTGCCGATGGCGCTGGCGGGGATTGATATCGACGCGGTCATGAAGGGCTTTGCCCAGGCGTATGAAGATCTGAAGAACCCGGATCTGCATGTCAATCCGGCGTATCAGTACGCCGTTGCCCGCCGGATTCTGGAGAATCAGGGCAAGGATGCGGAAATGTTGGTCACCTATGAACCGCAGATGGCGATGATCGCCGAGTGGTGGAAGCAGCTGTTCGGCGAATCCGAAGGCAAGGAAGGCAAGGGCATTCTGCCATGCAGCGCGACGTTCTCGACCGACCTGCATTCGTTAGGCCAGTTTATTCAGGAAGGCAAGAAAATGCTTTATGAAACGCTGCTGTTAGTGGAGACTCCGACGCTGGACGGCACGTTCCCAAGCGACGGGGAAAATCTGGATAACATGAACTATCTGGCCGGCAAAAGCCTGGACTGGGTCAATAAGATGGCATGCCAGGGCACGCTGGAAGCGCATGAAGTCACCGGCAATGTGCCGAATCTGATCATCACGATGCCGGACATGAAGGAAGAAACCTTCGGCTATATGTGCTACTTCTTCTTCAAAGCCTGCGCCGTCAGCGTTTATCTTCTCAACGTCAATCCGTTCAATCAGCCGGGCGTCGAAGTCTATAAGAAAAACATGTTCCGCCTGCTGGGCAAGAACTAAGTCTGGGACTTTCTCGATTTCTCAGTTTGATGAAAGAAATCAGCAAAGCAGCACAAATAAAGAATAAAAAAGTGAATGCCGAAAGGTTTCACTTTTTTTTATGCGCAGGCATGATTTTCAGGCTGCATAGAACAGAACGGATTTTTTTCCATTGACAAACGGTCTGAAACAGCGCAGACCGATCATCGCCGCTGGGCTGAAGCCCAAGCTATTCTGCGAAATAATCATATTTTAAAATCAAATTGGCGATTTCGTGAATTCGCAGCCAATGTTCGTTTTCTTCCATCGCCTGCTGCAGCGGAATGTTCAGATCGCTGAATTCTCGGGTTTGCTTGTCATAACGGTAATTGTTGGTCAGAATCTGGCGGTCGTCGTCGGCATATCCCGGATAGCGGGGATCAAAGAAATCATGTCCCATGATCAGTTCCGGCTGAACGTCAATCGCAAAGAGATTAAATAAGGTTGGCAGGACGTCGATATCGGTGCCGGGTTTTTCAATCGTCTGACCTTCTATCAAAGGTGACCACACGAAGAACGGCACCTCTTCCAGCGAGCCGTGAGTAGCCAGCTGTTTTGCGGTCTGTTCGATGACCGTTTCGGAAAAACCTTTGGCCCGGTGATCGCCGGCAACCGCGATGACGAGCTGATCAAGCGTGCCTTTCTGCTGAAAATGATCGATCACGGAGGCGACGGCCAGATCCAGACTCATGCTTTTGGCGAGATAAACTTTGACCTGTTCGTCCAGCTGCGGATAGCGCTGGCTGACCTTTGCATAGCTGGCGGCGTATTCCCGGGCAGTTTCGGCATTGTGATCCGTTAAATCGGATTGTTCATAGCCCTGATGGCCGCTGTAAGTGATGTCGTAGAGGAAAAACGGCTGCGAATCGTCGATCATCCACTCGATAATTTCCATGCATACGGCGTCGGAGGTGCCATATTCCGGCCCCAAAACGCCCAGATCCCAGAAATCTTCATAGCCGATCTGCGCATAGAATTGATCGCGGTTGTAAAATTCCTTCGTTCCGTTATGCGCGGCGATGGCGGAATAGCCCTGGCTGGCCAATCCTTTCGCCAGGGAAACCGGATAGGTGTTGTCCGCGTATTGCTGCATCGCGATCACGCCTTCGTTGTTGGGCATCAAACTGAGGTTCAGCATGAAGTCCGCGTCGCTGGTTGAGCCTTGAAGCAGGGGCGCAGTGTAATTCACAAAGTTATAGCCCTTTTGCTGGAGCTGATAGAGCGTCGGCGTCAGAAGGGGATCAATGACCGCCTGAGTCAGCGACTCCGCTTCAAAGAAAATCAGATTTTTGCCTTTGAACAAGCCCGTTTGCGCGTTGGGCTGGGCCGGAGCGGATTGGAGATAAGCCGCAATTTCTTCCTGTGCCTGACGCTTTTGCGAACGGAAGCGCAGCGGCTCGAGCTGGTTGAGCTTCAGATCACGCAGGAAGAATGCTTCAGGGCCGAACAGCTCAACAAATTGGCGGGGAGAACTGACGTGTTCGTATAGGTATTGATCAGAATAAGTGTAGTAAAATTTGTCGGCTTCCTCAGCGTTGAGCTTGCCGTAAAACACAAGGCTGCATGCCATGCTCAAACCCAGCCAGATGAAAGCGCCCAAAAAAAATTTCATCCGTCGCTTTCCGTCCGGTGCTGGCTGCGGCTTCAGCGTTGTTAAAAGCAGAAAGATCAGGATCAGGGCGATCAGAAACTGCCAGTCCTGCGGCAGCACGGCGCTGAAACCGGCCCCGAGATTTTGCGTGGCCTCGCTGCGCAGGCCGATGGCGGTCGATAAGAAAATGTACTGACCGAATAAGCGGTAATATAAGCTCTGGCCGGCAATATACAGGAAGTACAGCAGCGTGCACAGTTGACCGGCAAGCTTGTCCCAGGGCGCCCGCAGTCCCCAGATCAGACTGTTGATTAACGCCGCCAGCGCGCCCAGCATCCAGTCGCCATAACCGGCCGGTGAAAAATAAGAATAATGAATGCTGATGAGAAGCAGGGCGATTCCCGCGCTGAGAATCAGCTTGTAGGCCAGCGGGGAAACCGCCGGCTTCGATTTCTTCGTTTTCATGGTGTTCCCTCTTTCCTTCAGTTCAGATTTTCCAGAGTTTTAGTTTACACAAAAAGAGCCGGGAAAAAAACGGACAAATCAACGGGAATGACTAAAATTCCAGCGCGGAAGAAAATAAAAATCCGGCTTCCTCAGGAAGACCGGATCCTATCGTAAGGACAAAAATGTTTATTGCGCGAGATAATCTTTCATCGAATCCGTCATGACAACGGCATATTCGCCCGACATGACGCTGTTGACGCCCGAAGGAACCTGGTCGGGATCCATGACCCACATGACCTCGATTGGCTGATCGGGATAGGTCTGGCGGAAGCGGTCGATCAGAGCCAGACCGTCGTCATAGCTCATTGTGAACAGCGCCGTCGACAGCGCGTCGGCGTAGCCGGAATTTTCCGTGACGATCGTGACCTGATGGTAATAGGTCGCCGGAAACAGCGTCTGCGGGTCGATGATGTGATGATAGAGCTTGCCGTCCTCGGCACCGTAGAAACGTTCGTAGTCGCCGCTGGAGACAAACGCCGCGGAGCCGGGCAGCGTGACGACCGCCAGCGAGCCGTTGCCGGATGGATTGCGGATGCCGACGCGCCATTGCTGACCGCCGGGCTTGTCGTTGATCGTGCAGATGTTGCCGCCGGCGTCGACCGTGCCGTGAACCAGCCCCGCTTCGATCAGCTTCTGCTGGACCTTGCCGGCCGCGAAGCCCTTGGCGATTCCGCCGACGTCTAAGGAAGCGCAGCTCTGATTCAGATAGACCGTGCCGGCGATCTCGTCGATTTCCACTTTATCCCAGCCGGTGCACGCTTTTGCGCTCTCCAATTCGGCAAGCGGCGGCACTTTGCCCAGCTGGCCTTCGTTGTTTAACGCGATGCCTTCCTCGCGATAAGTATGCCAGATCTTGAGTACCGCGCCCATCGTGACGTCAAACTCGCCGTTGGATAAATCATAAAATTCTTTTGCCGTCTTGAGCAGCTCGATAATTTCCGGATCGACGCTGACCGGTTCGATCCCGGCGTTGTCGTTGATCGTCTTGATGTTGTTTAATCCGTCGTAATCGTTATAGACGTCAAACAATGCGTTGTAGTGGAGAAACAGCTGCTTCATTTCAGCGAAATACTGATTGAACTGTTCTTCGTTTTCAGTAAATCCGGTTAACGTCATCACCGTGTCGAAGCCGGCGTCCAGCGCCATATTGGAATAACGCGTCAGCTCCGGCTCCTTCGGCTTGCTTTGACAGCCGCCCAGCATCAGCAGGCCGGCCAGCGCCAGCGACATTGCTTTTTTATTCATTTGAATCACCCGTGAAGATTCTAGCATAAATCGTCGGGCGATACTACCCAAAGGAAACATTTTCAAAACGAATCCAGGGTGAAAAAACTTGAAATTTATCTAAATAGATGTGGAAAAAACGTTTAAAATTAATAGCGATAATGCTATAATAGCTCCGAAGCGAAAGGCGGATAATGAAAAAATCGATCACCGTCGATTTTTTGTGTTTGCCAGAGGCTTTCGGTATTTGAGGAAAGGAAGAGGTGGACGGAATGTCACTATTAACGGGACCGATGCGCAAGCATCTGGACGGTCACAAAGAGCTTACAAGTCATACCGAGCTTGTCAAGGTTGAAGCGGGCAGCCTTGTATACATTCCTTTAATTAACGGTAATTCAACGGCAGTTGAAGTGTTGGTTAAGGAAGGTGACAGAGTAAAAGTCGGAACGATGATCGCCAAGCGGAATGATCATTTTACAGTTCCTTACTTTTCATCTGTATCCGGCACAGTCAAAGGCATCCAGAAAATGATGCATGCTGGCTTGCGTCCGGTCGATCATCTTGTCATTGAAAATGATGGCAAAAACGAAACAGAACAGCCATTCGGCACATTGAACTATCAAACGGCAACGCAGGAGGAACTGGTTTCCTTCATGATGAACGCCGGCATCGTCGGCTGCGGCGGCGCGGGTTTTCCAAGCTATGTCAAGTACAGAGGCTGCAAGGGCATTGATCTGCTGATCATCAACGCCGTCGAATGCGAACCGTACATCACGGCGGATTACAAGAATTCCAGCATGAACATGCAGGATCTGGTCACCGGCGTGGCGGCGATGCTGAAAATGTCGGGCGCTAAGGAAGCGGCGATTGCGATCAAGACGACGAAGAAGGACTTTATCCCGACAGTTGTCGAAGCGTTCAAGGATTACAGCAACATCAACGTCAAGGAAGTTCCGGACGTTTATCCGATGGGCTGGGAACGCACGCTGGTCTATGAAATCACCAAGAAGCGTTATGAAAAGCTGCCGGGCGAAGTCGGCGTCATCGTCAACAACGCGACGACGGCGATTGCATTCGGTCAGGCGCTGACCAAGGGCATGCCGATCACGCACAAATATGTGACGGTCAGCGGCGACGGCATCAACACGCCGGCCAATGTTCTGGTGCCGGTCGGCGTCAAGGCGGCGGATGTGATCGCGGCCTGCGGCGGTTACAGCGGGGAAGATGTGCTGCTGATCGCGGGCGGTCCGATGATGGGCAAAACGATCACGACCGATCAGTTCGTCATCACGCCGTACAGCAACGCGTTAACTGTACTGAAGAACAAACCGGTCAATCAGGTGGCCTGTCTGCGCTGCGGACGCTGCTCGGATCACTGCCCGGCGGGATTGCAGCCGGTCCGGATCAACCAGGCGGAAAAGTCCAAGAACGTTGCGATGCTGGAAAAGCTGAGCATCATGGAATGTATCGAATGCGGCATGTGCAGCTTTGTGTGCCCGTCGAAAATCGACGTCACTGAAGGCGTCCGGAGAGCGAAGCGCTACATGGCTCTGCGCGCTAAGAAATAAGGAGGGGAGTTTGTATGAAATTTAATTTTAAACCGTCCCCGAACTATCGTGATGGTCAGAGCACCGGCCGGATCATGGGCGAGCTGACCTTGGGGCTGTTGGCGGTATTTGCATTTTCACTGTATTATTATTTTACCAATTTTTCAGCGTCTTACGGCTTGCGGGCAATTCTGTTGATGATCACGGCGATCGTCAGCGCCTGCGGCACGGAGATCCTGTGGTGTGTCTTTACGAAGAAGGACATCCTGAACAGTCTGAAAAATTCTTATCCGTGGGTGACGGCGATCATCTTGACGATGATGTGCCCGCTGTCGATTGAATACTATGCCTTAGCGGTCGCGACAGTGATCGCGATCTTCTTCGGCAAGCTGGTCTTCGGCGGCTTCGGACAGAATATCTTCAACCCGGCGGCCGTAGGCCGTGCGACGATTTTCGCCTCCTTTGCGGGCGCGGCGGCGGCCGATATTGTGACCGGCGCGACACCGACGTCTTCGATGGCGGCGCAGAACTGGATTATCAATTCCGCGGAAGGCATGAGCAGCTTCCTGAAGCCGTTTGGCGGTTTGGGAAACATGTTTGTCGGTCTGTATCCGGGCGCTATCGGCGAGACAAGCGCACTGGTGATCCTGGTTGTCGGCGTGATCCTGGCGATCCGCAAGGTCATTGACTGGCGCGTTCCGGCTACTTACCTGATTACGTTGTTTGTTCTGGCAGCCGGCGTCGGCCTGATGCACGGTGCGCCGATCAGCTATGCTCTGTTCCATCTGTTAACCGGCGGCGCCATGTTCGGCGCGGTCTTCATGATGACCGATCCGGTCACCAACCCGACCAGCGCTGCAGGCCGGATTATGTTTGCGGTCGGCTGTGCGGTCATCACGATCGTTCTGCGGCTGCGTTCCAATCTGCCGGAAGGTGTCATGTACTCGATCCTGATCATGAATATGCTGACACCGCTGATCGAAAGTCTGACCGACGGCCAGCAGATCAAAATGAAATCTAAGAACATCCGCAACCTGGCGATCCTGTTTGTTGCGGGTCTGGCGATTACGCTGTTGGTCGGCAGCACGATCAAACCAGTTGCCGCGGGTTCTGCGGAAGCAGGCGCGACCAACGGTACGGAAACGACGTACAACGTCACGCAGCATGGATTCCAGGGCGACAATCAGTTTGAGGTCGTCATCGACACGGCCAAGGGCGAGGTTGTCAGCGTCAAGATGACGGAGTTCAACGATACTCCGGGTATCGGCGACGGCGTCAATGACGATTACCTGAGCCAGTTTGTCGGCGCGAAGAGCGAAGACGACGTCAACGCGGTGGATAATGTTTCCGGCGCGAGCTATACCAGCAAATCGGCGAAAAATGCCATTATTCAGGCATTGAACGCCGGTAATTAAGGAGGTCAGAAATGAAAAAAGCTTTGTATCTGGCCTGTTTCTTAGCCATTGTCAGCGCATTGGCCGGCGGCCTGCTGGCGGCAGTCAACGAAGTCACCGCGGCGAAAATCAATGCCAATGCTTTGGCTGAAGTGATGGGCAGCCTGGAAAAAGTATTCCCGGGCACAACCTATACGGAAGTAACAGATTACACGGATGACTCCGGATTAGTCACCGGCGTCTATCAGGCGGAAGGCCAGGGCTATATGTTCCAGGTCGAAACTTCCGGCTTTAAAGACACGATTAAATTTGTACTGGGCATTGACAACGATTCCAAGATCGTCGGCTACGATGTGATTGCGATTGCGGAAACTTCCGGCATCGGCAGCCGCGTTGCGGAAGATGATTTCAGAAATACCGTCATTGGCAAGACCACCGGTGATCAGATCGACACGCTGTCCGGCGCGACGATTTCCTCCACGGCGGTTGTCAAGGGCTTAGATGCCGCCAAGGCTGTCTATGCTTCATTAACCGGCAACGCAGCTCCTGCGCCAAGCACCCCGGCAACGCCAGAAGCATCTAAGGAACCGGAAACACCGGCTTCCACAGCGACAGTTCTGGATCAGAAGGCCGACGGCAGCCAGGTTACGGTTACCGTTGAAGCCAAGGGCTTCCAGGGCAACAATACCTATACTGTTGTGCTTGATTCCGAAAAGCAGGAAATCGTCAGCGTTGCGATGACGGCGTTCAACGATACGCCGGGCGTCGGCGATGCGGTCAACGATGAGTATCTGACCGGGTTTGCCGGACTGAACAGCGAAGACGCGATCGGCGGCATCGACGTAAAGTCGGGCGCAACGTATACGAGCAATTCGGCTATTGATGCCGTCAAGGCTGCCTGGAACGCGGTTTTCGCAGCGGACAATCAGGATGCGGCGGATCAGCCGGTCGCTGGCGATGACAGCGATGATGCCGCGGTTCTGACATCGGAAGACGGCGCATTAAAGACTTATACTGCGACGGCGAAAGGCTTCCAGGGCGATAACGAATATGAAATCGTCATTGATACTGACAAGCAGGAAGTCGTCAGCGTTAAAATGACAAGCTTTAACGATACGACCGGAATTGGCGACGCGGTCAACGACGAATATCTGGCGGGATTTGCCGGTTTGAAGTCGGAGGATGAAATTGCCAAGGTTGACGTCAAGTCGGGCGCCACCTTCACGAGCAATTCCGCGATTGAAGCGGTCCGCGCAGCGTTCGCGGCCAGCCAGAAATGAGGTGGATGAACAATGAATCGTAAAGAGAATTTTACAGCGGGTTTCATCCGCGAAAATCCAGTATTCGGGCTGTATCTGGGATGCTGCTCCACGCTGGCCATCACCACATCGCTCAACAATGCCATCGGCATGGGCGTTTCCGTTATTATCGTTTTGATTTTATCCAACGTCATCATTTCGATGATGCGCAAGATTATTCCGGATGAGATCCGGATTCCGGTCTACATCGTCGTTATTGCGGCGCTGGTTAAGAGTATTGAACTGTTGATCAAAGCGTATGCGTCTTCGATCGACGCGGCGTTAGGACTGTTTTTGCCGCTGATCGTCGTTAACTGCATTATCTTAGGCCGGGCGGAAGCCTTTGCGAGCAAGAACGGCGTTCTGGATTCCGCATTGGATGGTTTAGGCATGGGCTTAGGCTATACCTGCGCGTTGGTCGTCATGTCCTTAATCCGTCAGATTATTGCGACGGGATTAATCAACTTTACCAATCCGTTTACGAACCAGTTGATTTTTGAAGTTCGTCTGATTCCGGAAAGCTTCACGATTTCGATGTTCGGTTCGCCGACCGGCGCATTCCTGACCTTTGCGGTCTTAGCGGCGGCATTGACAGCGTATAAAAACGCACAGGCGGCGAAGGCTGCGAAAAAGGAGGCTAAATAACGATGGCTAACTTATTTACTTTGTTTATTTCGGCAGTGCTGATTAACAACGTCATCCTGTCGCAGTTTCTGGGTGTCTGCCCATTCTTAGGCGTTTCCAAGAATAAAAGTTCAGCGATCGGCATGGGTGCGGCGGTTACGTTTGTTATCTTCGGCGCTTCAATCCTGACCTATGGTCTGTATAAGCTGGTTCTGGAACCGAATTCTCTGGAATATATGGATCTGTTGTCATTCATTCTGATCATCGCTTCTTTTGTTCAGTTTGTTGAAATGTTCATCAAGAAGTTCTCTCCGGCTTTATATAAGTCGCTGGGGATCTATCTGCCGCTGATCACAACGAACTGCGCCGTTCTGGGCGTTGCGCTGGATAACATCAAGCAGGGCTTTACATTCCCTGAAATGCTGGTGTATTCTCTGGGCATCCCAATCGGCTTCACGTTGGTTCTCTACATCTTCTCCACGATCCGGGAACGCCTGGACGCGGCGGACACCCCGGTTTCCTTCAAGGGCAATCCGATCGCTCTGATCGTTGCGGCGCTGATGGCGCTGGCGTTCAGCGGCTTTGCCGGACTGGTTTAATCCATGGTCATCGCAATCCTGGTCTTAATCGGACTGGGAGCGTTGTTCGGCTTGTTCTACTATCTGAATAGTAAAACGCCAGTACCTGAAGGATGCGAGGATCTGACGGCGGAGTGTGAGGGCTGCAAGATTACTTCCTGCGCTCATAACCCCGTACTGAAACAATCAAAAGGAGAGAATAAAGAATGATTACAGCAATTATCATGATGTTTGTGGTCGGCGCCGTTCTCGGTTTGATTCTGGGGATTGCCTCCAACGTGTTCAAAGTGGAAGTCGACGAACGCGTTGAAAAAGTAACGGCAATGCTTCCAGGCTATAACTGCGGAAGCTGCGGCTTTGCCGGATGCTCCGGCATGGCGGAAGCGATGGTGGCCGGCGAGGTCGCTACGGCTTCGGCTTGTAAGCCAAGCAAACCGGATGCCCGCGCAAAGATCGTTGAGTATTTGACGACAACGCCGGGACCGGACGGCAACACGATTAACATTAAGGCATAATGAAACAGCTGTCTGTTTGTTCGCAATTCAAGAACAACGGACAGCTGTTTTTTTGATTTTCTGGATAATTGGACTGATTTGGGAGCGAATGGGTGTTTTTAGGGAGCGAATAGACTTTGAAGTAAGATCAAAAGCTCGACTCTTGTATTTATTTCAATCCAACAGCTTTAGTGTTGTCAAGTGTTTTGGAGCGAATGGGTGTTTTTAGGGAGCGAATAGACATTGAAGTAAGATCAAAAGCTCGACTCTTGTATTTATTTCAATCAAACAGCTTCAGTGTTGTCAAGTGTTTTGGAGCGAATGGGTGTTTTTAGGGAGCGAATAGACATTGAAGTAAGATCAAAAGCTTGGCTCTTGTTTTTGTTTCAATCCAACAGCTTTAGTGTTGTCAAGTGTTTTGGAGCGAATGGGCGTTTTTAGGGAGCGAATAGACATTGAAGTAAGATCAAAAGCTAGGCTCTTGTTTTTGTTTCAATCCAACAGCTCCAATGTTGTCAGGCGTTTGGGAGAGAATGGGCGTTTTTAGGGAGTGAATAGACGGGGTTCACGGAGTACGATAGTCCTGATTTTTTATATCTGGTAAGAAAATAAAAAAACCGGATCGCTCCGGCTTAGAATTTCAATTTTTTAACGCGTCCGTAACCTAATGTCCGCGGCCCGGTATGAGCCATGATGATGGGACCCATCGCGTGAATAGTGACTGGCTGTCCAATTCGCTCTTCCATCTGCCGTTTCAATTCCTCAGCTTCTTCTTTCATATCAGCTTCAACGATCATCCATTCATACTCAGTGGGATCCGCGACTTCTGCGATTGCGTCCAATCCGACTTGATAGGCTTTCTTTACTGTACGAACTTTGCCAAGTACGTCGATACTGCCGTGTTCCACCTTGAGGATTGGAACAATTTTCAGAAGATTGCCCAACGCCGCGGCGGCTGCGGAAATTCGTCCGCCCCGTTTCAGATACTCCAGCTTTTCCGGAATCAGTGCTGCCCACAGATCAGCTTCTTCTTCGATTTTGTTTTTGATTTCATCGCAGCTGCGGCCGGCTTCAACCTGTTCCAGCGCCCATTGACAAAGCCAGGCGAGAGGATAACAGGCAAAACGGGCGTCAACGACGGTTACCCGTCCATCAAAAGCGGCCGAAGCGGTTAGGGCGGATTGAAAGGAACCACTTAAACCCGAGGAAAGCGGAATGTAGAGAATTTCATCATATTCTTTTAATAAGTCACTCCACTGTTGAATTAATTTTCCCAAATGCGCCTGGGAGGTCTTGACGATCGCCCCCTGTTCCATCCGGCGAATGAATTCCGGCGTTTTAATTTCCATTTCTTCAATGTATTCCTGACCATCAATCATTAAAGGAAACCGCATGACGGTCAATTTCATCTGTTCTGCTTGTTGGGTATTAATATCGGCGGACGAATCCGTCATCACTGCTATTTTTGGCATCTTTTTCACCTCGTGCTTTACAATTATACCATAAGACATTCCCCGACTGGGAAAGACTTTTCTAAGTTTCCCCGGTTCTTTTGGATTTATTAGACAAATCTTTAAAATTGCCTGGCCTCTGGATAAATTCATCATTTTAAGAAAAAGGACACCTGAATCCAGATGTCCTGTGCGAACTATTAATGGGGCGATCGACGAGACTCGAACTCGCGAATGCTGGAGCCACAATCCAGAGTGTTAACCAACTTCACCACGACCGCCATCAGCGAATACTATTTTACCCTAGATGGCGGAATTTGTAAAGCATAAATTTCAAAAAAAGAAGAAGAGCGCGATCAAAAGTTTAACGCTCGTTTTTTAGCCAGCGAAGCACCTCGCTGTCCTCAACTAACTGACATTCAGATTCCGCATAACTGCCGGCGGTTAAATATAACTCGATTCGTCCTTTTTTCTCCGCGATGGACAAGGCAGTGAGATAAGCTTGATCAACAGCTAACAACACCGTTGAAGGCAGCGTGTCGTCTGCCTGAGTGATTCGTTCGCCATTGCGGTTCTGCAGCTCCAGAACGCGTACCCCACGCAGCAGGCAGTCCATCATTTCCTGACCTTCTGGCCATTGTCCATAGACGTATAGATCGACCTTCTGTCCCGGCTGCATCAACTGGCCGCTGATCTCGCTGACCGCTATGGTCAAAGGGAAGACCGCCTGACCTTCGTTCAATAAAGTTACGCTGAAATCTGCCATCGCTGCCGGCGTTTCAACCATTTCCCGATAGAACAAAGAACCGGCCGGAATTGTGCCCTCAAGCCGTGTCCAGGAACCGACAAGCTCTTCTTCCCGGCATAAAACGTCAGCTTGCAGGTAAGCGGAAGGCACGTCAATCCAGATCAGATCGTCCGCCGCGATCAAATGACGAGGCGGCAGGGTTGAGACGCTGACGGGAACAGAAACCAAAGACAGACGTCGGGCCAGCTCCTGCCGGAATAATAAAATCCCGCTGAGAATGAGGATAAGAGCTGCGGCAGAAACTGCGAGGGTCGTTGCGATTTTTTTCTTCATAGATAAAATCCTCCTACTATAAATATTGCGGAAAATCGCAAATTGCCTTACAATTTTTTAAAATTTTAATGAATAGTATATTGCAATATAGAATAGCTAGTGATATGATCTTGTTAGAAGGAGGGATTGGATGAACGCTCAGTTTAAGAAAGGCGTGCTGGAAATGTGTGTGTTGTCCTTGTTAGCGCAGGATGATCAATATGGCTATGAGCTGACAGAAGCAATCTCGCAGAAAATGACGGTCGCGGCCGGAACGTTGTATTTAATTCTAAAGCGGCTGAAAGACGACGGCGATGTGGAGACCTATCTGGTGGAATCTGCAGAAGGTCCAGCCCGCAAGTATTACCGGCTGACGGAAAAAGGCCGGTCCCACGAACAACAGTTACAAGGCGAATGGCGTGAATTTGTACGTTTAGTGGATGAACTCATCCGGAAAGGAGAAGCATGAACAGAAAAGAATACATGGAACGGCTGCAGATGGATCTGGAGGCTGTTGACGAAACGACGGCGAAGGAAATTCTTCAGGATTTTGCCGATCATTTTGATCAGGGGCTGAGCGAGGGACGGAGTGAAGAGGAAATCAGCGCGGAACTGGGTGATCCTGCGGAACTGATCAGCGAATTGAACACCCGGCCGCATCATCAGTCGCAGACGGAAGCTCAGCCGGACGCCAGCTCATTGTCTGCGGTTGTCATTGAGGCGGACAGCGCCGATATTACGCTCAGACAGGGAAATGGCAGTGAGGTGCTGGTCGAGTTCTATGACAGCCGCAATCCACTGCGGGTGCATAATTATCGTTTGGATACCTTTCAGGAAGGCGATATTTATCATATTCATGTGCATCGCTTGCAGAACAGCTGGCTGCGGGCCGGGGCGGGCGAGCATCTGCGGCTGGACGTCACGCTGCCGGCTGCGTGCCTGGACATTAAAATCACCGGGATGAGCGGCGATATCCGCCTGAGGGAAGCGATAAGCTGCGGTAAGCTTGCGGTCGTCACACAGAGCGGGGATATTGAAATCCGCGCCTTGGACGCCGAAGCGGTTCAGCTTACGTCGACCTCCGGTGATATCCAGGCGGCAGTGCGCGGCGAATTAGTCCAGGTGGCATCTGTCAGCGGCGATCTTGACATCGCTCAGGCGGAAGGGAAGCTGGGCAAGTTCCGCACGACTTCCGGCGATCTAAAGGTTCAGGGCTGCTTCCAGGCGATGCTGGCGGAAAGCAAAAGCGGCGATCTGGACTTGTCGATTGAAGAAGCCGAGAGTCTGAAGCTCGATACGATCAGCGGCGACATTCATTTAAAGCTGCCGCGCACAACCGGTTTTCTATGCAGCTTCTCAACGATCTCCGGCGATCTTGGCCAGCATATCGGCTTACCGCTGCAGCGGCAGGGCCGCCAGCTGAGAGCCGGCGACGGGCATGCGCAAATCGCCGTGAAGACGATCAGCGGCGATTTTAAAATCAGCGACTGACAACTGTTCTATCACCTGATAAAATGGCCCGGAGATGTTTGAATAACGCATCGCGCGGGCTTTGGGGAGAATTAGGCAGACAAAAAGACGACGGCGTCCGGCAGGGCGCCGTTTCGTTGTTTCCGGTTTTATGCTATAATAAAACCTCTAAAGGAGTGCGGCTCATGGAAAGCTTGAATATCAATGGGAAAACGCTGCGGCTGACGATTCAGCGCAAACCGATCCGCAATTTAATCCTGCGCTTGAAAACGCCGGACGAATTGCTTGTCAGCGCGCCTTACGCCTGTTCGACGGCGGAAATCCTGCGGTTTATCGAAACGAAGCGCAGCTGGATTGCGGCGCATGCCGAAAAGCTTGCCCAGCGGCAGGCCAGACAGGCGGAATCCTCGGCTGACGGGAGTCTGGCGGTATATGGCCGGCCGGTACAGCTGCAGTGGGTGATCGGCAAAGGCAAACCCCGCCTGCAATCGGAGCGGCTGGTTCTCTATGGTCCGGATTCGCAGCCGGAAACAAAGCGGCGGGCCTTCGATCAGTTTGCCAAAACCAGTCTGGAGGCCGAAATTGGACAGCTGCGGCCGCGCTGGGATCAGGTGATCGCCGATTATCATCTCGCGCAGCCTTCGATCCACTACCGGCGCATGACAAGCCGTTGGGGCAGCTGCATTCCGGCTAAATCCAAGATTACGCTGAATCTGAAGCTGATTCATTATCCGCTGGCCTGCGTTGATGCCGTGCTGTGGCATGAATACGCGCATTTGATCGTGCCGAACCATTCGCAGCGGTTTTACGCGGTTATTTTGCATCACATGCCGGACTATGAAGTGCGCAAAGCCCTGTTAAATGGGGATTTGTAAGAAAACTGTAAGGAAAACAATGGAAACGCTTAAGATTTGTCTGGTAAGGTTATAAAAGAGAAAAGCGGGGAGGATAGGACTGATGGAAAACTATAAAATCTTAGTTGTGGACGATGATCATGAAATTGCCGACGCGATTGAAATTTATCTGAAGAGCGAAGGCTATGAAATTTTTAAAGCCTATAATGGCATGGAAGCCCTGGAAATCCTGAATCAACAGAAGATCCACTGCATTCTGATGGACGTGATGATGCCGAAGATGGATGGCATTCAGGCGATCATGCATATTCGGGAAACCTCCAACATTCCGATCATTATCCTGTCTGCCAAGTCAGAGGACATGGATAAGGTGCTGGGCTTGAACATCGGGGCTGACGATTATATCACAAAACCATTTAATCCGCTGGAAATGATCGCCCGCGTCAAATCGCAGCTGCGCCGCTACATGCAGTTGGGGGCGACGGCGGAAACCGGAACGGTGATCGAGGTCGGCGGTCTGAGCATTGATCTGGAAGCCAAGACGGTCACGCTGGAAGGCGAACCGGTCAAGGTGACGCCGATCGAATATCGAATCCTGGAGCTGTTCTTGACGAATCTCAACCGGGTGTTCTCGATCGACGAGATCTATGAACGAGTGTGGAATGAAACCAGCTTCCAGAGTGAGAACACGGTCGCGGTGCACATCCGGCGGATTCGGGAAAAAATTGAGATCGATCCGAAGAATCCCCGGTATATAAAGGTGGTGTGGGGGATTGGATACAAGATCGAGAAAAACTAGCGGGTTTCTGGCGTTCCTGCTTTTTTTCGTGCTGCTGACGGGGCTGTTGTTCACCTCGTCGCTGACGGTGGAAACGCTGTATTCCGCGCAGGGCAAGCAGGCCCTGTATCCCAAACAGATGATCCAGCAGAGCCTGCAGGATCTGGCGCAGCTGCTTTATGATGAAACGCCGCTGGCCATGGAAGTGCAGGAAGACCTGTACTACAATCTGCATTATGTTGTCGAGCAGAAAGAGATTTATTTCAACAGCGAAGATGATCTGAAGCTGACTTACGATCAGTTTTTACAACAGTATGGCGGCAAAGGCATGCTGACGCTGACCTGGCAGCAGGGCGAAACGCCGCAGATCACCTACCGCGGCGGCTACTTTCTGATCGATCAGAAGACGATTACGCGGGAAACCGCGGAAACAGCGGTCAGTCTGCTCAAGCTGTATTCGCAGGAAAAAGTCGAGCGGCTGGCGTTGGTGATTCCCGATCAGCTTGCTTACAACACGCCGATGTATTACAGCTATACTTATTTTCAGGAATCCATGAATAATCTCAAGATCTGCTTCTATTCTTCCTTGTGCCTGTTTTTTATCACGCTGGCCTACGGCGTGTTCAAGCGGACGGCAATTACAGCCTTTAACGAGGGGCTGGCGCAGTTTACCGCGAATTTCTGGATTGAAGTAAAGCTGGGCCTGGTGCTGGTGCTGACAGTGATGATGCTTTCTTTGTGGCTGCCGCTGCCGTTATCGGCTACGGTGACGTTCTGGGAATTCTATGTTTTAGTCAACGAGCTGCATTTCCATGGCCTGAAACCTTTCCATCATAATATCCTGAATTCTGCGATGAAGACTGTCAGGCTGATCAGCGGCCCCTATGGCTATCAGAAAAAATGGCTGACAGAATTTCTGCTTTTAGTGGTGTTCGAGGTCGTCTGCGCGTTTATTTTATGGACGATGATGTTTTCTTCCTTCTTAGGCTTTATCGGCATTCTGGTGTTCGTCTTGATCTTTGCGGCGGCATTTCTTGTTTTGTTTCTCTATATCCGGCGGATGATGACATTCATGCAGGACTCTGCGACGCTGGCGCAGCAGGTGGAAAATATTCGCCGCGGCCGGCTCAACGAAAGCTTTGAATTGAGCGAAGGCAGTCTGCTGCAGCCGGTCAGCGATAATCTTGAAAAGATCCGCGAAGGCGTCAGTCATCAGGTGGAGGAGCAGCTTAAGAGCGAAAAGCTGAAAATTGAATTGATCACGAATGTATCGCATGATTTAAAGACGCCGATCACCTCGCTGATCAACTACTCCGATCTGTTGACGAAAGCGGAAATCCAGCCGGAATACGCGCGGGATTACGTGCGGATCATCACGCAGAAAAGCGTGCGGCTGAAGAATCTGATCCAGGATCTGTTTGAGATCTCCAAAGCCGCCAGCGGCAACCTGCAGATGGATCTGCGCAGGCTGGAAATCAACGGACTGCTGATGCAGACGCTGGCTGAGCTGGACGAAAAGATCGAGGCCAGTTCCTTGGAGTTCAAGATTCAGTATCTGGACACGCCGGGCTATATTCTGGCCGACGGCGGACGATTGTATAATGTTTTTGACAATCTGATTACCAACGCGATCAAATATTCGATGGAAAATACCCGCGTTTACATCCAGATTGAACGCATGGATGATCAGATTTGCATCAGTTTTAAAAATATTGCGAATTACGAGCTGAAATTTGATCCCGGTTCTCTGACCGAACGGTTTGTCCGCGGCGATGTATCCCGCTCCACCGAGGGCTCCGGACTGGGACTGGCGATTGCGGAAACTTTCGTGACTTTGATGAAGGGGCAGATTGAGGTCAGCGCCGACGGTGATCTGTTTAAAATTGAAATTCGATTTGCGGAATTGCCGCAGGACCACGCTGAAATGTAAGCTCAGCGGCTTTCCTGGATTCTGATCTGATAAAACAGGCCGGCGCGGGGCAGACTAAGGACAGAATGAAAAGGAGGCAGTTTCATGAAGAAAATCATTCTGTGCGCCGGAATCTGTCTGGCGGTGCTGGCCGGCTGTTCCTGGAATAAAAACAATTCGCAGCCCGCGCCTTCCGCTTCGCCCAGTCCGTCGCCATCCGCTCTGCCGACGATTGATCCGGCCATCACGGAAGCCAGCGATATCGTCGGGGAAACAACGGCGTTTGGAACGCCGATCGTGTCCGTTCAGATGAAGGACGGCAAAATCAGCTGGGTTTCGATCGACGAGATCACCGAAGATACGACGAAGAAAGCGCTGGGCGATCAGTATAAGCTGGGTGAACAGGCGATCGCCGGCTGGAGCGAGCAGATCAAAGCGCTGGAAGACTACATCGTCGCGCATGGTCTGGACGCTGTGGACGTCGATGAGGAAGGCAAAGCGGCGAACGAAGATCTGCGGACGCAGTGCACGATCACGATTCAGAACTATTTGCAGACGGTAGAAAAAGCGGTCAGTCAGGCTGAACATCCTGAACCTGTGCAGAAATAACGCGGCCGGGCAACGATCTGAAGCATGAAAAAAACCGGAACTTCCGAAGTGGGGATTCCGGTTTTATTTTTGTCTAGTCGATTAAGGCGATGATCTTATCCCAGGTCTTTTCGACAATTTTGCCATCCGGCGTCAGACTGTGGGCATTTTGAAACGCAATGACCTTGGCTTCGGTTTTGGCACCGAAAACGCCGTCGGCTGTAATCGGGGTCGACGGCAGCGTAAGCCGATTCAGATAGTTCTGCATTTTCTGGACTTCCAGTCCCGTGTCGCCGTATTCCAGCGGCGGCTGCCCGCTGCCGGGATCCGGGTCGGGATTCGGACCGGGGCCGGGATTCGCCTTGTATTTAGCGATAATTTTATCCCAGGTCAGGGTACCGATGATTCCGTCGGCCGTTAAACCGGTGTGTCTTTGGAAAATCATGACAGCGTTTTCTGTGGCGGGTCCGAAGGAGCCGTCTTCTTTTAAAACAGGAAGGTCAGGGTACGAAGAGCGCAGGACGTTCAGATACTGCTGCATTTTCTTGACCGCCAGCCCGGTATACCCTCTGCGAATAACATAAGCCATGTGAGTAAATCCTCCTTTCATTAACAAGGTATGTCTAAGGGAGAGGACCGAAAGGGAACGTGCCTAACGGGAATTCATTTGGTTATTGGCCTTTTCTCTTCCGCGTGAGCTGCATACGGTATACTGGAGGTGAAAACCATGAGAATTTTGATTTACAACGATCAAACCGATAAGATGGAAACGTATTCGCTGCGCTGCTGCGATAACATGCCTTATACGGCTTGCTGCCGGTTTACAGTCGGCGAGTTCATGCGTAATTCCCACAGCCGAACGATTGGCTGGTCGACCCGGCGGTTTCTGCGGTCAACCGATGAACTGATCCGGCGGTTTGGCATGAAGCCGCGCATCAGCCGGGCGTTTCGGCGGGCGTGGAGCGCTGAGGAACCGATGATTTTGACGCACATGCTGGGGACGGGAGTTGATCTGGGACGAAACCTGTCGCTGTCGGGGCTGCAGCAGCTGGTCACGCTGGCGGAAGATCAGGAGTTGTTAGATGTGATCACCGACCTGCAGCATACCCGGATTGAAGCCCACATGCATCATCAAAATGAAGCGGCCAGCGACTTTGTTCCGTTCGCGCAGATTCAGAAAGGCGATCAGAAGACCGAGGTCTGTGTGGCGCAGGATGCGCTGTGGGCGCTGGGCTATCCAGTCACGAAGATCAGCGGCGTGTTTGACGCGGAACTTGATCGAGTCGTACGGGCGTTTCAGCGGGATCAGGGGCTGGTTGCGGATGGAATTATCGGAAGACTGACCTGGGAAGCGTTGATGTCCCAGCTGCGGCCGGTTCCCGGTATTGATGATGACATCGCAGACTGAACTTCAACGGAAAGAAAAGAATGAAATGGCCTGATTTCAGGGCCATTTTCGTTTGCGTGGATCGTGGGAAAAGGTGTTATAATGAAAAAAAGAGGGAGAAGACCAACCATGAATTTTGATGAATACATCGACCGCAGAAATACGCACTGCGTCAAGTACAGTCAGGCTAAAACCGCACAGCGGCCTCAGGATGCGCTGGTGATGACGCTGGCGGACATGGATCTGCCTTGCTGCAAAGCGATCACACAGGCCATCGTCGAGCGGGCGGCGCATCCGTTTTACGGCTATCAGCAATTTGACGAGGTCTTGCCAAAACGGGTGTGCGCGTGGGCAAAGGAACACAGCGGAGCAATTCTGGATCCGCAGACAATTCAGATCGCGCCCAGCGTCAACACTGCGATTGCACTGTGCGTGAGGGCGCTGACGCAGCCGGGGGACGGAATACTGATCCAGAATCCTTCGTATAGTCCATTCCGCAAAGTCGCTGAGCTGAATCAGCGGCGCTGCGTGATCAACGAACTGATTCAGAAGGACGATCATTATGAACTGGATCTGGCTGATTTTGAAGCGAAGCTCAGCGAGGTAAGGATGTTTATTCTATGTTCGCCGCACAATCCAACCTCCCGGGTATTCAGTCCGCAGGAGCTGGACGCGATGTTATCGTTGTGCCGTCGATATCACATCGCCGTGATCGCCGATGAGATCCATGCGGATTGGGTATATGGGACAATGACGGCGGCCAGCGCTCTTGATCAGAATGTAATTACCCTTTTATCGCCAAGCAAGACGTTTAACCTGCAGGGGATGCAATGTTCGTTTATGTTTATCCCCGATGCTGATCAGGCGCAGGCGGTCCAACGCGAGCGTGATGCGCTGGCGTATATGAATAATCAGACTTTCTCGCACGCAGCCGCGCTGGCCGCTTACAGTGAGGAAGGCGCGGCGTGGCTGGACCAGGCGAAGGCGTATGTGCAGGAAAACACGCGGGTTTTTTGCGCGATGCTGAAAACGGCCGGTGTGTCGCTGAAGCCGATGCGGCTGGAATCGACGTTTCTGTTGTGGGTAGACTGCAGCGGCTGTTGTAAAACCGACGCGGAAGTCGTCGATCTGTTTGAAAACCGCTGTCATATCTATGGCAGCACCGGTTCGCATTATCAATCCGGCAAACCGTTTATCCGCTTGAATATCGCCGCGCCCCGCAGCGTGATTGTGAGGGCGGCGGAGCGGCTGATCCGCGCGCTTTCGCAGTCGTGCTGAAGGAAAGAAAGACGCCAGAGCATAAAAATAAGAACACCGCCGGTCGGCGGTGTTCTTTGGCAAGGCTAAGTCGGGAAGCGCTGGCCTACAAGTTGCGGATGCGATAGAAGTATTTATCGACGAGTTTGTCGTTATGCTCCGCTGCCGAGGCGTCCATAAAGGCGATGTGGCCGTTGAAGTAGACATCCGGATCCAATCCGCGCTGGACAAGCAGCTCCACCGTCTGGGTCAGCACGGCGTTTTGCAGATAAACGGCCGGGATCGTCGAGGTCGAGCCGATCTTCATCGGGAAGCCTTCGATCTGGACCGCCGCGTCGCCGATCAGCGAACAATTATCTAAGACAATATCGCAGACGTCTTTTAATTTCCTGCCGCTTTTATGCTTGGTCGTCAGATAATCGCTGTATTCGACGGCCGTGATCGCGATCGTCGGAATGCCTTTTTCTTTGGCGCGCAAGGCGGCGTCCACCGGTACGATATTGTTGCCGGAATTGGAAATGATGATCATGCAGTCATTGGGCGTGACACGGTGATAATCGACGATATGGCGGCCGATCTCGTAGGTGTTTTCCATCAGGTAGCTTTTGGTGATGTCAAAAGTGCCGGTGACGCTGGGTTCCAGCAGCGCGGCATAATTGGCGACGGTGGCGGCGCGCCAGAAGGCGTCTTCAATGACCAAATGGGAATGGCCCGCGCCCAATCCATAGATCAGACCTCCCCGCTGCGACACGTCGGCGCACAAAGTGGCAGCTTTCATGATGTTTTCGCCCTGACTGTCCATAACCTTGGCGATGATTTCGTTCATGACGTTGAAGTAATTTTTCCAGGCTTCCATAAGAATCTCCTTTTCCTCATTGCTTTCATTGTAACAACTTCGTTTGTAAAAAAGAAGTCCAAAACGGAAGAAAAAAACAAAATGAAAGAATTTACAAAATGTAACAAATTGAAACTTATTTTCATGGAAATTCGCGAAGAAAGGTCTTGAACAAAAAATGAAATCGGTTACAATAAAGCTATAAAGAACCAAGACCGGAATGGAGTGAAACATCATGAACCAGAAGAAAGGCTTAGTTTTTGGCGCCCCTCAAAATGGAGATGTTAGAGCTGAAGGTGTTTTCGGCGGGGTTCTTTTGGAAAAAATCAGTTGTTTTTAAGATGGATTTAGACTGTCCATCTTTTTTGTCTACTCAATGGAACGACGCAATAAGAAAAGGATGCGTCACAGCGGTCAGACAAGAGAGGCAGCGGTGTAAATCCACCTACGCCTGAATGAGGATCCTTGAAAAAGCCGGCGGCAGGAAGCATACAATACGGCGGCAGGGATCAGAAGTTCAGGAATACTTTTGCGGGCTATGCCGCAAGGGGTTCCGAGATTCGGAATGAGGTATGGAAGGTACATTGTTTGATGAATAAATAAAAGGAGGAATTCATTATGGATCAAACAAACAAAGAGTTCTGGGATGCGGCGGCAGCCGGCGATTTCGCGAAAGTCTGCGCCTGTGTTTCCAAAGGGGCGAACGTTAACGTTTCCAACGGCGACGGACGGACCGCTTTGATGCGCAGCGCCAAGCGCGGCTATGAAGATATCGTGCGGTTTCTGCTGGATAACGGAGCCAATGTCCGGGCTCGCGACGTCAACAATAAGACGGCGTTGATGGGTGCGGCGAAAAAAGGTCATCTGGGCATCGTCAAGATGTTGGTCGAAGCTGGATCCGATGTGAATTCGCATGACGACAACGGCCGGACTTCTCTGATGCGGGCTTCGTTCTTGGGTCAGAGTGAAGTTGTGGAATATCTGGTGGAAAATGGAGCGAATGTCAACGCCCGCGACAGCAAGGGGCGGACCGCGTTAATGGAAGCGGTTCTGGCGTGCAAAGTTGACGTCATCAAATATCTGATCGAACATGGCGCGGATATCAACATGCAGGATAATGCGGGCTGCACGGCGTTGATGAGAGCGAGTTATAGCGGTTATGTCGATTTGGTTCTGTACCTTCTGGACCAGGGCGCGGATAAGAGCATCAAAGATTTCCAGGGCAATCTTGCAATTCATTATGTCCGCGAGCACTGCTTCGCTGAGCTGAAAGAGCATTTGAAGTAGGGGGAAGCAGCATGAGAGATTATTTAGCGAATGAAGTCCGCAACATCGTTCTGATGGGACACAGCGGCGCGGGCAAGTCCAGCGTCGTGGAAGCTGCATTATATTTTACCAAGGCAACGGACCGGCTGGGCAAAACGATCGACGGAACCAGCGTGATGGATAACGACGCGGAAGAAGTGAAACGCGGGCTGTCCGTCTATACCTCCATCGCTCCGGTGGAATGGAAAGAATGTAAAATCAATTTTATTGATACGCCGGGTTATCTGGATTATGAGGGCGAAGCGCAGTGCGGCATCGCGGTCGGCGATAACGCGCTGATCGTCGTCGGCGCTAAAGACGGCGTGGAATCGGGAACGGAAAAAGCGTGGAAAATCGTTACCCGTAAGAAACTGCCGACAATTTTCTTCATCAACAAGATCGACGAGGAAAATGCTTCGTTTGATCAGACCTACAATCAGCTGCGCGAACATTTCGGCAAGACGGTCATTCCGTTTGAAGTTCCGATTCAGCGCGAAGGCAAGGTTGTCGGTTCGGTCAACATTCTGCGTAAAAAAGCATGGTATTATGACGATCGAACGACGCCGAAGGAAGTCCCGGACGAGCTGAAAGACATCGTTGAGGAATATTACAGCCAGATCGCGGAGGCGATCGCAATGGCCGACGACGAGCTGATGGAAAAATTCTTCAGCGGCGAGAGCTTTGACGAACATGAAGTGGCCAAGGGCTTGCGGATCGGCGTGCGCAACGGCGATATCCGACCGGTTTACTGCGGCAGTGCGACGCAGGTTACCGGCATTGAACGGTTGTTGGATCTGATTCGCGAATACTTCCCGAGCTATGCGGAAAAAGGCATGATTGAAGCGCTGGATCCGGATGGAATTCCGATTCTGATGGAAACCAACGAACAGGAAGCGTTCACAGCGCAGGTCTTCAAAACGATTATTGATCCATTTGTCGGCAAGATTTCATTATTGAAGGTCATGACCGGCGTTATGAGCACGGATGCGCAGGTCTTAAACGTTCAGAAGGATAAAATTGAAAAACTGAATCAGATTTACATCGTCAAGGGCAAGCATCAGATCGCGGTCGGCAAGCTGTTTACCGGTGATATCGGCGCGGTGGTCAAGCTGCAGTTTACGGATACCAACGATACGCTGGCAACCCGGTCCAAGCCGGTGACGTATGCGCCGATTGAATTCCCGAAGCCGATGCTGGGCGTTGCGATCTGGCCGAAGACCAAAGCGGATGAAGACAAGATGAGCATGGGTCTGCAGCGGATGTGCGAGGAAGATCCGTCAATTCGTCTGGATAAGAATAAAGAAACCAAGGAAACGGTGCTGTACGGCATGGGTGTGCAGCATATCGACGTCATTTTAAGCAAGCTGAAATCAAAATATAAAGTGGAAGTCGATACGACGGAACCGAAGGTTCAGTACCGTGAAACAATCCGCGGTACGGTCACGGCGGAAGGCAAGCATAAAAAGCAGTCCGGCGGGGCGGGGCAGTATGGTCATGTCTTCGTTAAATTTGAACCATGCGACGGCGATGAAATGGTGTTTGCGGAATCCGTCTTCGGCGGCGCGGTTCCAAAGCAGTATTTCCCGGCGGTTGAAGCAGGTCTGCGGGAATGCATGGAAAAAGGCGTACTGGCCGGATACAAGGTTGTCGGCGTCAAGGCGACGCTGACCGACGGCTCTTATCACGAGGTTGACTCCAAGGAAATCGCGTTTAAGGCCGCGGCCCGTCTGGCCTATAAGGCCGGCATGCCGAAAGCCAAGCCGATTCTGTTGGAACCGATCGGCAAGGTTGAGGTTCTGATTCCTGAAGAATATACCGGCACGATCATCGGTGATTTCAACAAACGCCGCGGTATTATCCTCGGTATGGATCTGGTCGATGAAAAAGAACAGAAGATTACCGCTGAAGTGCCGATGGCGGAAATGATGAAATATTCGACCGAACTGCGTTCAATGACGCAGGGCCGCGGATCCTTTATCATCGAATTCGATCGTTACGAACCGGCGCCGCAGCCGATTGCCGATAAGGTGATCAAAGCTGCGAATGTTGCGAACGACGAAGATTGATAGAATTAAAGCGGAAAGGACTGGATAAAATCAGATCCTTTCCTTTTTTTCGCTTTCGCTTTGATCAATGAAATACCGTCGGACAGCGTCTTTAAAATTGGAAAGATGAAAATTCCTTTCGTTTCTTAGTGCATTATAAAAAGCTGGCCGCAGCCAGCTTTTCAAGACTATCCTTTTTTCTCCTGCAGGGTGACGGTGAGTTCGACGATCCTGCCATCCCGCTTGACGGTGATTTCAATCTGATCGCCGACTGAGCTGTTGTTGAGAATCGTGGTGACGTCAGAGATGGCTTCAATCGCCGTATCGTTGATCGAAACGAAGCAGTCGCCCGGCTGCAGCCCGCCGTTGGCGGCGCTGGAGTTTTCGACGACAGATTGAACGTAGACGCCCGGCGTTTTATAGCCGTACTGAGCGGCCAGCTGCGCTGTCGTCAGATCCAGCGCAGTGATGCCCAACGATACGCGGCCGCCGACATAACCCTGCGATATCAGATCCTCAATAATCGGTTTTGCATCGTTGACTGGAATCGCGAAGCCCAGGCCCTCGACGTCTTCACCGGAAGATTTGGCGACGACGATGCCGACCAGTTCGCCATTGGCATTGAACAGACCGCCTCCGGAGTTGCCCGGATTAATGGCGGCGTTGGTCTGAAGCAGGTTCCGGCGCTCATTGTTCAGAATGATTTCCCGGTCGAGCGCGCTGACGATACCGTTGGTAACCGTCCCGCCCAGCTGGCCTAACGGATTGCCGACGGCCACGACCGGCTCGCCGACCGACAGCGAATCGGAATCGCCCAGAATTGCCGGGGTCAGACCGGAAGCGTCAATCTTGATAACGCCGATATCCATTTTGGAATCCGTTGCGACCAGCTGCGCCTGGTATGTCGTACCATCATGCAGCGCAACGGTGATCGAACGGGCGTCCTGAATCACATGGTTGTTGGTGACGATGTAGCCATCCTCGGAAATGATCACCCCGCTGCCGGCGCCTTCCGTGACAAACTGGCGCAGGAACAAGCTGTTGGTCACCGATTCCGTGCGGATCTCCACGACGCTGTTCTGCGTCCGGGCGGCGACGGTCGGAATATTGATCGAGGTCACAGGCACATTCTCAAGATTCTGAGGCAGGCGCTCTACGCTCTGGACAACGACGCTGCCTTTCTGACTTTTAGCGGCCAGCGTCCCGGCAGAAAAGCCGATCACTCCGGATAACAGCGCGCAAGCGGCTAATCCGAGGCGGAAGGTTCTTTTCATTGACCGCAGTTCTTTTTGAATCGCCGCGGTATCGGAATCCAAAAATTCAGAATCGAACATTTTTATTTCCTTCTTTCTTATCGTTTTTATTATAGGAAGAATCCGTGAAGTTTGTGTGAAGAAATTGTAAACTTGCCTTGACGGGCGACGACTTTTTAGACAAAATGTCTAAAACTGAGCAATTCCCGCGTCAAAAATCTGAAATCAGGCTGAAAACGTTTGAATTATAAACTTTGCGCAGTGAGAGCATAAGGCGGCTTCCCATGCCGGACCCCAATCCCTTTGTCTCATAACGTTTCCGGTTATGTCAAAAGTTTCTTCTTGCCTGCGCTCTGTTTTGCTTGTAGTTTGTGACAGTGCGAAATTCAGTTTCCGTTAAGGAAGCTGATAAAAAAATACGCGGTTAATCGCGTATTTCCTGAATTGATTTGGCGATGGTATGCGTGATTGGACTCCATTCGATCTTCTTGAACAACGCTTCGATCGCAATCGGAACATAGGTGAAAATAAAGATCGGAAAGGAGAAAGTATACAGGATTTTTTTCATAGCGCTGCAATGGATATTGTTCCATTCCGTAACGGTGGTCAGGATGCCGAATGCGTACAGGATCAAATAGTAATTCGTGACGGAAGCGGTGATGGCGCCCAATGTTACGGATAAGACTTCCGGGTCACGCTGAACAAACAATGTCCATACCAGAGCCAGCGAGTTGATCAACACGCTGAACAGGGAAACGAACAGCGCCGGCGCAATCGTCATCGTCATATCGTAGCTGCTGAAATCGTGCTCCTTGAGAATCCGTTTGACCAGGGAAGTGCCGTACTTACCGAAAACCTGATAGAAACCCTTGGACCAGCGCAGCCGCTGTTTCCACGATTGTTCAAACGTGCAGGGCTGTTCGTCATACAGCACCGCGTCGCCGCAATAGCCGATCTTTAATCCGTGCAGGACGCTGTCGACGGAGAATTCGATATCTTCGGTCAGTAAGTGATGCTTCCAGCCGTTGTTCGCTTTAACGATCTGATTGGAAATCATGAAGCCGGTGCCGGAGATCGCACAGCTGGAGCCGCACATCATCCGCGCCTGGTTCAGATATTTTGATTCGCGTAAAAACCACAGCGAATACCCGGCGGAAATCCAGTTGGAATCGTAATTCTTGGAGTTGCGGTAGCTGGTGATGATTTCATAGCCGGAATCGAAGACTTTGTTCATTTCCCGAATATAGTTCGGATCGAGCAGATTGTCGGCGTCAAAGACAAAATAAGCCTCAAACCAATCTTTGGGATATTCCTTCATGATGTGCTTGAACGCGTAATCCAGCGCGTAGCCTTTGCCGACCTTGAGCTGATTGAAACGTTCATATACGACTGCACCTTCCATCTGCGCCAGCTCGGCCGTGTTGTCAGTGCAGTTATCAGCGACCACAAATGCCGTGACAAGCCCGTCCGGATAATTCTGCGCCTTAATGCTCTGAAGCAGTTCGCGGATGACGGTCGCTTCGTTGCGCGCGGCGATGATGACGCCATAGCGGTGCATCTGCTTCGCTTCAGGCGCCGGCTTCTTTTTGCCAAACAGGACGATCCCGGCATAAATGATCTGATAGAGATAGAGAAGCAGGAATAAGAGAAAAATTGTAAAATTAAATGCGTTTAAACTTTCTAGCATATACATGGTCCTTTCTTCGGATTTTCACCCTGTAAAAAGCAGCACCCCCCAAAATCCGGATGCTGGATTCTATTTTAAACGGCTGAAGAAGAAATGCAATCTCTGTGAAGAAAAATTCACATTAGTCATGAAAGTTTTTGTTTATTTTAAGAAAAATGTAAGAAACTTTCAGACTTCTTAAGAGATGAGCTCAGACCTTAGTATGTCATCAGAATGACGTTAATTATACATAAAAAACCTGAAAAAATTCAGGTTTCGCATGATTTTTCATGATTTTTTCATCGAAAAGGAGAAGAAAGCACTGGTCAGGGCAATTCCCAGCGCCAGTGCGCCGGCGCAGCCCAACGTGTGAATTCCGATTTCCAAAGCGTTCATCGTGTTGCCCTGGATGATGGCCAGCATTGTATAATACATGCCGCCTCCGGGAACCAGGGGGATCAGGGCGCAGATCAGAAACGTCGTGACCGGGGTTTTCATGCGCCGGGCAAGCAGCTCGCTGACCAGACACAGTCCGCAGGCTGCCAGAAACATTGCCAGCACTTCGCCTCCGTGAACCTGCATCACCAGTTCATAGATCAGACTGCCCAGGGTTCCGGTGAGCGCCGCCGCCAACAGTTTCCGATCATGGATATTAAACAAAATGCCAAAGCCGATTTCAGCGAGGAAGGCGCCGATCAGTTTGATCACCATAGCGGGTTTCCTCCCAGCATCATCCACAGACTCATGACCAGGCCGGGTCCTAACGCCACGGCAATCGCGATCAGGAAAGCCTCGACACCGCGGGTCATCCCGGAGATCAGATCGCCGGACAGGCTGTCGCGGATCGCGTTGGTAATCGCCAGACCGGGGACCAGAAGCATCAGACAGCCGATGATTAACGCGTCTAACGACGGCGCCAGTCCGGTTTGATTGAAGACGATCGCCAACAGTGCGGTGAGAGCCGAGCACAGGCTGATTGCGAAGAAGGACGGAAACTGGCGTTGTTCCAAAATCGAACTGCATCCTTCAATCAGGCCGCCGATGACCAGCGCGCAGCACAGATCGGGAAATTGCCCGCCGAAGAATAAGGTGAATCCACCCGCGCCTAACGCCCCAGCCGCAATCCGGCGCGAAAGTGAGTACGGGTGAAGCCGGGCGATCGCGCGCAGCTGTGTTAGAAATTCGTCCAGCGTCAGCGTCCTGCTTTGGCGGGAGAGCGTGTTGATCCGGTCGATCCGGTCGATATCCAGACCGCGCGACTTGATCCGGACGATCTTGCTGACGGAACGCCCGCCGGCGACGATCGTGACGAAGATGCCGGTCGGCAGCACGATGCTGCTGGCCTCCTGAGCGCCGTAATTCAGGCAGATCCGGCAGATCGTGTCCTCGACGCGGTAAATCTCTGCGCCGCTTTCCAACAACAGCTGGCCGGCGTAGGCTGCACTTTGCAGCAGCTGATCAAAATCGTGGGTCATTTTCTGAATCCCACGCTTTCTCCATCGCGAAGGATCTGTTCACCAACACGCAGCCCGTCGATCGCGGCCGACACGATTCCGCCGGCATAGCCCGCGCCTTCGCCCGCCGGGTACAGACCCGGGGTGGTTAAGCTCTGAAATTGTTCGTTCCTTAGGATCCGTACCGGCGAGGAAGACCGGGTTTCGACACCTGTCATCAGCGCGTCGGTTTCGATAAACCCGGGAATTTTCTGATCAAAATAACGCAGCGCTTCCGTCAATGCTCTATTGATGGAGGGGGAAAACAGCGGATGCAGATCCGTCATCGTCACCCCGCGGCTGTAGCTGGGAATCACAATCCCGTAATCGTGGGAAGGCTGGGCGGCCAGGTAGTCCGCGATCCGCTGGCACGGCGCTTTGCCGCAGCGGCCGCCCAAAATCCACGCCCGGTGTTCAAGTTCCTGCTGATAATGCATGCCATCCAGCACGCCCTCGCCGAAATCGCTGCGGCGCACCTGGACTAACAGAGCACTGTTGGCATTGGCCTGATCGCGGGCGTATTCGCTCATTCCGTTGGTCACGATCGCTTCGTCCTCGCTGGCGCTGGCGACGACCATGCCGCCGGGACACATGCAGAACGAATAAACGCCGCGGCCTTCCCGCGTCTGACAGGTCAGCCGGTATTCCGCGCTTTTTAAACGCGGATGGCCGGAGGCTTCCTTATATTGATTCTGATCGATCAGTTTTTGCGGATGCTCGACACGCACGCCGACCGCAAAGTCCTTGGCTTCCATCGCGATCCCGGCTTCGTGCAGCATCGTAAACGTATCGCGCGCACTGTGGCCCAGCGCCAGCACCAGCTGGCGGCAGGCGATCCGCTGATCCCCGGCCGCAATCGCGCAGACTCCGTTTTCATCCGTGAACAGCGCGGTCATCGGTGTGTTGAAGCGGACCTCGCCGCCCAGCCGCTGGATTTTCAGCCGGATGTTTTTGACGATCTGCCGCAGCCGGTCGGTGCCGATATGCGGATGCGCCTGATAGCCGATCTCCGGATCCGCGCCCGCTTCAATCAGCTCGTCCATCACTTTGACAATCCGCACATCTTTGACGCGCGTCGTCAGCTTGCCGTCGGAAAAAGTACCCGCGCCGCCTTCGCCGAACTGCACATTGCTTTGCGGATTCAGCGGCCCGCCTTGCCAATAGGTTTCGACGTCCTTCACACGCTGATCGACGTCTGCGCCGCGCTCCAGCACAATCGGCCGCAGTCCCGCCTCGGCTAACAACAGCGCCGCGAACATGCCGCACGGGCCGAAGCCGACGACAACCGGCCGCGGGCCGTCAAAGGAAACCGGCTTGGGCGGCTGATAGCGATAAGGTTCAGCCGCGCTGACATGGGTCAGTTTCTTTTTGAGGATCTGAGCTTCGCCCGGCGTTTCAACCAGGACGGTATAGACAAACCGCAGCGGTTTCTTGCGCGCGTCCAGCGATTCCTTCACGATTTTCCAGGATGTCAGACGGCCCGGACGCAGCCGCAGTTTCTTCATAATCAGGGATTCCAGGCTTTGCGGATTTTCATCCAGCGAAAGCTGTAAATTGGATATTTGCAGCATGGTTGATCAACTCCTGTCCTCCATTATAACAAATCTTATGACAGTGTGCGCTCTTTGCTTGACGAATTTTACAAGATCGTTACAATGAATGAGAGAGAATCACGAAAGGAGTCTTCCGTATGAATCAAGCGACACAATTCCGCCGGGATCTGCATCAGATTCCGGAAACCAGCTTCACAGAATTTAAAACCAGGGAGTATGTTGTTTCCGTCTTAAAAACACTGCATTGCGAGCTCATCGAGCTGTTGGAAACGGGCGTAGCCGCCTACTTTGACGCCGGCCGGCCGGCAACGCTGGCGTATCGCGCCGATATGGACGCGCTGCCGATCCAGGAAGAAACGGGGCTGGAATTCGCCTCGCGCCATCCGGGGAAAATGCACGCCTGCGGCCACGACGGCCACATGGCGATGCTGCTGGGATTTGCCCAGGAGCTGGATCAGCTTGACCGCAGCGGTTGGAAAAACAACATTCTGTTAATCTTCCAGCCCTCGGAGGAAACGGTCGGGGGCGCCAAGCCGATCTGCGATACCGGGATTTTTGAAAAGTACAACGTCAAGGCGATCTTCGGCACGCATTTGTGGCCGTTTATCCCTGCCGGGACCGTAGCCAGCCGGCCGGAGGAGATGATGGCGCACGCCAGCGAGGTCACGGTGACGGTCAAGGGCAAGAGCACCCATTGCGCCAAACCGGATGAGGGCATCGACGCGCTGGCGATCGGCGCGGAGCTGTTATGCCGCCTGTACGCGATGGAAAAGAAAATTGCTCCGAACCAATACCGGATTTTAAAGTTCGGAAATTTCCACGCCGGCACGGTGCGCAACATCCTGCCGGAAACCGCGGTGCTGGAAGGCTCCTACCGGTCGTTTCAGGACGCCACGTTCGACTGGATGATCGATCAGACGAAGGCGATCATGCAACAGCTGGAACAGGAAACTGGCTGCCAGATCGTGTTTGATTATACGGAAGGCTATCCGGCCGTGATCAACGACACCCCGCTGTTTGCGAAGGCGCAGGCGCTTCTGCCGCAGCTGCAGGTGATGGACAAGCCGGAAATGATCGCGGAGGATTTCGCGTTCTATCAGCGGAAAATCCCGGGCGTGTTCTTCTTCTTGGGCACAGGCACGGGCATCGCGCTGCATAACTGCCATTTCAATTTTGACGAACAGGTGCTGCAGGAAGGGATTAAGACCGACCTGGCGCTGATGAACATTGATCTGTAAACATAGGAAACGCTAGGAAGGCTGGGGTGTGACTCAGCCTTTTTTAGGTATGGCGGGCATTGAAATGTTTTCCGCCATCTCAAAAGACCGGCATAAAGGTTAAAAAAGGCAGCGGACTTTCCGGGTAAACGGGAAGAAGCAGCCATACTAAAGAGGAAGAATAATGAATCGGAAAAGAGGGGTGTTATGAAAAAAATTGCGGTGATCACCGGTGCAGACAGCGGTTTGGGTCGGGAATATACGCGGCTGATCCTGGAAGAATCAAATGTGGATGAAATCTGGGCGCTGGCCAAAACACCGGCCCGGCTGCAGCGGCTGGTTCAGGATTTCGGCGCCCGGATCGTTCCGGTCGAAATTGATCTGATGCAGCTGGACGCTTTGGTGGATTTTCATCGTCGTTTAAGTCTGGAAAAACCAGAGATCCGCTGGCTGATCAACAACGCGGGGATCGGCAAGTTCGGTCCGTTTGAAAAGCTGGAAGCGTTGGAAGCGGCGCGGATCGTCGATCTCAACTGCCGCGCGGTCGTGGAAATGACATGGAACTGCCTGCCCTATATGCCCCCGGGCAGCCGGATTGTCAACACGGCTTCCCAAGCCGCCTTTCAGCCGCTGCCGTATTTCAGTGTCTATGCGGCAAGCAAGGCGTTTATCGACCGGTTTTCACTGGCGTTAGCCGTCGAGCTGAAGCCGCGGGGGATCACGGTGACCTCGGTCTGTCCCTGCTGGATGAGAACCCCGCTGCTCAATAAGGCGCAAACCACGGCCAGACCCGACGTTGTGCGGATGTTTCCGATCACGGATCCGGCCCCGGTCGCCCGGGCGGCAATTTCTGACAGTCAGAAAGGCAGACGCCGCTCCGTTTATGGAACGCTGACGCGGCTCGCTATTTTGGGGGCGAAGCTGCTTCCAACCGGAATCACAATGGCCGTGTGGCTGATGCAGCAGGGACTTAACGGCATGCATGTCTGGCATTGTCCGCACACCTCTAAGCCCGGGGAGGCAGAAACACATTACGAAATGTTGAAACTGCTGGAAACTTCAATTCAGGCCAGTCATGCCGGTATGCCGCGGTGAAAGATTGTCATTCATTTTCAGAAAAATTTCATTTCCTGCTTGACAAGTTTCCGCTTCAGATTTATCATACAGTCATTGATATAACAGCGATGAAAAGAAAAAGTAAACCTGAACTGCTTATCCAGAGAGTTCCCGGTTGGTGCAAGGGAATATGAGAAGCAGGTTGAACACATCTTGGAGCAATTCACCGAACGAGGAATCAAGTAGGCTGGATCGGAACCTGTACCCGTTATCGTACTAGAGTATAGAAGTTTTGTACTCGAAGAGGCTGGACTCCGCGAGGAATCTGGTAAATTAAGGTGGAACCACGAAGGGAAAAACGACCCTCTCGTCCTTAGCTGCAGGACGGGAGGGTTTTTGTTTTAGCGGCGCGGGCTGAAACGCATCCTGTTCGGGATTCAATTTCATTTCATGCTATATCAAAAAAGAAAAAAGGAGAAATGAAAATGAAAATCGGAAAATTGGGAATGGGTTTGATCGGATTGGCGCTGGTGGCGATGACGGGATGTCAGAGCGCCGCCAAGCCGCAGGGGGACAGCTGGAGCGCAATCGAAGACAGGGGGAAGCTGGTCGTCGGGATTGACGATACGTTTGCACCGATGGGCTTCCGCGATGAAAACAACGAGCTGGCCGGTTATGATATCGAGATGGCCAAGGCCGTTTCAGAAAAGCTGGGAATTGCCTTTGAATTTCAGACGATCGACTGGTCGATGAAGGAATCCGAATTGAATGCCGGCAACATCGACTTAATCTGGAATGGTTATTCAATTACGGACACGCGGAAGCAGCAGGTGGCGTTCTCCGAGCCTTATCTGGAAAACCGCCAGCTGATCATCACGCTGGCGGATTCCGAGGTCAATTCCAAAGCGGATCTGGCAGGGAAAACGATCGCGGTGCAGAAGGAATCGAGCGCCTTGGAAGCGGTCAGCGCCGATGCTGCGTTCACGTCTGCGTTAAAAAACGGCGCGCCGGAGGAATTCGATACGAACATCGACTGCTTTATGGATCTGGAAGCCGGCCGTTCGCAGGCGATCGTCGTCGACGAAGTGCTGGCGCGGTATGTGATGAAGCAAAGAGGTCAGGAAAAATACAAGGTGCTGGACGAGAATTTTGGAACGGAACAATACGCAGTCGGAATGCGCAAGCAGGATACGACGTTGCTGGAGAAGATCAACGAAGCGATGAAGGCCTGCAATGAAGACGGCACAACGGCGGCGCTGAACGCCAAGTGGTTCGGGGAATAAGCATGATCCGTCAGATTCTGCCGTCATTACTGGCTGGCGCCGGGGTCACGCTGCAGGTATTCTTTATAACGCTGATCCTGTCGCTGCCGCTGGCTTGTCTGCTTCAGGCGCTCCAGCAGTTTTCCGGCCGCGCCTTAAAGCCGCTGTTTCGCGGCTACATCACGCTGATGCGGGGGACGCCGCTGTTATTGCAGCTGATGTTCATCTTCTTCGGCATGCCGTATCTCGGCCTGACGCTGAGCCGGGAACTGTCGATTTTTATCGCTTTCACCTTGAATTATACCGCTTATTTTATCGAGATTCTGCGCGGCGCGTTAAGCGCAGTCGATCCTGGACAGGCGGAAGCCGGGAAGATGCTCGGATTCTCCCGCCGCTATATCTACTTTCGGATTCAGCTGCCGCAGGCGCTGCGCACGGCGATGCCTTCGATTGGCAACGAAGTCCTGAATTTGGTCAAGGACACGTCGTTGATCTACGTTTTGGGGGCTTCAGAGCTGCTGAAAGCCGGCCGTTCCGCCGTCAACACGTATGCGACCGCACTGCCGTTTGTCGTCGTCGGGATTCTCTATCTGGCGATGTGCGGCGGGTTCAGCTGGCTTTTGGGACGGATTGAGAAACGCATCAGTTATTATTAGGAGGGCAAGTCATGAGCTGCATCGCAGAAAATTGCGCCAAGACCTTCGGCAGGACGCCGGTCTTTGAAAATGTGTCATTGCGCGTGGATCCGGGTGAGATCGTGTGTCTGATGGGACCCTCCGGCGCTGGAAAAACCACGCTGCTGCGCTGTCTGTGCGGGCTGGAGCTGCCGGAAAAGGGCACGATTTCACTTTCCGGCACGGTGCTGTGTCAGGATGGCCGCTGGCAGTCGCCCATGGAATACCGGCAGAAGATCGGACTGGTATTTCAGAACTGGAATCTGTTTCCGCATTGGACCGTCATGCAAAATCTGATCAAGGCGCCGGTTCATCAGAAACGGATGAATCGGGCGGAAGCTGAAAAAAAAGCCCGCAGGCTTTTACAACAGCTGAATTTGGCGGAGAAGGCGGACGCCTATCCCAATTCACTTTCCGGCGGGCAGAAGCAGCGGGCCGCGATCGCGCGGGCCTGCATGCTGGCGCCGGAAATCCTGTGCTTTGATGAACCGACCAGCGCGCTGGACGAACAATCGGCGCTGGAAGTGTCCAACATCATTCAGTCGCTGGCGAAACAGGATGGTTTGGGGATTCTGGTCGTCACCCATGACGAACAATTCGCGCACCGCACCGGCACGCGTTTCGTCCGGCTTAGCGAACTTCAGTCTAAAAAATAATCATGAACCGTATCCCTCAGGGAAGCGCTCAGGCACATCGTGCCGGGCGTTCCTTTTTTTGTGACAAAGGGGATCAATCGGTAGTTTGGGGTATCGTGCAGCTGGCCTGCTTCATCAATGACGCTGAAGCGGGAAAAATCTTCCCCGATGCCTTTTCCCGACCATTTGACGACGCTTTCCTTCGCCGTCCACAGTGAAAAAAAGGCTTCCGGATACTGGGTTAGCCAGGCCTGTTCCCGGGGGTGAAAGAACCGGCGGGTAATCGCTTCCTGACGGCAGGGATGGGGCTGTTCGATGTCGATGCCCACCGGCGCGCCGGCGATCAGGCAGATCCACTCCTGCCGGCAATGGGAGATGCTGAAATGCAGCCCCGGCAGATCGGCGAAGGCTGGCTTGCCCCGGGCGGAAACAACCTTTTGTACCGGGACAAAAGGCAGCAGGTGCTGATCTGCCAGCCAGGACAGTGCCTGATTCAGCCGCTGCGCGCTGTCGCTTCCGCTGAAATCAGCGCTGAAGCGCCACAGTCCCCGCAGCGGCTCATTCATGCGCGCCCAGTTCGGTCAAGGTAGCCAGAATATCTTTTACATTGCGGATTTTGCGGATGCTGCGGACATTGATCTCAACGTCAAACGTTTCTTCCAGCGCTGCGACAATATTAACGATATCGAAGGAATTCAGCTGGAGATCGCGGACCAGATCGGTTTGTACGCTGACGCCCGGCTGACCCGTTTCAGCGATGATGATCGCGATAATTTTTTCAAGCATAGTCGGCCGTTACCTCTTTTCTAAAACGGTGCTGCGTTTGATTTTTTTGGTCGCCGTTTTCTCAAATTCAGAATCGCGCAGCTTAATCATCTGGATTTGTTTGTATGCCGGCAGCGTTTCGTTGACCTGATCGATCTGCGCCTGCAGCTGTTCTAATATTTCATACGGCGACATTCCGGCGGTCAGCTCGGGATCCGGATAGACCATCAAAGCCAGCCGCACGTCGTCGGCATGGGCGGAGGAGTTCAGCCCGAAGGCCATGACCTCCTTGATCAGCGGCAGCGAACTGACATAACCTTCAATCTCTTCCGGGGAGACTTTCTTACCATTCTTAAACACGATCAGATTTTTCTTGCGGCCGGTAATCGTCAGATGTCCGTTTTTATCCAGACTGCCCAGATCGCCGGTCATAAACCAGCCCTCGTCAAACGCTGCGGCCGTCAGTTCTTCATTTTTATAATACCCCTGCATCAGGGACACGCCCTGAACGAGAATTTCGCCGTCCTTAAGCTTCAGCTTGTAGCTGGGCAAAACATGACCGACAGTGTCGACGCGGCGGTCCTTATTGCGGTTGACCGCCAGTAATGGGGAACATTCCGTGATCCCATAGCCCTGGATGATCTGAAAGCCGAAGGCCTCCATTTCCTCGCCGATTGAGGCCGACAGGTGCGCGCCGCCGCAGATGATCAGCGACAAATGTCCGCCGAAAGCGTCGCGGATCGGCTGCAGAAACGCGGGGTGCAGCGTGATCCCGAATTTGCGGCAGAACTGAAACAGCTTCATATATTTGCGCAGGGCTTCTTCTTTGCCTTGTTTGCGCAGCGTGCGCCAGATATTCTGATGAAGGGTCTCGACGATCAGCGGCACGGCCATCATTGTTTCCGGCGCGAAGGCTTTCAAATCGCGCATCATCGTTTTTAATGAGCCGTTGACCCCGACCGTGCTGCCATGCAGAAGCATGTTGATGACGGAACAGGTCAGGCCATAGGTGTGATAGAAGGGCAGCGAGGTGAAGACCGTCGCACCGACCCCGACCAGGCGCATCGAGTCAGCGGCATTGGTAAGAATGCCAACCTCCGACAACATCACCGGCTTGGAGGTGCTGGTCGTACCGGAGGTGTAAACGATCGAAGCGGTAAAATTTTGCGAATGATCGGGAAACGACCAGACGCCCTGACGGCGTTTGACGAGGGCCTGCCCCTGCTCCAGCAGCGTCTTCAGCGTGAATTCACCTTCGCCTTCCATCAAGATCAACTGCTTCAGCGTCGGATTTTCCTGGCATAACAGGCTGCCGACAGGCTGGAAGGCCGGGGAAAGGAAACAGGCTGTGCAGTCCGCCTGCATGACCATGCTTCGCAGCACGTCGTCGGATTGTTCGATGTCAATGCACACGGCGGTGCGGCCGCTGATGATCAGCGCGAAGTAAACAAGCAGCCATTCGATACTGTTTTCGCTGATGATTCCGACGTTGCCTTCAGGCAGCGCCAGCCGGAAGGCTTCGCTTAACGCCTGAACGTTTTGCTTCAGCTGGATGAAGGTCAGACTGCGGCGTTCCCCCTTCGCGGCGTAACTGACCAGCGCTTCTTTTTCGGCAAAACGGCGGCTTGTGCCGTCGATGAACTGGCGGAAGGTAGCGTAGTCGTCGGCCGGGTAATAGGCATAATTTTTCATTGTGAGGTCCCTTTCCTAAAGTTCGTGGAATGTCCATTCCAACTGCGCATGGATCTTGTCGTAATCATTTAAGAGCTCCAGGAACTCGTCGACCAGTTGCGGATCAAACTGCGTGCCCTTGTTGCGGATCAGTTCGGCCCGCGCCTGATCGAGCGAGAGCGACTGGCGGTAGGCCCTAAACGAGGTCATCGCGTCGAATGCGTCGGCCACGGCGATCATCCGCGATTCCAGCGGAATCTGGGTACCAGCCAGACCATCGGGATAACCCTTGCCGTCCCAGCGTTCGTGATGACCGCGGATGATGCCGGCGATATCCTGAAAGAAGCTCATCGTGGAAAGAATCTGACAGCCCAGCTCGCTGTGGCGGCGGATCTGCGCAAATTCTTCCTCGCTTAACGGTCCCAGCTTGGTCAGAATGGAATCCGGTACGCCGATCTTGCCGACGTCGTGAAACAGGCCGGCCAGGCGGATCAGCTCCAGCCGCTGCGGATCCTGAATTCGTTTTTTAGCCAATAACGTCGTGTAATAGCTGACCCGATCGGAATGGCCGCGGGTGTAAATATCTTTCGCTTCGACCATCAGCCGGACCGCCGTAATCGTTTCCATATAGCTGTCTTTGAGCTGCTTGTTCGTTTCTTTCAGCTGATGGTTGCGGCTTTGCAAGACCGTATGCAGAACCATCCGCGCGATCGCCGAACCCGCCTGACGGCTGTAGAGCGTCAATAACTGAATCAGTGTTTCGGCCGGGGCCTGCCTGAAATGAATTCCGATCATGCCGAGAAAATGCCCGCTTTCATCATGCAGCGGCAGGGCCAGGCGCTGTTCGCACAGATCCGGCTGACGGGAGCTTTTTATCCGCTGGATCGCGTCGAGAAAATTCGGATAGTACAGCCGCATAAACTGTCCCGCGTCCAGCTCATAATCGCCGCTGCCGCTTAATAACAGCGAGGAAACCAGCGACACTTTTTCGCTGAAGGAGGGGATGTTCTGCGGGTTGAGCATCACGAAGACGTCGTCTTCATGACACAGAGAACGCACCTGTTCCACGATCGCCGCGATCAGCTGCTGCGGATTCTGATCCTGATACAACGTCGTGACGTTGCCGAGAATTTCGTTAAGTCCGTCGCGGTAGCGGCGGATTGTCTGCATCTGGCGGATCGACTTGACGCACGATTCAACCAGCAGTTCCAGCTGATCGAATTTATCGCTTTTTTCATAGTAGCCCTGGATGTCCAGCTCACGGATCGTCTTGACCGGCGGCGCCAGATCCTTGTGGCCGGTTAGCAGGATGATAAACAGATCGGTGTTGAACTTGCGGATCTCCTCGACGACCTTGTCGCCGCAGATTGGATTCATCAGAAAGTCCAGCAGCAGGATGTCGTAGTGATCCAGACGGATTTTTTCGATAGCCCGCCGCGGATTGCTTTCAATGTCGACGGTGTAGCCGCAGCCCTCAAAATAAGAGCGCAGCGCCAGCGTGATCATTTCATCGTCGTCCAACACCAGCAGGCGGAACTCGTTATGGATCTGACCTTTGCGATTTTTACGCATCAAAAGGGACTCCTTTCTTCAGATTTTGGCAGGTTTTCTTCCTGCAGGACTTCGCTGTTGAGCGGAATCGTGAACCCGAACACCGCGCCGCCGCCCGGGTTATCGTTAAACCACAGTTCACCGTCAAACTTTCCCTGGATCAGCGCTTTGGACATATACAATCCCAAACCGGCTCCGGCGGTGCCCTTGGATGTGATCATTTCCTTTAATAAATGACGGCGCACGGAATCGGAAATGCCGCTGCCGTGATCGCTGACCGAGAGCGAGAGCTGGTCGTCTTCCTGCCAGATCTTTAAGCGAATGGTGTGGTCGGATTGGGGCAGCTGGGCGTCGATCGCGTTGGCGATGAAGTTGTTGACGATCTGAACGAGGTTGTTGATATCCCCATGCAGCACAACCGCAGGCGGCACGCAGTTTTCTGCGATGAGCTGGCAGTTGTGGACGGTCAGCTCATGGCGCATGAGCAGCGTCGTCCGCCGCAGCAGTTCCTCGGGCGTGAAGGTGACCTTATCGGAGGCGTTCATACTGGCGGCCTGGCCTTTGACGGCCGTGATGATGTCGGACATGTACGAACACGAATCCTTGCAGCGGTGAATCCAGTCCGTCATTTCCTGAGCGATCTCCTTGTAATCGGCCGGGGTGACCTCCGGATCGCCGAAGCTGCGCTGACATTCGTCGACCAGATCGTCCATCGCGTTGAGCGCTCCGGCAATCGACATGATCGGCGTTTTCAAGTTGTGCGCAATGCCGCCGACCATCTGACCTAACGAAGCCAGCCGTTCCCGTTCCATCATCCGCTTCTGTGAATTCTGTAATTTCTGCATGCTTTCCTTCAGCTTGGTGACGTCCTTGTAAATAACGCTGAATCCGACGATCACCTTATTCATGATTAACGGCGTGACCTCGACCATGTAGTAATGCAGATGACCGTCGGCGACGATCGACTGTTCATAGGCGATCGAACTGCGGCTTTCGCGCGACGATTCGACGGAGCTGATCAGATTGTAGACGGCCGTCATCGCGCTGGGATCGTGATCGCGGTGGATGTTGATCAGCGGCTTGTTGATCTCAATCCCGCAGCGGCTGCCGATGATCTGGGCGAACGGCTGGTTGTAGTTGAGCACCAGCCCGGTCTCGCTGAGGATCAGATAACAGTCGGAAATCCAGTCGAGGATGTGCTGCGTCGCAATCGGCGTGATGTTGAGGAAATTCAGCTTCTCAATCGCGATGCCGTGGAAGATGACCGTGAACACAAAGCTGATCGGTGTCGCAGCGATCGACAGGTTCAGAATTTTGAGCGTTGCGAGCATACTGACGACTAACGGAATCAACGTACCTAAGGAGAACATGACGGCCTGCTGCATATACAGACGGTTGTTGCTTTTAAAGGCAAAGTGCAGGATGATGCAGATCGCGGCGATCATGCACAGGTAGCTGTAGCCGCCGCTGATATACATGTAGGGGCCGAACACGACCTCGCTGGCGATCACGCTGAAATGCTTGTAATGCAGATGATGCAGCGGATTGGTCCAGATCATGATGTTAGTGAGCACCGGGACGATAAACAGGCCGCGGACTTTCTTCGGCAGACTGTCGTAATGATGGGTGAAGACCAGCGCGATCAAAAGCAGCAGCACCGGCGCCATGCTTGTGCCGAAATTGGACAATGCGTCCCAGATGTAAAGCATGATTTCATCGCCGGGCGCGGTGAAGCGCATGCCGATCAGAGCGGTCATCCATTCGATCAGAATCATCGAGAACGCGACATAGATTTTATTGATCAGGTGGCTGCGGTTGGTGCGCAGGTTGCGCGAGACGATCAGCACCAGACCGATGATGGAGATGTAGAAGGTAATCAGGGCGCCGTTGGTTATCATCGGGATTCACCTCGTTTCTGACAAAGCTGGGCCAGCTCGCGGTCGGGACGCGGAAGCGGCCAGCGGTAGCCTTCCGCTTCCAGCGCCTGCAGCGTCACAGCGGCGTCGGGCTGGATTTGAACGGGCTGCTTTTCCAGCTGATTAAGCTGTTCGATCAGACTGCCGATCACATCGCTGCCTGAACCGGCTTCCCGCTGCAGCGCAGCGGCGAATTGTTCGTCGCCGACGATGGGCAGCTGCGGGAAAATTTCCTTAAATGATAGCAAATGAGGATTCATCAGATGCAAAACGGTCAGGCGGGAACGCAGGCCGGCGACGGCCGCCAGGGCGCATTCGTCAACCGCTGTGACCTCCGCCGCGGTCTGTGCCAGCGCCGGATTCAGACAGCCGACCTGCAGGATGGCCTGACACAGCCGCCAGAAGGCGTTGGTTTGCGGATGGCGCTGGAACTGACCGTCCCGATGCCGCCCGCACAGCCGGCCTAAGCGCAGGATCCGCGCCGGCTGGCCGGCAGCGATTGCCTGACGAACGGCCTGTTCGGCCAGAAATTTGCTTTCAACGTACAGATTTTCGTTCCAGTTCTGCCCGATGTCGAGATCGGTTTCGCAAAAGCTTGCCGGTTTCTGCGGATCGGCGGGCAGATACGACCCGCTGACGCTGAGCGTGGAGACATGCACCAGCGGGACGTTGATTTGCCGGGCGAGGGCAAGCATGTTGCGGGTGCTCTCGACGTTGGCGGCCAGAAAGGCATCGCGGCGGCCATAGTGACTGACCTCGGCGGCGCTGTGCACGACGCACGTCAGCGAGGCTTGCAGCCGTGATCGCTCTGCGGCGGACAATCCCAGATCAGAGCGGGTCAGATCGCCATGCAGGCAGACAAGTTTGTTCTGATAACGGCCGACCCATTCCGGGCCGAATAACGCCTGCGCTTTTTCCAGCAGCGTGGCTTTATCTGAACGCGACAGGACAACGATCGAACACGACAGGTTCTGTGTCAGCAGCACGTCGATCAGATGCAGGCCGAAGAAACCGGAACCGCCGCTGATCAGCGGGCTACGCCAGTTGACCGGTGCATCGGATTGCAGCGGGAACTTGTCTAACCGGGGGGAGACCGGCTTTTGGACTTGCCATTCCGGCTGTATTTTCTGACGCTGTTCAGCTAACGTCGGATGGGCGTAGAACTCTTCCAGTGTCAAATGCAGGCCGAGATTGTAATATTCTGTCAGTAACGTCAAAGCGCCCAGCGAAGTGCCGCCCTGATCGAAAAATGACAGATTTTCGTCCAGTTCGGAACGCTTCAAGACCTTCCGCCACATCGCCGCCAGATCGGCGGGGCCGGCTTCTTCCACAACCGGCGGCATTTCAATTTCGGGCTGAATTCCTTCGAAAGTACAAGGACGGTCGGCAGCGGCAGTTTCAATCAACGCCGCCAGCGCCCGCCGGTCAGTTTTGCCGGAGGCGGTGAGCGGCAGATGATCCAGCCACGTCAGCGAGGAGGGGATCATGAAGTCCGGCAGCATGGATTGTAACGCCGGCCGCCAGTCCGTTTCTTCGCTGCCCGAGACAAACGCGTGCAGCGAGAGCACCTCGTGATCCTGAATCCGCGGGATCACGGCGCATTCGCGGATGCCCGCAAGACGCAAAAGCTGCTGCTCAATTTCCTGCAGCTCAATGCGGTGGCCGTTCAGCTTGATCTGACTGTCGCGCCGGCCAAGATATTCCAGCTTGCCTTGCGGATTGACGCGGACTAAATCGCCGGTGAAGTAAAACCGCCGCTGAGGCTGCTGCGGAGCCTGAACGAACGCCGTGTTTTTAGTGGGGGCGTTGATATAGCCCAATCCGACTCCGGCGCCGCCGATCACCAGCTCGCCGCTCTGCATCGGCAGACAGCGCTGACGGGCTTTGTTTAAGACATAGGTTTCGTAATTGGCCAGCGGCATACCGATGGTGACCGGGGTTTTGGAAACTTCATCCCACGTGGCATACACCGTCGTTTCCGTCGGACCATAACAGTTGAGGATCCGGGCTGAGGTGCAGGAGGCGGTCTGGCGCACTAACGGCGCAGGCAGCGCTTCCCCGACATGGATGATTGTTTTGACCGAAGCCAACGCTTCCCGGAATGCGGCGTCGGCCATGTTCATCTGCATTCGCGTCGGCGTAAACTGCACGAAATCACAGCCCTCATTCTGGATTAAGGCGGCCAGCTCCCACGGCAGGCGCAGCTGGGATTCATCGGCGATCACTACCGTCATATCCAACGCCAGAGCGATCAGACTTTCCGTCAGGAAGACATCGAAAACCGAATTGGTCGCGCATAGAGCCCGCCGGCATCCACCGATCAGCGGCCGCATTGATTCCAGAAATGCCGCGGTGTTGCGATAAGTGATCTGCGTTCCTTTGGGCAGACCGGTGGAGCCGGAGGTAAACAGGCAATAATGCACGGCGTCCAGCGGACGGGCCGGCGCCTCAAACGGCACCGAACCCTGAGCGAGCACGGAACAGGTTGGAAGCGATAGATTCAATTTCTTTAATAAAGCCGGAGTTCCAACGATCAGATCGGCGCCGGCCTGATCCAGCATCGTTGCGATCCGGGCTGAAGGGAAGTCTGGATCCAGCGGAACATATGCCCGGCCGCAATGCATCAGTGCGAGCATTGCGACAAACAGTCCCTCGCCCCGCTCACACAGAATTCCAGCCGGCTTGGCCGAAGCGTTCTGCATCAGTGCGCCGGCCAGACGATCCGCCTGTTCGATCAGCTCGGCAAAGGTCGTCGTCTTTTGATGAAAGCGCAGGGCCGGCTGGTCTGGATGCAGCCGGGCGCGCTGGCGAATCTGCACGTCCAGCGGCAGTCCGCAATATGGCACGCGCAGAGCGTTGGGCGCGTCCAGGCAGCGGTAGCGATCCAGCGGCGCAAGCACGTCCAATACAGTCCAGACCGGATCCTCCTTCGTTAAAGTCATGACGATGTGTTCCAGACTGCGCTGGTAGAAGCGGATCGTTTCTTCGCGGTAGCGCTGGTTCTCAAATTCAAAGCAGAAATGCCAGCGGCCGGCTTCCCAATAAACTTCCTCGGTTAACGGCAGCTTGCTTAACCCGGTCGCCACTGGCTGATAGCCCAGTGGCTGCCCGGCTAAGCGCAGTTGATCCGCCGCGATCGGCCGCAGCGAAAACAACAGGCCGAAGACGGCGTTGCCGCCCACCTGGCGGGGCAGATTGAACATCCGGATTAAATCTTCCAGACTGACCGCCTGATGATCCTGAATTGCCGCCAGCTGATTCTGCACGCGCGCCAGCAGCGCGCTGATCCGCATCTGAGGGTCAAGCTGAAGCGCCAACGGCAGCGTATGCATGAATAACCCCGGCATCGCCTGCGTCGCCGCCTGCGTCCGGCCGCTGACCGGCATTCCGACAACGACCCGGTCGCTCTGGTTCCAGCGGGCCAGCTGAATCAGCGCCGCACAGGCAAACAGGGCGGCCGGCGTCAGCTGCTTCGCAGCGCAGAACGTGCGGATCTTTTCCGAGCCTTCCAGACTCAGATCATAGATGAGCTGACTGCCTCCCTGATGCGGCTGTTCCCGCCGGTCCTGCGGCAGAAGCAGCGGTTTTGGCAGCGGTGTCAGCGTCTTTTTCCAATACGCAAGATCAGCTTCCGCAGGGCCATCCTGCATCGCCCAGGCCGCGTCTTTGTAGGTGAGCGCCGGCGAGCTGCAGACACGTCCCTGATAGAGCTGATCGAGATGCGAAAGCAGTAACGGCGTCGTCAGCCCGTCGCTGATCAGATGATGCATGTCCAGTCCCAGCGCCCAGCCTTCTTTACGATGAATGAAGGCGGCGGAAAACAGCGGCGGTCTGGCCAGATCCATCGGCCGGATTAATGTTGCCGGATCCCAATCCGGTCCTGCTTCGATGATCTCGACGTTGAAGGCGACCTTGTCGTGAACCTGCATTCGGATTTCTCCATCATCCAGGACAAAGCCGGTGCGCAGCAGTTCTTCTTCCTGCACCAGTTGGACTAACGCTTGACGTAAGCGGTCGATATCGAGTGTGTCGGGCAGCGTGAACAAGCCCGGCATGTGGTATGCGTCGTTTTCCGGGTCGGCAAGCAGATCCGCCAGAATCGCTTTCTGTTGAAAGCTCAGCGGATAGGTTTTTTGTTTTGGAGCCGCTTGCGGCTTTGGCTGCGGGGCAGACTGCCCGCCGTCCAGCACTTCGCCGATCGCCGCGGCGGTGCGCAGGTGGTAAAGATCCGCCGTTTTTAAACGGATCTGAAATTTTTCTTCGATTAAACTTAACAATTCCATCGCGATCAACGAATCCCCGCCGTAAGCGAAATAATCGCTGTCCAGCTGCATGTCCGGCCGTTTTAGAAGCGTACGCAGCTGATCGAGCAGCCAGCGCTGAGCCGCGGAAGTGGCGGCGGATCTGAGGGGCTGAGGGGACTGGGGCAGCGGCGGCAGCCGGCTAGGATCCAGTTTGCCGTTAGCGGTGAGCGGCAGTTCGTCGACCGCAAGATAAACGGACGGGACGACCGGCGCGGGCAGCTGTTCCATTAAGGCGCGCCTGAGACCGGCCGGATCGACCGGCTGATCGCTGACGATGTAGGCTGCCAGGGTGCGGCGGTCATTCTGAAGCACGACCGCGGCGTTTTGAATGTGCGGCAGCCGGCGCAGCTGAGCGGTGATTTCCTGCGCTTCAATCCGGTACCCGCGCACCTTGAGCTGCTGATCCTGACGGCCGGCGATCACGATCTCGCCATCCTGCGTCCAATAAGCCAGATCGCCCGTGCGATAGGCACGTTCTCCCTGTAAACAAGTCAGCGGCTGGAAGCTTTCGTCGGTTTTGGCGCGATCCTGATCATAGCCCAGCGCCAGGCAGGGACCGCTGATCCACAGTTCGCCAATACTCTCGCAAGGCAACGGCTGGCCTGTGGGATCGAGCACGAGCAGGCGGCAGCCGGGCAGGGGCTGGCCGGCGGTAATCCGGCGGGCGTGCGACAGCTCTTTCATGCAGACGCCGATCGTCGCCTCGCTGGGACCATATTGATTATAAAGCCGCGCCGATGTCCAGCGCTTGAGCTGACGCAGCAGGACGGAAGGATAAGCTTCCCCACCGCAGACCAGACAGTCCAGCCGGGAGACCGCCTGACAAAATGCCGGATGTCTGAGATATGCCTGCAAGCGCGAAGGCGTCAGGGAAAGCATGCCGATGTGATGGCGGCCGATGTAATCGGCCAGCTGGGCCGGGTTCTCCGCCGCTTCCGCATCAGCGAAAACCACGCTTCGTCCATTCAATAACGCGCAAATCGATTCGATCAGGAACGCGTCGAACGCCGGGCTGCATAACGAAAGCACCGGATTTTGCGGATAGACGCCGGCCATCGCGTCGATAAAGTTGCATAAACTGGCGGAACCGACCAGGACGCCCTTGGGGGTTCCGGTCGTGCCCGAGGTGGTGACGATATACGCTGTCTCCGGCGGCGTGAAGGGACGCGGGGCGTCCGCAAGCGCGGCCGGATGAAACTGATCATCTTCGATCGTTTTCCAGGCCCAGCGCCGCTGCGGGTCCAGCTGTTCGCGCAGCGCGCAGGAACTGATGATCAAGTCTGCGCCCGTTTGTGCAAGCAGCGTTTTCAAGCGGTTTGCGGGTTGGACAGGATCAAGGTTGATCCACACGGCGTGGCTGAGCATCGCCGCAAGCATGCCGGTGATCAGAGCTTCGCCCCGCGGCAGAAGCAGCGCGATCCGCAGCGGTTTTTCCTGCGGTAAAGTTAAAATCTGCGCGGCTAAAGCTTCCGCCTGAGCATTGAGCTGGGCAAAGGTCAGATTGCGGTCCTGATCGACAATCGCGATCGTCTGTCCCTGATTTTCTGCGATCTGACGCCAGCGGGCGGTCAGCGTTGAAGAGCAGACGGCTGCAGCTTGTGGATTGAAAGCATACAGAACGCGGTCTTCTCCGGCTTCTTCCAGCACGCGCAGTTGGCTCAACGGCGTATCCGGATGAGTCAGCACGTCCTGGAGGATCACGGTCAGGCTTTGATGCAGCTGCGCGATCCGGGCTTCGCTGAAGCTCTGGACCTGATAATCGTAGTCGATCTGCAGGGCGGCGGTTTCGCGATGGCTGACGTGCAGGCATAATTCCTCCATCTGCCAGCCGCTGAAATGCCAGGCACCGCTGAAATGGACAGTGGTGTCCGAAGGTGGGGTTAAGCGTGTGTCTTCATAGGAAAGCGCGATCGAAAACAAGGCTTCCAGTTCCGGCTGCTGAGCGCGGGCCAGTTTCATGATTTCGGTAAACGGATATTTCTGATGCTTTAACAGGCGGTACCATTGATCGTTGAGCGTCTGGCAGCACTGATCCGCTGTCTGCGCGGGATCTGTTTCGCAGCGAAAGGGCAGCGTGCTGACGAACATCCCGCCGGCATTTTTTTCTTTGGATTGGGAACGATTGATTACCGGTACGCCGATCACCGGCGCTTTCTGGGCGTGAACCCGGCTGAGATAAACGGTCAGTCCCAACAGAATCATGATAAACGGAGAGATCTGACGCTCGCTGCAGAAGGCTTGAAGCCGCCGGCTGAGGCTTTCTGAAAGCGGGCGGCTGAACCGCTTTGATATTGGACTTGGGGGATAGACCGGCGCGGTCCGCAATGGTTTTGGCGCTTCCCATGCCGCGGTTTCCCGCTGCCAGAATTGCTGGTCGCGCTCGTAGCGGGGACTGCGCAGGTAGGCTTGTTCCTGACGCAGGTGTTCCCGATACGGCGTCAGCTCAGCTTCCTTGAGACTCTCACCGCGGCATGCGCGGCAATACAGCGCGGCGATGCGGTTGTGCAGCAGCACCTGCGCCCAGCCGTCGGAAATCAGATGATGCGCCAGAATCAGCACGCCGCCGCACGTTTCCCCGGTCTGAAAACCATAAAAATGGATCAAAGGCTGATCCAGATATGGCATCGGCGTCTGTGTCATTGCCTTTTGCCAAACGGCGAATTCCGCTTCGCTTACCGCTGAGAAATCCAGCACGGGAAAGGATTGGGAAACAAACGGAACAAAATACTGGCGCGGCCGGCCTTCGATCAACGTCAGCCGTGTTCGCAGCGTTTCATCATGTTCGACGATGGCATTCAGCGTTCGCTGCAAAGCTTCGGCGTCAAAGCCTTCGTCGATAAACAAAGTGGTACTGATGTGATTGATTGGCGTGTGCGGCAGCGCTTGTTCCAGATTCCAGATATTCTGTTGACTGAATGACAGGTCTTCAGTGTGGGGCTGCGAAAAGGTTTTCATCCCGGTCCTCCTTAAATTTGAAAGTGTGTCAGGAAGCGGTGAGGCATCAGGCTTTGAAGCTCAAAGTAAACATTAACTATGAGAATTATATCGGTTCAATAATCAAAAAACAAGACGCGGTTCATGACTTTTTGATTCAATTTTCATCCTGCTTTTTCGAATGCTTTCCTTTTTGCGAAATCGCTGCTTTTTTCGTTCTGAAACCCAACCTCTTGATGCGGACACGAATTCATTTCGCAGATTTTTGACGGCTGCGGAATTTTCAGGTAAACTTAAAATCAGGAATGAGGAAAATTCAATGAACGCAGCATTAGAATCTTTTAAGCCCGCGCTGCGCGCCGGTGATCCGGCAGGAAGGCTTAAAATAATCGGTTTACTGCGGTTTAAGCGTCAGGCAAGAAAACGTTGCGTGACAAATCCGCAGGGTGTCCCTTACAATCGGGTTGAGGTGAAGAGCATGAAAACACTGGGTGAAAAAATCGCCGGGCTGCGGCAGGAGAAAAACATGACGCAGCAGGCGTTCGCGGACGTCATGGGCGTGACCCGTCAGGCAATCTCGAATTGGGAGCGGGATAAGACGGAACCAGATGTCGCCGCGCTGAAGAAGATCGGACAGGTGTTCGGCGTCGATATGAACGAGCTGTTAACCGATATCCATCTTAAACGCAGGGAAGTCGATACACGGCCGTTAACCCGACTCTTTTTGGCAATTCTGGCGACTCATTTGGGATCGTTGCTCTGGTTGTGCGCCACGACGTCCACGATGAAGGAAGCGCTGAGCCGGTATGGCTTTCGGTTTGTCTTCGTGCTGATCGCGCTGTCGATCTATGCGGCGTTTACCTATTGCATCCGCAGCCGCGATTTCTCGCTGTTGTCTGGTTATGATCCGCATGCGCCGTATGATCTGGATGTGATGGCGGACATGACGGCGGCGATGGCAACGATGATTCTGACCGATACGCTGAGCTTTTCAATTCTGAGCTGTTTGTTGGAAGGGCAGCTTTCTGAATCTCTGTCGATGGTCTTGTTTGTGATGTACCTGGCAGGCTTTGTCCTGTCCATTCTCCTCGTTAATGTGAAATATAAGGACCGGATTTATCGGGATCCGGATTATCCCGACAAGATCCGCAGCGGGAATCGCATTTCAATTTTCTTCGCCGCGACACTGATGGCGGGAGTGATGATTCTGATTCTTTCCGGCATGTTGGGCTGGGTGGGTCATAATTCCCCCAAAGCTGCATTTCAGGTCCTTCTTTTTCTGCCCTATATCCTGTTGAATGTCGTCTGGATGATGATTGAGCAGGATAAACTGCACCGGCTGATTGAGCGTGGTGAAATCTATCGCTTCGGCAAAAATACGCTGGGCGTGGCGGTGGCGGATGGAATTCTGCTGGGATTGATCCTGTTGATCAGCTGGGCTTAGCAGAGCGGGATGCGTTCAGCTTTCTGGAAATTCCAGAATCGTGGAGAATAAGGAAAGGTGATCATAACGAAGGGGCTGAAAAGGTCAGAAGGAATCGAATGATCAGCTCGTCATTGACTTTCCGGTTCCTTCTTCCATTCGTCAGCGCCTCAGCAAATTGGAAAAATACGGGCGGCAAGAAGATGTTTATTTCTACTTTGACAGCAGCGAGCGGCTGGAGAATGCGGTGAAAGATTATGTTGATGAAAGCGTGCTGACACAAGACAAAGAGAATGGTTGATTCAGAAATAGGGTTGGGAGGTTCGGATAGGCAAGAGATGATTGATTTAATACGTGGGAAGCGACGATGCGGTTTTATGGCAGCGCTGATGGAAGGAAATTGACGATCCGCGATCAAAGTGAGAACGGGTTCAAGATTAACAGACGCGATGAGGAATTAAGGATAAAAAGACGCTTAATTTATACCTGTGTAGGGAAAATGGATTTTTTTAGAAAAAGATTGACAAATTATTTTGAAGATTTTATAGTAGAGACACAGATATCCAGAATTGTTACTGGGAACAGGCAAGATCAGTATCTGATGCGTTTTTTGCATCTGTTACTGATCTTTTTCTATGTCAGAAACGAAAGGGGCTGTTTTCTTATGCAGGATCACTATGTGATAACAAAACTGATCAATAACAACGTGGTGTTTTCCACGGATGCCGGCGGCCGGGAAATCATTGTGTTCGGCAAGGCTGTTGGATTTGGAAAGAAGCGTGGGGATAGCATCGACAATTCAAAAATCATCAAGGTTTTTGAACCTTCGGATACGAAGGAAAAGAATTTCCTGATGAATCTGGTTGAGGATATCGACCCGGTGTATATCGACATGGCCACGAAAATCATCGCTTTATTTGAATCCCGGCTGCATTGCAAGGTCAATGTGATGATGAATATCAGTCTCTCCGATCATATTCACAATGCCGTGCGGAACAAGCAGGAGGGCTTCCAGGTGCCGCTGGATATTCTTGAGGAAGTCAAGACGATGTATCCGCGGGAATTTCTGATTGCGAAAGAGGGACTGGATCTGATCGAGAAAGAAACCCGGACGACACTGGGGGAAGATGAAGCCGGCTACATTGTGCTGCATTATATCAATGCCCAGGGACAGCATTTCCGCAGCGACGCGAAGGTCAGACTTTTGTTTCAGGAGCGCGTGATTCAGGAAATCGAGCGGGAATACGGCGTGAAGCTGGATCATCTGTCGGTCTATTATTCCCGGTTTCTGACACATCTGAGCTTTCTGGCTGCCCGCCTGCATGACGGACAGTTATTGGAAGCTTCGCAGAGTACGCTGTACCCGCTGCTTGTGCAGAAATATCCACGCTTAGAAGCGTGTACGGAACTGATTGCCGGGATTATCTTAAACGAGTTTCACATGCCGGTGGGCGAGGAAGAAAAGGGATATCTGGCGCTGCACATCCACAATCTGCTTAAAAATTTGAAAATGGAGGAGAGTTCTGATGGAACAACGTTTAAATAAGGATCAGTGTACCGGCTGCGGGAACTGCCTGACGGCCTGTCCGCTGGATTTGCTTCGCCTGTCGGCCCAGCATAACCGCCGCGGCGTGTGCTTCGTTGAAAATGTCGATCCTCAGCGCTGCATCGCTTGCCGGCGATGCGAGCTGATGTGTACGGCGGGAGCGATTGATTTTCTTGAAAACAATCAGCCTGTCAGCAATACTCTGATTGACAAGCAGGCAATCCCGCCGCATGCGGGTTGTTATCTTGGTTCGCTGACAAAAGCGTTGGCTGACGCGATCGAACAGTTGGGTGTGCGCGAGCAGGTGGTGATCTTTAAGAAGAAAGCCGCCGATGTCAATCTGAATTGCGAACTGCACGATTACGCGGACGAACAGTTTTATCAGGACGGTCTGGCCTATAAACGGGCGCATCCGGAAAAGCTGGTCATTTTGATTTGTTCCAGCAGCAAAGCGCCGTCCACCGCCCTGAACCAACAACGCTTCAACGCGCTGCGAGACGAGTCGGTTACAATCATCAATACCTTAAACTGGTTTGAGCGCGATGAAGCGGGACAGCTTATCGGCGGCGGATCGCGGATGCTTGAACAGCTGCGCGACTTAGGTTACGCTTCCTATCTGGCCCGCGGCAGCGTGCGCTCGCCCGAAGCGATAGGACGGCTGACGCAAAGCTTACGTAAGGCGTTGATGCTGCAGCGGCAAAACCGGCCGTTTGCGGTTGTAGAGATTGTCTTTCCCTGCTTTTACCGTCTGGCAGGCCGCCCGCAGCGGTGGATGAGCGCTCAGGAAATTGAACCGCTGCGTCAATGGTTCGCAAGCAAAATTGAGCCGGAATATCCGGAAGAAATTCTCAAAGAAGGAAAGGAGTAGAACGATGGGATTATTTAAACAGGGCCGGCGGACGGCGGCCCGCTTGATCGTCAAAGCGCCGGTTTCCGGCGAAGTGAAACCGCTGGCCAGCCTGAACGACGGCGTGTTTTCAGAAGCGCTGCTGGGACCGGGCTGCGTTATCCAGCCGGGTGAAGACGAACTGACCGCGCCGTTTGCGGGCGAGGTTGTCATGGTGGCGGCGACGAAGCACGCGATCGGGTTGATGAGCGATGAGGGCGTCGAGCTGATGCTGCACGTCGGTCTGGACACCGTCAATCTCAACGGCGAAGGCTTTCAGGTGGAAGTCCAGCCGAAGATGCACGTGCAGGCGGGGGAGCGGCTGATGCGCTTTTCACGCGAACAGATTCAGGCTGCCGGCTATCCGGACGGCGTTGTGATGATCGTTACCAACGCCCGTTTGTTCAAACAGGTTGAAACACTGAAGGAGGGGATGATCAAAGCCCAGGAAAATTTATTATCCGTATCGAAGTAATTCACATCCACGAATCCCGATAACCAGAATTGTTACTCACGCGGGCAAGATCAGTATCCGATTCATTTTCCCATCCGGGCTTAGAGTGAACGTTATTAAATCATATTAAAATAAGGAGAATGAAGATGAAAGAACTTGCAAAACAATGCATCGAACACGTCGGCGGCGCTGCCAATATTCAAGCCGTCTCCCATTGCGCGACCCGGCTGCGGCTGACGCTGCGGGATCAAAGTCAGGTGAATGAAGCGGCGTTGACTGCTTTGCCGGAAGTCATCAAGGTGATGCAGGTCGGAGCGCAGACGCAGATCATTATCGGCAGCGACGCTCCGGAATTGTACGGCGTGGTCAGCCAGCTGGTCGATCAGGCCCAGAGTGAAGCCCCGGCCAAGTCCGCGGAAGCGGCAGAAAAACAGCCGGTGGCGAAGAATAAAAAGAAGGCGGCTGCGGGGAAATTCTTCGATGCCTGCAGCAGCATGTTTACTCCGCTGGTGCCGGCGTTTACGGCAGCCGGGATGATCAAGGCTGTGCTGGCGATTCTCGTAGCTGTTTTCGGACTGGCGAAAACCTCGCAGGAATACATCATTATCAATTATGTTTCCGATACGATTTTCTACTTCCTGCCGATTTATTTAGGCGTCACCGCCGCTTCTTATTTTGGCTGCAACAAATATATTGCGGCCGCCGTCACGGCCATGTTTGTGCATCCGGCCTATGTCGGTCTGGTTTCTGCAGGCGAGGCCGTTGCGTTTTTCGGCATGCCGGTCGTTCTGTATAATTATTCCTCGACCGTCTTTCCGACGATTCTGACCGTCTGGTTCATGGCGTATGTCGAACGGTTTGCACGCAAGGTTTCACCCAAGGTCGTCAAAGCGATCATGGAGCCGATGCTGACGCTGCTGATCACCTTTCCGGTGGGCCTGTTAATCCTCGGTCCGATCGGCGCGGTTCTCGGCGAGGTCTTAATGCAGATCTTCGCGGCGATCGACGCTTCCGTCCCATTCTTAGTTCCGATGATCGTCGGCGCCGTTTCGCCGTTTCTGGTCTTTGTCGGCATGCACCGGGCAGTCGGTACGCTGGAAACGATGCAGATCGCTCAGATGGGTTTTAGCTCGCTGTTAGGCACAGGCATGTTGGCAAGCAACATCGCGCAGGGAGCGTCCACACTGGTGCTGTCATTGAAGTCGAAGGATGAAAAGGTAAAGCCGCTGGCCTTTACCGCCGGCGTGACCGCGTTGTGCGGAATTACGGAACCGGCGCTGTACGGGTTTACCGCTAAAAATAAGAAGTCGTTGATCGCGACGGTCATCGGCGGAGGCGTCGGCGGCTTCTATGCCGGCATCACGCATGTCGTTCGCTTCGCCAAGGGCGCTCCGGGTTTGCCAACCTTGCCGGTTTTCATCAGTCTGGATAATCCGATGAATTTGATCAATGCCTGCATCACAGTGCTGATCGCCTTCGCGGTGGCCTTCATCGCGGCATGGATGATGATCAAGCCGGAGGAGATCCAGTAACCCGCCGACTGAATAAGCAAAAAGGGAAATAAGGGAAGTCTGAGGAAAAACGGACTTCCTTTTTTGTCTCTGCGTTTCAGCGGCAGAAGCCACAGTTTTATGGGACTATCGAAAAGAATGATCCCAGATATAAAATAAGGATAGCGAACAGCTAGGTTTATCTTGGAAAGACAGGGGGAAAGTGAAGGAAACGGAACTGAATTTCCAGGGTTTTATGAACGAAAGCTTGTGCTGAAAAACAAACTGGGTTATAATATTCATGGCTTTAATTTAGTGCAGCGACACTAAGAAGGCATACACAAATTTTAAGATGAATCTGCGTTCTTTTCGTGTAACCTTCAAAAGCCTGTTTTTGAAGGCTTTTTTTACAGAAACGGAGGATTCCTGATGAACGATCTATACCAACTCAGCTCTCTTTCTACCGATGAGATTCAGCACATTCTCGATGTTGCCGAACAATGCCGCCAGGGCCAGTTCATCGACAGCGAGAAAGGAAAAATCGTTGCCAACCTGTTTTTTGAACCATCTACCCGAACCCAGTACAGCTTCAATACCGCCGAGGAAAAACTGGGGATGAAGGTGATCAACTTCAACGCTCAGGCCTCTTCGATGCAGAAGGGCGAAAGCTTCTACGATACGGTCAAAACGTTTGAGAGCTTCGGCCTGGACGCCGTGGTCATCCGCGATCGGCAGGATGAATACTACAAGCAGCTGCAGGGCCGGATCAACATTCCGATCCTCAACGCCGGCGACGGCAAGAAAGACCACCCGACCCAGTCGCTGCTCGATTTGATGACGATCCGCCAGGAGTTCGGTCACTTTGACGGCTTGAAAATCGCGATTGTCGGGGACGTAAAATACTCCCGCGTCGCCCATACCAACATCGAGGTCATGCAGCGCTTAGGCATGCAATGCTTCATCAGCGGACCGGAGGAATACCGCGATCCGCAGTACGACTACATTGATTTCGATCAGGCGGTCAAGGATATGGACGTGATCATGCTGCTGCGGGTGCAGCACGAACGGCATGAACAGGCGATGTCCCTGACTCAACAAGAATACCATGCGCGCTACGGTCTGACCTTGGAGCGGGTGAAAGCGATGAAGGACACCGCGATCATCATGCACCCGGCGCCGTTTAACCGCGGCGTGGAAATTGCCGATGAGGTCGTAGAATGCGAAAAATCCCGCATCTTCAAACAGATCAACAACGGCGTATTCGTGCGCATGGCGGTGCTGAAACGCGCAATGGAGGGACGATAAATGAGCTTTTTAATGCAGAACGGCGAGGTGCTTTACCGCGGCAAGGTCCGCAAAATGGACGTCCTGGTTGACGATCTGGGCCGGGTCACGGCTGCGGATCAGATCGATCTGACGGCGGAGGACGTGGACGAGGTGATCGACGCGTCAAGCCTGCTGATCGCACCGGGGCTGATCGATCCGCATGTGCATCTGCGCGAGCCGGGCTTTGAATACAAGGAAACAATCGCTTCCGGTACCGCAGCTGCGGCCAAGGGCGGCTACACGACGATCATGGCAATGCCCAACCTCAATCCGGTACCGGACTCGCTCGAACACTTAAAGGTGCAGCAGGACCGGATCCGCTACAACGCAAAAATCCAGGTCATTCCCTATGCCGCCATCACTCAGGGGCAGAAGGGCGTCGGCGAGCTGGTCGATTTCTACGCGCTGGCCTCGGAGGTGATCGCCTTCTCCGACGACGGCAAGGGCGTGCAGGAAGAAGCGATGATGCGCGAAGCGATGTTAGCGGCCAGGCGCAACAACTGCCTGATCGTTGCGCATTGCGAGGATGAAAGCCTGATCGCCAAGGGCGCCTGTATCCATGCGGGCCGCAAGGCGGAGGAACTCGGCTTCACCGGCATCAGCAGCGCCAGTGAGTACCAACAGATCGAACGCGATCTCAGACTGGCGGAGGAAACCGGCTGTCAATATCATATCTGCCACATCTCCTGTAAGGAATCCGTCGAGCTGGTCCGTCAGGCGAAACAGCGCGGCGTTCAGGTCAGCTGCGAGGTCACGCCGCATCACCTGTTATTGTGCGAGGACGACATCAGCGCCGACGACGGCCGCTTCAAGATGAATCCGCCGCTGCGCACTAAGGCCGATCAGGAAGCGCTGATCGCGGGCATTCAGGACGGCACGATCGACATGATCGCAACCGACCACGCGCCGCACAGCGCCGAGGAAAAAGCGAAGGGCCTGCAGAGCAGTGCGATGGGCATCGTCGGCCTTGAAACCGCGTTTGAGCTGATCTACACCTATCTTGTCCGCACCGGCAAGATCACGCTGGAAAAGTGCTTTGAACTGATGAGCTTCAACTGCGCCGACATCTTCGGCATCGAGGGCGGCGAAATCATCAACTTTGAAAAGGCCAATCTGGCTGTCTTCAACTTGAATCAACGCGAAAAAATCAATCCGAAAACCTTTGTCTCCCAAGGCAAAAGCACACCGTTTGAAGGCTGGTGGGCGATGGGCCGCTGCGTGATGACGGTGGCGGACGGACAGATCGTGTATAGAGAGGGGCTATAAACAATGGATCGTAAACTCGTATTACAAAACGGCATGGAGTTGGAAGCCAAGGGCTTCGGCAGCCAAAAGGAAGTGATTGCCGAGCTGGTATTCAACACGTCGATGGTCGGCTATCAGGAGATTCTCAGCGATCCCTCCTACACCGAACAGATCGTCGTCATGACCTATCCGCTGATCGGCAACTATGGCATCATCGACGAAGACTATGAATCCAAGCTGATCGGACCGAAGGGCTTCATCGTCCGCGAATACAACGACAAGCCAAGCAACTTCCGCTACACCAAGACGCTCAACGAGCTGCTGGAAGAAAACGAGGTGCCGGGCCTGACGCATCTGGACACCCGGAAATTGACGCGGATTCTGCGCGACGAAGGTTCGATGCTCGGTCTGATCTGCGACTCAGACGTAACCCATGAGGAAGCGATGGCGAAGCTGGCGGCCTACAACGCGCCAAAGGATCTGGTCGCGCGCGTCTCGTGCAGGAAAAAATGGTATTCCCGCTGCGCCAATCCGCGCTTCAATGTCGTTGCGATCGACTGCGGCATCAAATACAACATCATCCGTGAGCTGAACCGCTACGGCTGCAACGTCACAATCGTGCCGTACAACACTTCGTATGAAACGATCATGGCGCTCAATCCGGACGGCATCTTCTTGTCCAACGGGCCGGGCGATCCGGAAAACGTGCCGGAGGTCATTGATTTGATCCGTCAGCTTCAGGGCAAAAAGCCGATCTTCGGCATCTGTCTGGGCCATCAGATGATCGCGCTGGCCAATGGCTTGCATACCTACAAGCTGAAATTCGGCCACCGCGGCGGCAATCATCCGGTCAAAAATCTGTTGACCGGCAAGGTCGAGATTACCTCCCAGAACCACAGCTACGCCGTCAGCACGGACGGAATTGAAAAGACCCGCGTCGAGATTACGCACATCAACCTGCTTGATCAGACTGTCGAGGGCCTGCGGATTGACGAGGACCGCATCTTCTCAACCCAGTACCATCCGGAATCCGCTTCCGGACCGGAGGATTCCAAATATTTATTCGGATTGTTCATTCACAACATGGAAGCTATGAAGGAGGGCCGTTAAGATGCCGAAAAGAACGGATATTCATAAAATCTTAGTCATTGGCTCAGGACCGATCGTCATCGGTCAGGCCGCGGAATTTGACTACGCCGGCACCCAGGCCTGCCTGGCCCTGCGCGAGGAGGGCTATGAGGTCATCCTGATCAACTCCAATCCGGCGACGATCATGACCGATACCAACATCGCCGACAAGGTCTACATGGAACCGCTGACGCTGGAATATGTGTCCCGCATCATCCGCAAGGAACGCCCGGACGCGATTCTGCCGACGCTGGGCGGCCAGACCGGCTTAAACATGGCGATGCAGCTGGCGAAAAAAGGTGTGCTGGAAGAATGCCGGTGCGAGATTCTCGGCACCGACTTTGAATCCATCGATCAGGCGGAGGACCGCCAGCGCTTCAAGGACCTGTGCCTCAGGATCGGTCAGCCATGCCTGGAATCCTATGTTGCCCGCACGATTGAGGAAGTCGTAGAGTATGCCAACAAGATCGGCTATCCGGTCGTGCTGCGGCCGGCATTTACGCTGGGCGGCACCGGCGGCGGCTTTGCCTACGACGACGATGAAGTCATCGCGCTGGGCAAAAACGCCCTCAAGCTGTCTCCGGTCAGCGAGGTTTTAGTTGAAAAGTCGATCAAGGGCTATAAAGAAATTGAATTTGAAGTCATGCGCGATCACAACGATACCGCGATTGTGATCTGCAGCATGGAAAATATTGATCCGGTCGGCGTGCATACCGGCGACTCGATGGTCGTCGCTCCCTGCCAGACGCTGTCCAACAAGGAATATCAGCTGCTGCGCAACGCCGCGCTGATGCTGATCCGCGAATTAAAGATCGAAGGCGGCTGCAACGTGCAGTTCGCGCTCGATCCGTTCTCCTTTGATTACTACGTCATCGAGGTCAACCCGCGTGTATCCCGGTCCTCGGCGCTGGCGTCCAAGGCGGCCGGCTTCCCGATCGCCCGCGTTTCCAGCAAGATCGCCGTCGGCCTGACGCTGGATGAAATTCCGATTGCCAACACTCCGGCTTCCTTTGAACCGACGATCGACTACGTCGTGACCAAGATTGCGCGCTTCCCGTTCGATAAGTTCGCCAAGGCGGATCACACGCTGAGCACGCAGATGAAGGCGACCGGCGAAGTCATGAGCATCGGCCGGACGATGGAGGAAAGCCTGCTGAAAGCGGTGCGTTCACTGGAAATCGGCGTCGATCACATCTACCTTGAAAAGTTCGATTCGCTGACAACCGAAGAACTGCTGGAAAACATCAAGACCCCGACCGATGAACGGCTGTATGCGATCGCCGAGCTGTTCCGCCGTAAGGTTGACATGATGCTGATCTACGATGCGACCAAGATCGACGCGTTCTTCCTTGATAAGATCCACCACATCATTTCCGTGGAGGAACGGGTGAAGGCCGATCCAAGCGAGGAAAATATCCGCAAAGCGAAGCGCTTAGGCTTCTCCGATAAATATCTGGGCAAAATTCTGGGCAAGAGCGAGCTGGAAATGGTGCAGTGGCGCCGCGAGCACAATCTGCGGCCGGTCTACAAGATGATCGACACCTGCGCTGGGGAGTTCAGCGCCTATGTCCCATACTTCTATTCCACCTACGAGGAGGAAAACGAAAGCATCGTCACTGACAAGCCGTCGATCCTCGTGCTGGGCTCCGGCCCGATCCGCATCGGGCAGGGCGTGGAATTTGATTACTCTACAGTCCATGCGATCTGGGCGATCCAGCAGGCCGGCTATGAAGCGATCGTCATCAACAACAATCCGGAAACTGTTTCGACCGACTACTCGATCAGCGATAAGCTGTACTTTGAACCGTTGTGCATCGAGGACGTCATGAACGTCATTGATCTGGAAAAGCCGCAGGGCGTCATCGTGTCGTTGGGCGGCCAGACGGCGATCAACCTGGCGGACCGGCTGAACAAGCTGAATGTGCCGATCATCGGCACCGGCACCGAAGCGATTGACAAGGCGGAAAACCGCGATCTGTTTGAAAAGGTTGTCACGGAATGCGGCATCCCGCAGCCGCTCGGTCAGGCCGTCACCAACATTGAGGACGGTCTGAAGGTTGCCAACCGGATCGGCTATCCGGTCTTAGTGCGGCCAAGCTATGTGCTGGGCGGCCGGGCGATGCAGATCGTGCATCAGGATGAGGAACTGATCGAATACCTGACCAGCGCGGTTAAGATTGATCAGGATCAGCCGGTCTTAGTCGATAAGTACATCCACGGCTGCGAGGTCGAGGTCGATGCGATCTGCGACGGCCAAGACGTGTTTATCCCGGGCATCATGCAGCTGGTCGAAGCGACCGGCGTGCACTCCGGCGACTCGATGAGCGTCTATCCGCCGTACTCCCTGAGCGACAAGGTCAAGGCGACGATTCAGGAATACACGGTGAAGCTGGGGCTGGCGATCGGCATTGAAGGGCTGTTCAACATTCAGTTCATCGTCGATGAGAACGACGAGGTGTCGGTCATTGAGGTCAATCCGCGTTCCTCGCGCTCGGTGCCGTTCTTATCCAAGGCGACCGGCGTGCCGATGGCCAACATCGCGACCAAGGTCATGCTTGGGCAAAGCTTAAAGGATCAGGGTTATACGACCGAGGTCATGGCGGAAAAGAAACGGTTTTACGTCAAGAGCCCGACGTTCAGCTTCTCCAAGCTGCACGGGCTGGACGCCTATCTGTCCCCGGAAATGAAGTCCACCGGTGAGGCGATTGGCTATGACGATTCACTCAACCGCGCGTTGTACAAGTCGCTGCAGGCCTCCAACATGCGCGTCGTCAACTACGGCACGGTGCTGGTGACCTTGGCCGATCAGGACAAGGACCGGGCGATTCCGCTGGTCCGCCGGTTCTACGATCTGGGCTTCAACATCGAAGCGACCTCCGGCACGGCCAAGCTCTTGAAGGCGCATGGCATCAAGACCCGCGAAAAGAAAAAAATCTCCGAAGGCTCCGAGGAAATTCTCGATTCGATCCGCAAGGGCCACGTCACTTATATCCTCAACACCTTGTCCTCCAACGATTCCCGCACCTCTAAAGACGGCTATCAGATCCGCCGGTGCGCCGTGGAAAACAACGTGACTGTCTTTACCTCGCTGGATACCGTCAACGTCTTATTGGATGTGCTGGAAGAAATCACAATGGGCGTTTCGACGATTGATCAGAATTAAGGAGGAGTTATGGGAGAGCGCATAAAACAATATCGGATCATCTCCAACTGGAATCTCGCCGACCAGGTCTATGAAATGGAACTGGAAGGGGATTCCTCCTGGATCACCCATCCCGGGCAGTTTCTCAACGTCACGATCGACAATGCCTACCTCAAGCGGCCGATCAGTATCTGCGACTGGAATGAGAACGGCCTGACGATCATCTACAAGGTCGTTGGCTTCGGTACGAAGCAGATGTCTCAAAAACAGCCGGGCGAGCTGCTGGAATGTCTGGTCGGCCTGGGCAACGGCTTCACACCGGAAGCCTTCGATGAAAAAAAGGTGCTGCTGGTCGGCGGGGGCGTCGGCGTGCCGCCGCTCTACGGACTGGCGAAAACGTGTTTGAAGCAGGGGAAGCAGCCGGTTGTGATTCTCGGCTTTACGGCGGAGAAGGATATCTTCTACATCAAGAAGTTTGCGGATCTGGGCTGCGACGTCAAGCTCAGCACCAATGACGGCAGTCAGGGCGTCAAGGGCTTTGTCAGCGACGTCATGATTCAGGAAGGTCTGACCAATCTGCCGTACTTCGCCTGCGGCCCGATGCCAATGCTCAAGGCAGTCTGGAGAACCTCAAACGCTCAGGGTCAGCTGTCCTTTGAGGAACGCATGGGCTGCGGCTTCGGCGCGTGCATGGGCTGCAGCTGCGAAACGATTTCCGGCCCGAAACGCATCTGCAAGGAAGGCCCGGTGCTTTCCAGTCAGGAGGTCTTATGGACGAAAGATTAAAGGTCACGCTGTCCGGCTGGGAGCTGGACAACCCGGTCATTCCGGCCAGCGGAACTTTCGGGTTCGGCTATGAGTTTGCGGATTTCTACGACATCAACATCCTCGGCTCGATCGCGACCAAGGGCACGACCCGCGAGGCGCGCTTCGGCAACCCGACGCCGCGGATTGCGGAGTGCGAACGGGGCATGATCAATGCCGTCGGGTTACAGAACCCGGGCATTGACAAGGTCATCAGCGAGGAATTTCCGAAGTTGAAGCAGGTCTACCAGAAAAAAGTCGTCGCTAACGTATCCGGCTTCTCCAAAGAGGAATATGTCGAATGCGCGAAAAAGATGGACGCGCAGGACATCGTCGGCATTCTGGAGGTCAACATCAGCTGCCCGAACGTGCATGGCGGGGGCATGAGCTTCGGCGTCAGTCCGGACGCCGCGGCCGAGATCACCCGCGCGGTCAAGGCGGTGACCACCAAGCCGGTCTACATCAAGCTGTCGCCGAACGTCACCGACATCGTTGCGATTGCCAAAGCTTGTGAAGACGCCGGGGCGGACGGGATCTCGATGATCAACACGTTATTGGGCGCGCGCTTCGACCTGCGCACGGGCAGGCCGATCATCGCCAACGTCATGGGCGGCTTCTCCGGCCCGGCGATCAAACCGGTCGCCTTACGGATGGTGTATCAGGTTTATGAAGCTGTCAAACTGCCGATCATCGGGATCGGCGGCATCGCCAGCGCCGAGGACGTCATCGAAATGATGTACGCCGGGGCCACCGCGGTCGAGATCGGCGCGGAAAACCTGCGCAATCCGTATGTCTGCAAGGAAATTATCGAACGGCTGCCATCCTTGATGGATGAACTGAACATTGAAAAATTGAGTGACGTAATAGGGAGGGCTCACCAATGATGAAAGAACGAGATGTAATGATCGCCTGCGACTTTTCAACCAAAGCGGAAACGATGGCGTTTCTGGACCTGTTTACCGAGGAAAAGCCGTATGTGAAAATCGGCATGGAGCTGTTGTATGCCGAAGGACCGGACATGGTCCGCGAGATCAAGGCGCGCGGCCATAAAATTTTCCTCGATCTGAAGCTGCACGATATTCCCAATACCGTGAAGAAAGCGATGCGCAACATCGCGCTGCTGGACGTCGATATGACCAACGTTCACGTCGCCGGCACAATCGAAATGATGAAAGCCGCGCAGGAAGCGATCGACGAGGTCGGCGCGCATACGAAGCTGATCGCCGTCACCCAGCTGACCAGCACCAGCGAAGATCGGATGCGCAATGAGCTGTGGATCGATCATCCGATTGCGGATACCGTCCAGCATTACGCGCACAATGCGGAAATTGCCGGCCTGGCCGGGGTTGTCTGCAGCCCGCTGGAAGCCGGTCTGGTACATCAGGTCTGCGGTGAAAACTTCCTTACCGTCACGCCGGGCATTCGCTTTGCGGATGACGCCAAGGGCGATCAGGTCCGCGTCACCACGCCGGCCAAGGCTCGCGAGATCGGCGCCGATTACATCGTCGTCGGCCGTTCGATTACTGCCAGCAAGGATCCGGTAGCCAGCTACCGCCGCTGCATCAGAGAATTTGTGGAGGGGAAATAACCATGAGCACAGAGAAAAATATTGCCAAGCATTTACTGGACATCAAAGCGGTTTTCTTAAAGCCGAACGATCCGTTTACCTGGGCCAGCGGGATCAAAGCGCCGATCTACTGCGATAACCGCCTGACCTTATCCTATCCGGAAGTCCGCGATGATGTGGAGCACGCGATTGCTGAGATCATCAAAACGCACTATCCGCAATGCGAGGCGGTCATGGGCACCAGCACCGCCGGCATCGCGCATGCCGCGCTGGTCGCTCAGATTCTGAACCTGCCGATGGGCTATGTCCGTTCCAGCGCCAAGGATCATGGCCGCACCAATCAGATTGAGGGGCGCTGCGAGCCGGGAACGAAGGTCGTCGTCGTCGAAGATCTGATTTCCACCGGCGGCAGCTGCATCGACGTCGTCAACGTGCTGCGGGAAGCGGGCGCGGAAGTGCTGGGCATTGCGTCGATCTTCACCTATGGCCTGCAGAAGGGGATCGACCGGCTGGCGGCCGCAGACGTGAAGAACGTATCGGCGTCCAACTATAACGCGCTGATTGAGGTCGCTGTGGAAATCGGCTATATCAGCGCTGATGACGTCAAGAAGCTCCAGGCGTTCCGGGCGAATCCGTCGGATTCCAGCTGGATGAGTCTGTAATCTGAATTTCAGAAAAAAGAAAGGGCTGAATTGTAAAATCCAGCTCTTTTTTATTAAAAAAATACAATTATAACCGGATATTTATATCAATTTATGTTATTCATCAATTATAACCATAAAACTAAGAGAATTTTCTGTGAAAAGAGAATGGAATGAGATTCTCCTGAAGCAGGAGAATAAGCTGTATATCCAGTTCGCCCAGGAGATTGGATCCGCAGAAACAGAAAATGTGAAGCTGGAAAATTATTGGATATTCGGGATAATTATCCCGAACGATGTATTACGAACCGATATTTTCTCAGGCGGTAATGTAGAGAAAATTAAGGCGATGTCCATTGCGGATTTTCTGTTGAGCCGTGAATTTTAAAAATTATATTTTAAAGAACAGACATAAAAAAGCTGATGATTCACACAGGAATGAAGCTTCTTTTCTGGAGTGAATCATCAGCTTTTCTTATTTTAGTTCTCAGGGATTTCCACGGACAATTTGCCTTCAGGAAGCAAGGTTCCATTGAGTACGGAGATGACCGACTGCACCGCGGCAGGGGTATAGCCATACGTACAAAGCACGGTCGGAGCATCTTTTAGATATTGCAGATCATACGGACTGCCCGCGCAGATGACAACAACCGGCTTTTCTGTGTCAAGCAGCTGATCCAGTAATTTTTTCTGGTTTGGAGAATCCGCCATATTGTAGACCAATAAAACAAGGGTGTCGTAACCGGAGGCCCGCTGCAGGATATCGTCGATTTCCGATTGTGTCGGATCCTGATGAACATTCACGGCCTTGCCAAATAAGGAATCCGCGGCCACTTCGCCGAAGCTCTTTTTATCGAATTCCAGCGGATAGACGCAAGGAAAGGAAATAAACAAGGTGCTGTCTGTCGGCAGCGGCAGCGCGGAAATCTCATCGCGGATCAACGTCATGCTTTGGTCTGTCGTATCCTGAACGAGCACCTGATGCGATTCCAGATCAATATCGTAAGGTGCATGATTGGATTCACCGTTGTCCTCAAACAAGCCATAATCATTCTTAATCCGCAGAATGGAAAGAACCGCATCGTCCAGTCGCTCGGTGCTGATGGTTCCCTGATTGACAGCTTCAATCAGGGCCTCGATCACCGGTGTTTGAACATCTTCGCTGTCCGGCTGCAGGACTTTGCCATCGCCCAGAATCACCATGTCCACGCCGGCCTGAATTGCCTGAACTGCCGCTTCTGCCATCCCGTAATGCGCTTCAATGGCGTCCATCTGCAGGCTGTCGCTGATGACGATTCCGTTGTAGCCCAACTCATTTTTTAACAAATCGGTGATGATCGTTTTGGATAAAGTTGCGGGAATCTTTTCTTTTTCAATTTTAGGGAACAGGATATGCGAGGTCATAATCGCGCTGACGCCGCTGCGAATCGCCGTTTCAAACGGAATCAATTCCGTTTCTTTCAGCTGATCCAGCGTCTTATTGACAGTGGGCAGGGCGAAATGCGAATCCTCGCTTGTATCTCCATGCCCTGGGAAATGCTTCGCTACGCTGACCACGCCGCCTTCCTGCAAGCCTTTAATCCAGATCGAGGCAAAGCTGGCGACAGCTTTCGGATCATCGCCATACGAGCGCAGATTGATCACCGGGTTGTCCGGATTGGAGTTGACGTCGAGCACCGGCGCGAAGTTCATGTTGAATCCCATGCCGGAAAGCTCATCTGCCATCGACCACGCCAGCGAATACAGATTCTCCTGCCGGCCGGCCGCGATCGCCATCGGGGATGGGAAAATTGTGACGCCTTCGCGGACCCGGTTGACCATGCCGCCTTCCTGATCGATTCCAATGAACGCCGGAATCTGAGTTGCGCCGCGGATGGTGTTCTGGAGCTGTCCGGTCAGCGTCGTCGCCTGCCCGGCGTTTTCGATATTTTTCGCATACACGATGACGTTGCCGATCTTATTGGTTCTGAGCCAGGCCTCAGTTTTCGTATCGACTTCCGTCGTTTCAAAAGAAACGATGACCAGTTGACCCACTTTCTCCTGAACGTCCATTTTTGCGACAAGCTCTTTTAACTGCTGTTCATTGAGCTTTTCAGAAACGGCATTGTCAGAAGGCGTTGGGCTGGGTAAAATTTCCGGAGAGGGAACAGGTTCCGGGCGGCTGCAGCTGGCAAGCATCAACAGAGATAAAAGCATCGCTGACCACCGCCGGCCGTGAACAGATGAAGAAGCAGGAAAAGCAGGGGAACGGCTCATCGTGCCTGCTCCTTTAAATAATCAATTACTTCAAGCAGATCATTGCGGCTTTCCTGGATTGCTTCCTTCATTTCTTCATCCGGTTTTACAAAGTCATAGATCCAGACGCTTTTCATCCCTGCCCGCTTTGCGGCGATGATGCCGAACTTGGAATCTTCCAGCACGACGCATTTTTCCGGGGCGGCGCCGGCTTTCCGCGCGGCGGTTAAAAAGATTTCCGGATCCGGTTTGCCATGGGTCACTTCATCGCCGCACACGACGCTGTCGAAGTGATAAGGCTTGCCGATACTGCCTAAAAGCGTGTCGACATATTCGCGGTGACTGGACGAAGCGACGCATTTCTTGATGCCTGCCTCGTCTAAATAGTCGAGCAATTCAGTCAATCCTTTTTTATTCAGGCTGCCTTTGTTTTCACACATGCCAAAGATCTTTTTTAACCGGCCTTCGCTGATTTCCGGAAGATGCGGTTTTAGATCCTGATGGTTCTCCATGGCTTTTAAGAATAATTTGTGTCCGCAGCCGATGATCTGATAGAAAAACTCATCGTCTAACGTAATTCCATATTTTCCAGCGATTTCCCGCCAGTTTTCATTAGCGACCTTTTCGGTATCGAACATCAGGCCGTCACAGTCAAAAATTACACATTCTATACTCATTTTATCCACCTCGAATCTCTCAAGATGATTATAATGGTTTTCAAAACAAATGGCTACTTCTTTTCCTGATTCTCCTTCATAAATGCCCGCAGAAGCTTCATGAAAGCCCGCTTTTCAATCCGCGAGACGTAGGATCTGGAAATGTGTTCCTGTCTGGCAATATCCCGCTGCGTCATTTCCTGATGCCCTTCCAGCCCATAGCGGCGGACAAGGATGCTGTGCTCCCGTTCATCCAATAAACCCATAAACTGAGCGAGCTTGCGTTTGTTTTCCTCAAGCATCAATTTGTCGATGGGGTCAGGCTGGTCCGGGGCGGGAATCACGTCGATCAAGGTCAGCTCGCTGCCATCTTTATCCTGACCAATCGCATCATCTAAAGAACGCGTCTGGAAAGCATGCTTGTTGTTGCGTAAGTGCATCAGAATTTCATTTGCTATCCTCCCCCCAATGCGTTTTTGAAGCACCGAGGGGATTAGTTTTTCCCAGGCGATCATCCTCCATATCGTCATCCTCATAATCTACATCGGAGAAGTCCACCAATTCCTCTGTTTCGTCATCATCCTCGGTATTACCGAATGCAACGGCAGTAATTTCCGGATACTCAATTTCATCATCCCTAACACCAAACAGAATGACATGAGCATTGACACCATCCCAAACCACCTTGCGCACGATGGTGCGAATAGCAGCACGTTTTTGTTCAACTGTCATTTCATCAATGCCATCCTTGAAGATCGTCAGCAACTGACGAAGCAAATCAAATTCAATATCACTAAGGGCGTGCTGTGAAGTCAGTCCTTCCAGTTCCTGAATACGCTGTTCAAGAGCTTGGTAATCTCCATTCAACTGCTCAATTCGCTTGGTTACATGAGCCTTTGCAGGACTGTCACCCATATCTACAAGGGAATCTACCAGAGAATTGATTTTCTTCTCGGTTTCTGCCTTTTCCTTTCGCATATCATCCAATCGCTGTTCGTAGTCCATGCGATTACCGGTATAGAATCTGCGGCTCTGCTCCAACTGTGCAATGAAAGTATCTTTGTCCTCTGCGAGCATTTTAATCTGCTCAACTACAGCCGTATCCAATGTGTTACCATTGGCATTTTTACTGTTGCACACAGATCTCTGACTGCGTTCCTTCATTTTGCAAACATAGGTATAAATCACCTTGCCATCCGCAGTTTTGCGCTTGCTCATTTTCGGATACATACGCTCACCGCAGCTGCAGAATAACAAGCCAGTCAGAAGCGCTTCATTACTGCGTGGCTTTCTGAAAGATTTGGATTTGTTACGTTCCAGAGATTCTTGAATCTGCACCCACACCTTACCTGGAATCAGACCCGGATGCTTGCCTACAGATACAATCCATTCGCTTGCAGGCAAATACTTTGTGGCTCTGCCTTTTTCCTGATCGGTACGATTGTACGCCATAATACCATGCTTGTTATCAAAAGCATCTTTTTCTGAGAACAAATCCGTGTCGTTCTGAATAAAGAAATTGTAGGCATCTTCATCCGCAATCATATAAACCGGATTCTGCAAAATGGCTTTGATGGAAAAACGGGTAAAATAGTTATTGTTCTTCGTTTTGATACCCTGTTTAATCAAAGCAGCTTCTGTCAATGTCAGGGAATCCGTTTCTATATATAAGTCGTAAATCATTCGGACAATGTCCGCTTCTTCCGGAATCAGTTTCAGCTTACAGGCTTTCTTGGATTTACCATCAATGGTAATGCTCTTAACTGCTTCTGACGCATAGCCGGTAGGTGTCGTACCTCCAAGCCAGCGTCCGGTCTTTGCCAGTTCGTGCATATTATCACGAATACGTTCTGCGATGGTTTCACGTTCCAATTGAGAAAAAACCGATGCAATATACATCATAGCTCGTCCCATAGGAGTGCTTGTATCGAACTGCTCTTTAATAGAAACAAAAGAAATATCCAGACGAGCCAGTTCTTCAATCAAAGTAGAAAAGTCGCTGATATTTCGACTGATACGGTCAAGACGATAAACAATAATTGCCTTGAACTTACGCTTCTTGGCAGCGTCCATCATCTTCTTAAAATCCGGACGATTCAAATTACCGCCAGAAAATCCTTCGTCTTCATATACAACAACTTTATCAACAGCGGCATCACCATAATGCACACGAATATATTCCTTACAAAGTTCGACCTGATTGCCGATACTTTCGCCTTTGCCCGTGAACTTAGACTTACGGGAATAGATAGCAATCATTTCTTCATTTTTCCGCATTTTCATATCCTCCTTATCTTGATATGTGATGTGTCTTGTGGTATTATAACATAGCGTAGCAATAAAGTAAACAGATTGGAGGGTTTTCTATGAAATCATTTTTCGAAGAAATGGGCGGAACTTATACATTGGGGGCAGACGGAATGTATTATCCGGATCTTGCACTTCCAGAGGAAGAACCTCATTACGGCAAGTATGGCCGAATGCGTCTGCGTCATCTGAAAGAGAATCATAAGGTATTATACACTACGCTTTTGCTGGACGGAGAACTGGTCAAACATCTGAATGAGGTAGATGATTCCGCTAATCAGAGAATGGAGCTGCTGACCCTGCAAATGCAGGAGCGTCAGGGTATAAATGAAGACCTGAAAGCACGTAACCAGAGGGCATGGGTTGGTGCTATGAATAATATCCGTAATGCAGCAGAAGAAATTGTGTTGAGTGAATTGATTTATTCCATATAAGCACTATTGGCTGATCACGAAAGTGGTCAGCCCTTTTATTATCTCTAAATATATTTTTGAAAACTTCGAATAGCGACTGTCCAAAATCGAATCTCTGAATCGTTATTATAGTTAAACGAATACAGAGGAGGATATTGATATGTTGTCCGAAGAATTACTGAAACAAGCAGTGGAAGAACTGGCACTTGCACTGATAGATCGTCTGCCAGAACCGGAAGAATGTCAACATCAGTTCTCTGAGAAATTTGAGTGCAAAATGCAGATGCTTCTATTGAACATTTGGGCTGACCCACAAAAGAACGAGCTTACGAAGAAATATTGATGTTTGGCTCTTTATCGAGTAAAATAGTTGCAGAAGATCAAACAGCGGCGATCTGGCAAAGCGCCAGTCGCCGCTGTTGCTATATAAAACTTTTTTGAATAATTTTCATTTTGCGTGTAGTTTTTCGTGACGGATTGCAAGTATATAAGTGAAGGAACAAGCCGAGTGAATAATTTTCAGTTTTCAAAGGAGCGTGACAGTATGAAAAAGTTTATAGCATTGGTTTTAGCATTGATCTGTGTTCTCTCTTTGGCTGGATGCAATAACAGAAGTATGAACTGCATTATTGCGAATGAGCCGAATATCACGGGTATTGTCAAAGAAACAAATGATAATTCCATTTTGATTGAAAATGAAGATGGTGAATACTGGGTTTCTCTGAATGTAGAGAACAAGGATAGCATGACCCATTTCAGCACCGGCGATGAAGTTGTGGTCTATTACAATGGCAACATTGCAGAGAGTTATCCGATGCAGATTAACACGGTCTATGCCATCACATTGAAAACTCCTGCTGCCAGAACAGACAACGACAAATCTTGAATTTGACAAAGGAGTGTGATTGTATGAAAAAACAACTAAAGGGTATCGCCCTCATTCTTTTCGGTATTCTACTCGCAATAGTAAGTGTTGCAACTGAACCTTTTTCCGCAGGAGAAACCTATATGATTTGGAGTATTGCAGGCGGAGTGTGTGGAGTTGCGGGCCTTGTTGTGGTTTTTACAAGAGAATAATAGAAAGGCCAATTTGACAAAGGAGTGTGATTGTATGAAAAAGAAAGTGGTAATTGCAGTAATTGTTATTGCCGTTCTTGTTGTAGCTGCTTTTGTGATACATTTCAATAATTCCAAAGCGGAGATTCCCGACAAAGAATTAGTATATTTGCAGTTGGATACGAAGGGCGAAGATTTCGTTTTGAGTCAAATTGAAGGACTTGCAAGAGAGGAACTCATAGCAAAGTGGGGCAATCCAGACGGTATGCTATCTGGTTTCTATGGTGACATCTGGTCAATCACGGAAACCGAATCCATTATTATCTATTACTCTGCTGAATCCACCGTTGAACATATTAAATTGCAACAAAACGAAAACAACAATTAGGACGATAAGCATTTGACAAAGGAGTGTGATTGTATGAAAAAGGTTATTTTAGGCGGTTTTGTATTTGTAGGCGGCTCAATTATGTATGCTGTTAGTAATTTGGCAGAGTTGATGGTGCAAGCACCTAATACTCTAACAAGTGAATACATTGGTATTGTCGCTATGGTTGCCGGACTTGCATATGGTATAGTTGGCTTAGTAAAGGATAAGTAAACACGAATTTGATAAAGGAGTCCATGTACATAAAATCAGAGAAAGGAGGGCGGTGCATTGATGGAGGATGAAAAAATCATAGAGCTATTTTTCGCCAGATCGGAACTGGCGATCAGAGAACTGGACAGCAAATACGGCAAGGTCTGTTACAGTATTTCCTACAACATTTTGAATAACAATTTGGATGCAGAGGAATGTGTGAATGATGCTTACCTCGGCACTTGGAACGCTATCCCGCCCCAAAGACCAAACCCGTTGCAGGCGTTTGTTTGTAAGATCGTCCGCAATGTTTCCATCATGCGCCATCGCACAAATACTGCTATGAAAAGAAACAGTTCTTATGATATTGCAATGAGTGAGATCGAGCATTGTATCGCCGCTCCCGAAACCGTGGAGGATACCTTGGAAGCCAAGGCTCTCGCCCGGATCATTGAACGATTCCTGGACACGCTGACAGAGGAAAACCGTGTGATCTTCATGCGCCGCTACTGGTTCTCCGACAGCTATACCGACATAGCAACTCTGACGGGATTGACCGAAAAGAATATTTCTGTTCGTCTGACCCGTATCAGAAACAACTTGCGTAATTACTTAGTGAAGGAGGGAGTGCTTCTATGAATACACAATTATTCTCCGATGCCATGGGCGAACTGAATGAAAAGTATGTTATGGAAGCCGTATCCTATCAGCGAAAGACAAAGTCTCTGTCTCGTGTATGGCTTTCCAGAGTAGCCAGTATCTTGCTTGTGTTCCTGCTGACAGGAAGCGCAATCCTGACCTTCAGCGTTGAAGCCAGAGCTGCTTTCTTCGGCTGGGTGCGTGAACAGGCTGACAACTTCTATCACTACTTCTTTGAAGGTGAAGCCGTGCCTACTCAGCCCGTGAAATATGAGCTTGGTTGGATGCCGGAAGGGCTTGAATATGTCACAACTCTCGATATTGACAACGGCGAGTGCTACATCTACAAAGATGCACAAGGTTTCCTGATTCAGTTCTCCTATGTGCCGAATGGTGATAACCGCTCTTGGGGTGTTGATGGTGTAGACGATATTCAGAAAACTGTGACGGTAAATGGAAACAAAGCAGATCTCTACATTTCACGAACCGATGACCAGACAAGCAGTATTATCTGGGCGAACGAAAGAAATGACTTCTTCACGATTTCTGCTCCGTTTGATGAAGAAACCCTAATCAAAATGGCTGAGAATGTGCGTGTGAAGCCTTTGAGATATGAACTGAGCTATGTGCCGGAGAATTGTATTTTCGTCACTTCCTATGAAACTGCCGGTGGCGAGGTTTACATTTATACGGATGAAAGAGACACGCTGATCCAGTTTACCTATACTTCGGAGCCAGAAAATGAATCCGTCTATGTAGATTATGCAGGATACACTGAGAAGAAAGTTTCAGTACATGAGAATACGGGCTCAATTTTTATCGCACCGAACAAAGAGGAAACCGATGGTATTGTTTGGACAGATCCCGACACGAATACGCTATTCTTCATCTCCGGACACTTTGATGAAGATACGCTCATTCAAATGGCCGAGAGTGTAACTGAGAAATAATGACGGAGGTACAGCAGATACAAATATGAAAATGCTATTTAGTTTCTCGATCATTGCTCTTATATGGAGCATATATTATTTAGCTATGCACATCACCGGTGGTATTCTGACAACTGCCGATACAGTTATCTGCTGTGCAGTAATTATCCTTTGTGTTTCAATCATCATTTGGAATGTGGTTCGTTTAATTAAGGCAAGGCACAGTGACAATGAGTAAATCCCTTTGAGGAGGTGGCAACATGAAAAAAGTAGCATACATAATATCCGTCTTATGTTTGATCCTTCTCCTTGCAGGTTGCAGACAGAAAGATGAGTATATTTTACATCTTGGTTTAAATGCCACTATCGTAGAGATTGATGCGGCAAACCACATTCTGTATGTGGCTGACTTGGGCGATTCAGAAGTTTTCGGTGGAAGGTGTGCGATTGATTGTAAGGATCTAATTGAGGACGAAGAAATCGTATATGTAGACTACGAATCGCAAGAGTTTTCTATTATCCAGTTTTCTGATTTGAATGTGGGTGATGCGGTAATCATCAATGCCTATGAGAAGAATTTGAACGCAGCCGATGATTCTCCTCTCAACGTAGAACAAATCCAACTGGCTACACAGCGACTGGACCAACCAGATAAAGAGGAATGACAATGAAAAAGACCTTACTTCTCCTGCTTACATTACTGTTAGTTTTATTATCTTCTGCCTGCTCCAATTCGCCTGAAGCAAATGTTGAAGTGTCAGGTGTTTCTGTATCTTATGGAAAACCCATTGAGTTAGCAAAGGAAGAATTTGAAACCTTCTTTGCTGAATATAAAGGGCTGGAAATCACAGAAACAGCTACTCTGTCCAGAACCGATGAAGCAAATAACATTGTAGTACAGATCACCTATACATCCGATAATGGTGATGGCGTTTATGGCTTTGAGTTTACCACGGATGCCTATGGAAACTGGGAAATCCTGCAACAAGGCGAGGATGTTACTATCGACAATCTTGTAAAATAAACTTGCATTGACATACCGAATATTCCATTCCCATTTTTTGTGTATCTGCACACTTTTAGGGAATGAAGGCAAGAATAGAGCCACGGTTGCTACTCCATTATGGAGCAACAGCCGTGGCTTTTCTTATCGCTCATATTCTTTTTTCTTTTGCTTCTTTGGTTGCATTGTTTCCTGCTTCGGCGTTTTCAGCCGTTCGCTGATAGAACGCTTTTTCTTCTGAATTGGCTGTTCCTTCAATTCGGCATCTATTTGCCGGTTGGCTTCATCAAAGGTATCATATCTGTATTTATCTCTGTGTTTTTCATACAATTTCCGAACCAAACCGACCATACCTTCGGGACGGAGGGCTTCACGTTCCTGCATGACAGCATCCTTATTTTCCGGTGCGATACCATCTCGGATTTCAAGGAACTCTGCTTTATCAGCTTCTTTCTGCCCGGACAATAACGTGTGCTGTTGCACCAAAGTGTCCAGTGCACTATCCATCTCTTTTAATGTCTGCTTCTTAGCAGCAACACCATTGTCCTGGCAATTCAGACGAGCCAGCAACTGTGCTTTCTGGAATTTCAGTTCTTCAATATCCTCGGTCAGTGCAGCAATCTGTTCATCCAGCTTACTTGCACGAATGAAGTGAATACCACAGTTTTTCTGCTCTGCAATCAGTTCTTTTTTCTCAGCAGTTTTGGCTTTGATTTCAGATTTTACATTTTTGTATTCAGCCAGTATATCGGCCAGAAGATTTTTCTGGAAAACTACCGCTTCCTGCTGAGAAATATTCATGATCAACTGATATTGAATCAGAACCATGTGGTCACGCAGAGTTTCCAATGCAGAAGCGATGGCCGGAATATTTTCTTTGACAGCTTTCATCAGCTTCTGTACTTGTTTTTTCAATTCACGCAGGAGCTTATTATCTGCTTTGATCTGACGGTTCAGTTCACAACGGCCAGAAACAATTCCCATGGATTCCAGTTTTCTTGCATGGTATCCTTCGTGGACGGTCGGCTGTTCGCTCAATCCTCTGGCGGCATGACTGCGACAGTCTACACGATCGGCAATACCATGACGTGCCTGTTCTTCATTGATAATCGTTTCCCAACTCTTACGCCACGCAAATATCTGTTCCTCGCTGTTCCAACGCTCTGTAAGAGGGTTCTGTCTCCCATAGCGGGTACTTTTGGGTGTCTTTGATGTTCTGATACATCCCTCAATTTTCTCGGCTTCAGACGGGGTTAAATACTCCTTTTTCTCCCCGAACTGATACATATATTGTTTCTCCCAGCCCTGTGTCTTGGAGACTTTGAACTCATCAGCGGTAAATCCACGTTCTTCGCTGCCACGCTTACAAAGATATTCTTTCTGTGTCTTTGCCTGCCACTTGCCATGCTCATCCAAGGGACGCATGGTGAAAAGAATATGGCTATGGGGATTATGCCCCGGAGGGTACGGATCATGGATGTTCACATCCGCACACATTCCAAGGTCAATACCTTGCTCATGAACAAAACGCTCCAACATATTTTTCCAGTCATCCAAGGACAGTTCCGATGGCAGAGCAACCACAAACTCTCTTGCCAGTCGGCTGTCCTTTGTTTTTTCTACGGATTCGACTGCTTCCCAGAGCAGCTGCCTGTCTTTCCATTCTGCCGGTGCATACTGCGGAAGAAAGACTTCGCTATACAAACATCCCTGTTTTCTGGTGTAGTCATGGGTAAGTCCGTCATAATCATTGTAGAGTCGGGAGCAGGATGCATAAGCGGCAGCTGCTATTACGGAACGTCCTGCACCACGGCTCACAACTTTTGCTTCCAAATGGAAATAGTTCACTATTTTCCTCCTTCCTGTGCCACAGCACAATTTTTGATTCTTTTTCTGAAAAAGAAAATAGGTGCGGTAAATGCTGCACCTATCTCTGCGATAAAACTGCCGGTGGCAGATTTTCGCAGGCAGTTAGCGCAAGGTAGGGTACAATTTGTACCCCGGCTGACAAACGCATCAGCGGTTGTACTTGCGGAAACTGCGTGGACAATGACAGCAATTTGAAAAAGCGTGGCATTGTACATAAGGCTCCAATGGAGCCGCAAAGCCTCGCAGAGCGCACGACCCCGAAGGGGATACCACCGCCCATTTTATGGGTGGTGAGTAAGTGCGCCCTTCGGGATAGCAGCAAAGCTGCCAAGGCTTATGCCTTCAATCGTTCTTCCGTATTCAATCGTCTTTTCAGCTCCAGCTTCACATCATCAAGCTCCATGGTCTGAACTTCCGGGAACACGCTCTCCAATACGGCTCCCATCTGGATCAATCGTCTGGTTCTTGCCTTACGCTCTTTTTGACGGTCACGGGCTTCAGCAGCTTCCAATCTGTGCTGTGCCTGCAATAATTTCTTTTCATCTTCGGTCATAGGTCTGTTATTTGCCATAAATTCTCCTTTCTGGTATCGGGTTGGTACTGTAATCCGGTGTAGATGGTGCAGATACAATTCGCTTTGCAATTTTAAGGTTATCTGTGTACTGATAGGCGAATTGTTCAGCACCATCGGCTGTGAAATTAAGTACCGGAATTTAATATTTTTCGTGCTTCCTGCATATTGGCAGCTGCGTTCAGTTCTCGGATATTCTGATTATTGATTTTCAGAGGAACACAACGCTCCAATACTCGGTCATAAATTCTGGCTCTTGCCAGATCTTTCGGATGTTTCAGCTCATCCAAGGTCAGATTGGTGGTTACAATCAGCGGCTTTTTGCTTCGGTATCGGCTGTCAATCACATTGAATACCTGTTCCAGAGCAAATTCTGAACTTCGTTCAATTCCCAGATCATCAATAATCAGCAGACTGTATTTGTTAAAGCTGTCAATGAACTGGTTTCTGTCATCGGAATACATTCCGGTCAGCGTATTCAGGATTCTGGAAAAGTTGGTCATCAAAACCGGAATTCCTTTGTCCAAAAGGGCATTTGCAATGCATCCGGCGAAAAAGGATTTGCCGGTTCCCACATCGCCCCAGAGGAGCAATCCCAACGAGTTGGCTTTCATTTCCTCCCAATGTGCCACATAATCATGGGCTTTCTGCATTTCCGGATTATAGCCTTTATCATTAGCAAAGTTGTAATCTCGCAGGGATTTGTCCTGCAATCCATTGGCTCTCAATCGGGATACTTGTATTAGATGTTCCTGATGCTGGCGCTCCGCTTCTTGTTTGTCATATTCCTCCTGTTGACAACGGCAGCGAACTGTGGGGAGAAATACTCGTTCCTTCAGTTCAATTCGGTGCTGTCTGGGAGTATGGCATTTGGAACAATAGATCAGCCCGTCAGCTTCGTTCAGATATTCGTCCGCTGCAAGCTCTCTTGGCTGAAACAGATCGTCCACGGCGTTGCTAATTGGTTTCATAGGCTTTCATCCTCCTTACATTCATAGGTTCGTTTGACAGGAGCAGGATGGTCACGCAACACCCAGCTTCGTATGGTAGCAGCATGGTTGGAATATTGCTTACCACTGGATGCCATGTAGCTGGATAGCTTTTCAATGTATTCCTGATAGTGGGGAACTACCTTTTGCAAGGAAATCAGTTCTTCCACGCTCAAGAAAACATTTTGATAAGAGCCATAGGCGGTACGTTCATCCTTACTCTCTGTATTTGTTCTTTTCATATTGTTCTTCTCTTTATTACTACTGGACAGTTTTCTTTCTGTCACAGAGACAGTTTTCGTTCCATCTGTAGGACAGGAATCTATCTGCCTAACAGAAAGATTTCTGTCCGTCTGAGCCAGTGCTTCCAATGGATATTTGATATAGATCCTGTTTGGAAACCCTGCGCCCTGACGTCTGCGGACAATCAGATTTTCTTTTTCCAGAGCAGATAGTGCAGTCTTGATGGACATTTCGCTCTTATGCATGGTTTCTGTCAGACTCTTGATAGGAAAGAAAATGAACACATGACCTTGTTCATCTGACCATCCATCGTTTTTCTGTGACAGCCTTGCTCGGTCGAGCAAAACCGTGTAGAGAATTTTTGCGGTTTCACTCAGTCCATCTTTGTCCAGTAGAAATCTTGGAAATGCCATATACGGCGGTATCGGACTATCCTGTGTCAGAAATTGTGTCATGTGTTCACCTCCCATCTATGAGATCAGCTCGGAGAAAACTTATTCTCCAAGGAAGTCCCAATCCAGTTCTGCATCTGGTTCCTGCTGTGTGACCGGAGTTGTTGTAACCGGCATTTGCGACAGTCCCGCCATACAGCCTGCAAGAAATATGGGAAGTGTTTTCTCCATGGCACTTTCTACAGCGAAAACAATCTGATTTACAAATCGTTCCTCACGTTCTCTGGTTTCAAAGTAAGGATCATCCTGACTGCGATAATAGCGGTCAAAATATTCCACCAGAGCCACGGCAATTACATTGCTGTAGGACTTGAAATGCTGTTTGTCCATGGCCTGAAGATATTGCCATGCTCGCTTCTGTGTGTCCTTTTCCAGATTGAAGCGAAGGTTTGTGCTGCGGATATTCTCGCTCATGGGTTACTCCTTCCTGCGAAGGCTGGCAAAGGCGAGATATTCATACCCTTTGGCTGTCGCACAAATATCATCCAGAATGGTCACTCGGCTTTCATCATACTGTCCAAAGTGTTTGACCAGACAACCGCCACCACCAACGATATACAGTCGCATCAAATTCGGATTGTATTCATAGCGGCGAAGTGTGGCGAAAATATCAGCTACATATCGCCTTGCTACGGAAGTGATACAGTCCAGATACGACTTGCTGATGTCAGCAGTACCGAAGCGAAGCACCTGTTCAATGGTGGATTCTTCGATTTTTACCCCGAAGCTGTCCAGTACCGCATTCTTAGCGGCAATCATACACTGATTGACACCAAACTTTTCTGTCCAGCAGCGGCTTTCCATTGCCTTTTTATTGTTGATATACAGAATGTTCATCGTGCCATTTCCAATGTCTGCCAGAAGATTCGTTCCTTTGAAATCCCCCAAACGACCGACAATGGCAGGGTATCCCTGTGGAAACAGGTTACATCCGACAAAACGGATGTGATAGTCCTTGCTGTTAAATCGGAAGTTCACTTCCTTGTTGCGGAGCAGGTAGTTTCGGAAGTCTTCACGCTGCTTGCGAATCCAGGTCAGCGGCAGGCCGGCAGCCAGATGAACATCTGCTTCACGGATGCCATATACGTTCAGCTCTCTGGCAACTGCCATAAGGGTCAGAATGTAATAGTCCTCGTCCATGGCCTTGTCAGCGATAAATTCCTTGTGACCTTCCCCAATGCGGTAATAGATACCGCCATACTCCAGAATGTTGCCGGAGAAGATTGGTTCTGTTTCATAAGCGGTCACCCCGGTAGAAGTAACTGTGTTCGCAGTTTTAATGTTGCCGTAACCATGATCGACGGCGATAATTTTGATGTTATTCAGTTCTCTCATTTGCTCTGTACCTCCTTGCGCTTGTTTGTGTTCATAAAAAATGCCCCCTTTCAGTAGATTTGCTTTGAAGTAGCACCGGATTTTCTGATTTGGTGCTGTTTTCATTGCAATTTCATTCTACTGAAAGAGGGCATAAAACACATTGAGCGTGGATTGAGCGGAAATTGAGCAAAAAAGAAAAGCAGCCACACACCGTAGTGCATGACTGCAATTAAAATTTTGTACAATATTATTTCCTGCAAACTTGTTCGATTTTATCAGCTGCCCCTTTGGAACCTGAACAGTGTTTAAAGCTACAAGAGATTTTCATGGCATTTTCTTTGTATGAGCCCACTAACAGAAGTTTATTTATGGCATTTTGAATGGAAATTCTGTCAGTTTTCTTTAGTTTAATTCCTGCTCCAAGTTGATGCACACGTTCAGCAACACCTCCCTGTTCAGCGGTCTGTGGAAGCATAAGTAAAGGAACTCCAAAATAAAGGCTCTCATTTACGCTATTCATTCCACAGTGCGACAGAAATATATCTGCCACTTGAAGCACCGCAATTTGATCAACGTGTTCATATACAGAGATATTTTCTGGCAATTTTCCGAATTCTTTGATGGATACCAAATTACCAACAGATATAATTACCTGATATTCCGTATCTGCAAGGGTGGTAATACAAGTTTTATATAAAGGCATCATATCATTATTTACGGTGCCCATAGAAATATAGATCAGTTTTTCTTTGGTTTTTACAATCTTATCAGTAGCAGGGCGGATAGATGGACCAACAAAAACGTATTTGTCTGAGAATGTATCTGCACAAGGCTGAAAATCAGAAGAAGTGTATACAATCGTGTGTGTATTATCATCGTTCTGGATAATATCAAGTACACTTTTAATCGGATACCCTTTGTCCTGCAGGCGCTTTATATTTTTCGTGATTTTGGGCATAGAAATTAACATTCGTACTAATTCACCAATACCTTGCTTCATGATTTTTGCAGAATATTGATTGAATGCGAAAGTTGTAGTAGAAGAAACAAAAGGTATTCCTAATTTTATAGCAATTGCTTTTCCCCATACCGCCATTGAATCAGCAACAATGCAGTCCGGCTTCAGCCGTTTCATATCTTCGCACACTTTATCATCAAGAGCTAAGGTTGTGTCTACTAAAATTTTCGTCGAAAATGCCAGGTCTTTACCAACACGTACGGAATCTTTAGGTGTGAGCTTTTGCTCCATATCATAATCATCACAAGAAACGAAAGTAGCTCCTGCGGATTCTATTTTTTCACGCATGATATTATAAGAATAGTACCATACCTGATGCCCACGAGAAACCAATTCACGTACAACGCCAAGAGTAGGGTTTGTATGACCATGCGCCGGAATACAAAAGAAAACTATTTTACTCATGTATCACACCATCCTTTATTCATCTATTTCCGAAAAAATCTTTTGGATATATTCCATTTGCATTTCTTTTGGCAGGATTGCAATTCCTCTTTTCTCATCTCCAAGAACCAGAATTTCATTCCCTGGCTGAAGATCAAAGAGTTCTCTTGCTTCTTTAGGAATTACAAACTGTCCTTTTTCGCCAATCTTTACCATCCAAGCATATTTTCCATTTTTAAAGTCCATATCCAATCCTCCAAAGTATGATTATTCATACAAATCATACCATTTTTAATAGTGATTTTCAAGAGTATATAATACTTGCAGATGAAAAAAGCAGCCATACACCGTAGTGCAAGACTGCCTTGTTTAACCATATTATTATCAAACACTTTATAACAAACTTATTTTCAACTTTTCATGCAGAATAGAAGAAGTCCCAGCATAAGAGAATCTGACGTATTTTCCATCAGATTGTTTTATCCTGAGACTTCTTGTGCTATCATGTTTGATTGTAACTAATAGAAAAAGCAGAAATCTCCCCGACCAAAGTTTGACTTCTGCTTTAAAACCACAACATAGCAACAGCTATGTCCATTCCTATGATAACAATCAAAACAGAAAACTACAACCTTATTTCTCAAGATTTTTATAATAAAACGATAGATTCTCTCGATCTGAACCTTATTTCCTGTACCTGCGGACATTCCGGGTGCCTGATCCGCTATGGTTCCTATAAACGAAACGTCCAGATGAAAGACGAAACGATCACGCTGACCATAGTTCGTGTTTATTGCACAACATGCGGGCATACCCACGCACTCCTGCTTTCTTCGCTGGTTCCTTATTCCCAGATTCCTCTGAATGTACAGATAACCGCCATTCATGCTTATGAATCTGGACACGCTCTGTCTCGCATCCTGGCAGACCAGTGCTTCATTGATGAAAACAATCTCAAAGCTGTTATACGTACCTACAGACTCTGCTGGAAAGAACGACTTTGTTCTGTCAGGCTGTCATTCTCAGAATGGAATTCCCTTGTTACCGGCTGTTTTTCACATTTTTCAAGGCAGTTCATGCAGATAAAAACTACCGTCAATAAACTTTTTCTTTTACCAACATAACCTTACACGACAGTTTCCTTCTTTTTCAGTATCCTTTGGGTAAAAGGAGGCTTAAATATCATGAAACCAGAAAAACAGCAGGAAATCGCACTTATGCGCTATGGTGCGATTGCTCCACTTATCGCAGGTCTGGATGAAAACTATCCGAGTAAGACCGCTTTCTACACCGAAATTTCTAACAAAGGGCTTGTGGGTCCTGACGGACGTGTCCATCATTATGCACCTGCAACCATTGAAAAATGGTATCTCGATTACCAGAACCACGGCTTTGATGCCCTCGTGCCTAAAAGCAGGGCAGATGCCGGTATGAGCCGCAAGCTTGATGATGATCTGCAGGAACGGATCCGTTACTTCAAGATGAATTACCCCCGTATGTCAGCAGCAGCCATCTACAGACAGCTCAAAACTGATGGTTCCATCATAAACGGTCAGGTTTCCGAATCCACAGTCTGTCGTTTTGTAAACCAGCTCCAGAACGAGCTTCGCCAGACACCTCACAGGGATATGCGGCGTTATGAACGGCCACACATCAATGAAGTATGGTGCGGTGACAGCAGCGTTGGACCAAGGCTCACCGATAAAGACGGGAAGAAACACCGTATTTACATCATTGCCCTAATTGATGATGCCAGTCGTTTCATTACAGGCATTGATGCTTTTTATAATGATAACTTTGTGAACCTGATGTCTGTCATGAAATCAGCCGTATCAAAGTACGGACGTCCCAAAGTGCTTAACTTCGATAATGGAAAATCTTACAAAAACAGGCAGATGGAGCTTCTTGCAGCCAGAATCGGTACAACACTCAGTTACTGTCAGCCATATACTCCAACCGGAAAAGCAAAGATCGAACGCTGGTTCCGCACACTGAAGGATCAGTGGATGGCAGGCCTTGACATGCAGGATTTCCATTCGCTGGATGAACTGCGCGGCAGTCTTCATTCTTATGTCCAGCGGTATAATCAGACTCCTCATTCTTCTCTTCGAGGAATGACGCCACAAGACCGCTTCTTTTCCGAACCAGAACAGATCCGCAGGCTCCCGGCAGATGATATCGACAAACATTTTCTTCTGGAGATTGAACGTCGTGTTTCTGCTGACTGTGTCATTGTAATTGACCAGATCGAATACGAAGTAGACTATCGCTTTGCTCGTCAGCGTATCCGGCTGCGGTATTCCCCGGATATGAAAGATATCTTTGTTGTCGAAACAGATGGGACACTTACCCCTATCCGGCTTCTCAACAAAACAGAAAACGCATTAGTCAAACGAGAAAAAGTACGCCTTTGCAAAGGAGATGAATAACCATGGATTACACTGCCAGATATGGGTTAGAGTTCAACCCATTCTTAAAGAACTCAAAGGAAGTCCTCGTAGAAACTCAGGAATACAAGGAAGTTCTATTCCGCCTGAATTATCTGCTGACCACCAAAGGCTTTGGATTGCTGACCGGCAGTGCCGGAAGAGGCAAGACCACCGCTATCCGCAACTGGTCTGCCGGATTGAATCCTTCTTTATATAAAGTAGTCTATTCCAGCCTGTCTACGCTTACCGTGAATGATTTCTATCGGAATCTGGCTTCTGAACTTGGTGCACAGCCTGCATTCCGGAAAACAGATAACTTCAAGATCATACAGAATGAGATCAATCGCCTCGTTCTCGAAAAAAGGCAAACACCTGTCATCATCATAGACGAAGCAAACTATATCGGAAACGCCGTCTTAAATGACTTGAAAATGCTGTTCAACTTTGAAATGGATTCCAGGGATAGAGCCGTTGTCCTGCTTGCCGGTTTACCACAGCTGAACAGTACTCTCAGGCTCAGCATTCACGAACCGTTCCGTCAGAGGATTGTCATGAATTACAATCTTGAAGGAATGTCCAAAGCAGAAGGACATTCTTATGTGGCCTCCAAGCTGAAGGGCGCCGGATGCTCTCAGACGGTATTCGAAGAAAATGCCCTTGAAGCGATCTTAAATGCCGCAAATGGAACTCCACGTATGATCAACAAACTCTGTAACGCTAGCCTTCTGATCGGAAACAGTTCAAATTTAAATATCATCACTACCGATGCCGTCATGCAGGCAATCAATGACTGCGAACTCGGCTGACTTCCGGACCATCATGTAATCTGCATGATGGTTCTTTTACATAAAACAGTGTGCAGAAATGGTAGCAAACAATACGCTTTGCAATGCTTCTGCATACCTCAAAAAGTTATTTTTAATCTGCGGGAGCAAGCCGCATTTAATTTGCCGAATGACACCATATTAAATTGTCCGCTGAAAACTGAAATTTTCAGTTCCTTGCAAATTTGAATTGGTTATTCTTCATCTTTGTTGTTATTTTCTTTAGACTTTTTAGAATATACTGAACCTAAGCAAAGAAATGTTGAACCAAGGCACAACCACACAACAGCTATGGAATTATGGTCTCCACCCACAAAGTTTAGAATTGCAGCTAAGTAAAACAATACTGCTGATACATAGAACAGCGTAGATTTATTTTTTCTCATTTTTACACCTCGTCAAATTCATATTCGTTACTCAATATTGCTGAAATTTATCTTCCTGCCAATGACTTTCCAACAACATAAATACCACCCAACATTTCTACAATTGATAATCCTAATAGTACACCAGAAACGAAATCTTTAATATTTGAACCTCCAAACGCATACGAAAGAGCCTGTAATGCAATGCCCATTACAATTAGCATAACTCCATATAGCATATTTTTTTGTTTTTCTAACTCTTGTGTTCGTCTAAGTAAATCTATAATCTGTCCATCATCATATGTACGAACACTTTTTTCTTCGGATATTTCACCATCCATCAGTTCTGCCACCGTAACCTCAAGTTCTTCACACAAGCTTTTTACAATGGAATAGTCTGGCATACACTTACCAGTTTCCCACTTTGAAATGGTCTTATTGGAAACTCCAAGCTTCTCTGCTAATTGTTCTTGCGTTAAATTTTTCTGTTTCCTCTTTAATGCTATAAACTTCCCTGTAACTAATTGGTTCATATGCATTCCTCCAATCATTTGATGATATAAAGGTACTTCTTTCATTGTTTAAATAAAATCCCTTGTTGGTAGAATATAGGTGGAATCCATATAAAACTCAACAGAAATTTCAAATTCATCTCTCAGTTAAACTCACCGGCTTACTGAAATTTTACGTTCTCTACAGATTTAGATTTAAATCGAATCCACACCAGTTTGTTTAACAAACTGCTCTATCTCAGAATTAACTTGTTCTGCATTATCCCCATTAGAAAAATGAGAAGCGTTTTCAATGATATGTAACGGATATCCTGTTGTATCTGCCCATGCAATACAATATCGTTTGACTTTTCCAGTTTTATCTTTGTCACCAAGCAAAATCAATACTGGGCATGTCAAATGTAAATCCCTGTTTTCCTGTGCAAACTTTCCATAAGCGATGTCCATTTGTTCTATAATTTGTTTCTTTGATAATGGTGCTAATATTTCTATCATTTTATTATAAGAATAGTCTGTTACAGATATGGATTTTGCCATACTCTTACGAAGCATCTTATCTGTAAACCAGTTTGCCATTGGCTTAACTTTAGAAAGCCACCACAAATCAGATTTTGAATAGTATGCTGTTCCAAATGGTGTTGTATCAACAGCTATGAAGCATTGCACCTTTTTGGGATATAAATGTGCAAACATTTGTGAAGGATATCCTCCCATTGACATTCCTACCAAACAAACTTTTTCAATGTGTTCCTGTTCTAATATTTGATGTAAATCTCTTGCAGTATTTCATAAGAAAAATCATTATAAGGCACAGATAAACCATGCATAGGAACATCCCACGCAATTACTATATATTCATTCTTGAAATATTCGATTTGCTTTTCGAACATTGTATGATTCGCTGTTAAGCCATGGCTAAAAACAATTGTCCCCTTAGGTATGTCTTTGGTTCTTGAAATCCAATAATGTACTTCTCCTCCAACTCCTTTAATGGTTCTATGTTCCATAATACATCCTCCTGACACTATGTAAGCTTCAAATTTTCGCTCTACTCAAGCATTTTCTTTCCAAGATATAATCCTGCCTGTGCATACGTCCCAAGCAGTTCCTGTTTCTTTGCTTCAATCATATCCGGTTCAAACTCAAATACCATTTCATAGATTTCCATAGCTTTCTGGAAATGAGAAGTAGCCTGTTGGATTTCTCCCATAGTCAGGCAGATACCGCCCATAGCTTCTTGTACACTGGCATAATCCAGACCCGTATCAGAATTATATTCTCGGATTACACGGCACAGCTTTCGTAACGCAGATAGACCAACATCCGGCTGTCCCATATCTGTCAGTAATACAGCATAGTTTGTAATCTGCACAATGCTGTCATGGTAATAATCCAGACCATATTCATCCATAATTCTGATTGCCTGTTCCATGTTCTCTTTAGCAAGTTCCAGTTTACTATTTACTCGATACATTCCACCAAGATTAGCATAGAGATTGGAAACCAAAAGGGCATTATCCGGTGTGACTTCTGAAATCATAGCAATGGCATCTTTCTGCATCTTGATTGCTTTATCCGGTTTCTTCTCATAAGCTGCTCGATAGCTGAGCAGTAATGCTCGATCAGACGCAGATCCGGCAGCCACATCTTTCAGCAATGCAGACAGTGTATCAATAACCTGTTCCATGCCCGGATAATAATGATAATTCTCCATATACGGGAACACATCTTCCAAGAAACGGAGATATGCCGACATATCATCATTTTCAATCTGAGCTATCACAGATTCGATAGTCTGGAATAACTGTTTATAATAGGAAACTTCTTCTCCGTGACGCAGGCAGATTTGCTGCAAGCTATCCATTAAGGCATAGCAACTTTGCACGGAAGGTTTCGTTTTCTCCACTGTCACTTCCTGCATCATCGGATGAAGGGCAATCATGCGACCTTCCATTGCTTTTATGAAGCCTTTTTCTATGAGGTCGTTGACAGTATTCATATCACGCAGCTTCAGCCAGTTTGCAAATAATCTGTTCTGAATGCCGGACAAAGGAGCCAGCGCAAGATTTCTCATAACATCTGTTTCTTCTTCAGAAAGCTGATACAGAGAAAACAAAGTATGAATATGGTCATAATAGGTAGCCTTGCGACTTTTGCCGTCTTTTGAAATACCGATGGTATCGGTAGCATCCAGGGCAGCTTTTTCTTCTTTCAGCTTCTTCAACAGGAGTAACGGCTCCATAATTCCACTTTCCAACAGACGAGCTGACATTTCTACCGCCAGAGTATGGCTGTGTACTGCTTGGATAATCTGCTCCAAAATCGGACGGTTCTTTTCAGCTTCAGAATAGAAACAGCCCATTAAATTAACCAAAGCGTCTGTATCTGCAATTTCTTCCAGATTCATGGATGTATAGTTGTTAAAGCTGCTTCGTGTAGTGAACAGAATACGGCAGCGATATTTCATCACAACCGACAGCAAACCATCCTGCGTTGCTGTAGTATTGAAGTTATCAATGATAAATAAAGTATCCTCTTTCAATGTGCGCAGGAAACGGTTATGTTTGCGGAAGCGTTCTTCGCTGTCATCATCCGGCAGATCATCCGCAAAATCCATGTCAGAAATATCTTGCTTCAAATCACCAGTGTAAGAGAGATACAGGATATTTGTGTACTCCTTGCTATGAGTTTTTGCATAGGCTTTTGCTAACTCACTTTTTCCAATACCGGCGATACCTTGTAGAAATACCTTTCCATATTTACACAACAGCTGATGTAAAGTTTCAAGTTCATTGTCTCGTCCGCAGAAATGACGGCATGGCTTTGGTGTTCCGCCATCGTAAATAAAATCTTTCACAACCGGAGAAAGATTTCCAGCTGACAACAGATTCTTTGTATTTGTATCTCTCTTTACGAAATTACGCTCCATACCAAAGCACAACGCAGAGGTTAGAAATACCGCTTCGTCCATTTTACTTTCACAAGGATAGTTCTGAAGGAGCTGCCCCTTGGTTTTATCAGAGATCGTTGTATCCTGTACCAGAATGTTATAGACCTCCTGCACCGCCATAGCACTGTCGTACATTACCGACAGAACATTTCTGTGCATATCAGCAGCGAGCCTATTTCGATTGTGACGCTCCATATAATATCCGGTGATACGAGGACTGATTTTTGCCTGACCGTTAAACCAACGGCAGACTAATCCATTATCAAAAGTAAAATGGCTCTTTCAAAAATAGTGTTGGTGAGAGAAAAACCGAAACAAGAAAGACGCAGATGAGTTCCAGAAATGGGACTCATTTTTAATTGAGAAAACGGCAGGGAACTAAGGTGTTAGAAATAAGTAAAATGCGGGTCTTAAATTGAATGAAAGAACGATAACCGAAAGCCAGGCGCTTGATGACCTTAATCAGATTATTCGTACCTTCAATCATGCCATTAGAAAATGAGTAAGTCAAGGCGTTGATCACTGCCTCTTTCCGTTCCACTAAGGACTGAATGGCAGTATTCATGGGCTTGGAGATCAAAGGATCAGGATTCAGACAAGCTTGGAGGAAGGCGTCAGGATCTTTCCGGTTGAGCGCGGTAAGGAGACTCTGATAGAGCTCATAAGTCGCCTTGAGCTCCGGATCCAGTTCAACTAAGAAGTGGACAATGTCAATTTCGCGCATCAGAGATGGAAAGCAAACCCATTTTTTGAAGTCCTGATCATTCAGGTCATCTTCAAATTTAAGAAGGAGTTTCCAATAGCGTTTGAGCTTATTGTAATGAGACTTACTCTGATTCATGAAATTGACGCGGGTCTTATTGAGAGCGCGGCTGAGCAGCTGAACGATGTGGAAGCGGTCAAGAATGATCTTGGCGTGAGGGAAACAGTGGTGAACGACAGAGAAGTAAGGGGAATACATATCCATACA